>DASQIB010000049.1:0-4894 GCA_035631795.1 Gemmatimonadales bacterium | reverse complement strand
GGTGGAGGGAGACATCGGGCTCGAGGAGTTCATCTCGTCCGGTGTGCCGATGGAGGCCAAGGTCTCGGCCGATCTCCTGACGACCATTTTCACGCCCTACTCGCCGTTGCATGACGGCGCGGTCCTGGTGCGCGGTGACCGTATCATCGGCGCGGGGTGCGTCCTGCCGCTCACCCAATTCAAGGTCTCCGACAAGTCGCTCGGCACGCGACACCGCGCCGCGCTGGGCCTCTCGGAAGAGACGGACGCGACGGTCCTCGTCGTGTCGGAAGAGACCTCGACGATCTCGGTCGCGAGTCATGGACTGCTGCACCGCCATCTCTCCGCGCCGCAAGTGCGTGACCTGTTGAGTGGCGCCATCTCGCACCTCGAAGGCGGCGAACGAGTTACAGCGCCCGCGAGCTGACCCCCCGATTGTTTCAGGCCTGACCCCGGGCTAGTTTTTGCGGTTATGACTTTTGCGGCTCTGCCCGAGCGGCTGGCACACGTACGGGCCGAGATCGCTCGACGGCAGGCCGCCGCGAGCCGGACCGCGCCCGTCACGATCGTCGCGGTCACGAAAGGCTGGGGCGTGGACGCCGTGGAAGCGGCGCTCGAGGCCGGCGTCACGGACCTCGGCGAAAACCGGGTGCAGGAGGCGCTCGACAAGGTGGACACGCCCGCGGGGCGGCGGGCGACCTGGCACCTGATCGGGCACCTACAGCGCAACAAAGCAAAGCAGGTCGCCGGGCGGTTCGCGTTGGTGCATTCGGTCGACTCCGTGGCCCTGGCGGACGAGCTCGACCGGCGCGCCGCGGCTCACGGCGCGAAACAGCGGGTGCTGTTACAGGTGAATGTGGCGGGAGAAACGCAGAAGAGCGGCTGCACGCCCGATGAGGCGGCGGCCCTCGCGCGCCACGCGGCGGCGCTGCCCCATCTGTCCCTCGAGGGACTGATGACCATCGCGCCGTTCACGGACGACGACGGTGTGCAGCGCCGCACGTTTCGCGGGCTCCGCGAGCTGCGCGACGCGTTGCAGGAGGAGGGGCTATGGCTGCCGACGCTCTCGATGGGGATGTCCGCCGACTACGGCGTAGCGGTCGAGGAGGGGGCAACGGTGATCCGCTTGGGTACCGTCCTGTTCGGCCCGAGGGAGAAAACGGAGACGTGAGCGAGAGTGCGTTCCACCTCACGCCGCTCGACGTGCGCAAGCAGGAGTTCCGCCGCAGCCTGCGCGGGTACGAGCCCGTCGGCGTCGAAGACTTTCGCGGCCGCGTGGCCGACGAGCTGGAGCGGATTCTGCGCGAGAAATCCGTGCTCGAGGAGCGCGTGGCGGCCCTGGGCGAGCAGCTGCAGGCCTATCGCGAGCGGGAGCGCGCGATGAACGAAGCGCTCGTCGCGGCGCAGCAGCTGCGCGAGGACAGCCGCAGCGCGGCGCTGCGCGAAGCCCAGGTGATCATTCGCGAGTCGGAGGCGGACGCCCGTCGGATCCTCGACGAGGCGCGGGTCGCGCGCGAAGAAGTCGAGCGCCAGAGCGCGGACGTGCAGCGCCAGTTCCAGGCGTACGTGGTAGGCTTCCGCGCCCTGCTCGAGCGCCAGCTGGCCGAGCTGCGCGCCCTGGACGGGGGGGGCGGGGCGGGCGGGGGGGGCGGGGGGAGCCACCAGGGGGGATGATCGAGGCCGCGGTCCGCGCCGTGCGGGCGCGGACGACGCTCCCGCCCGACGTCGCGATCATCCTCGGCACCGGGCTCGGCGGGCTGGCCGACGAAATGGACGTGGAGGCCCGCATCCCCTACGGCGACGTTCCGGGCTTCCCGCTTTCCACCGTGGAGAGTCACGCCGGGCGGCTGCTCGTGGGTACGCTCGCGGGCCGGTGCGTGGTGGCGATGCAGGGACGGGTCCACCTGTACGAAGGCTACTCGCCGCAGGAGATCGCGTTTCCCGTGCGGGTGCTGGCGCGGCTCGGGGCCCGGACCCTGGTGGTGTCGAATGCGTGCGGGGGTATGCATCCTCTGTGGAGCCCGGGCGACTTGATGCTCATCGCGGACCACATCAACCTGCTGGGCACGAACCCGCTCGTAGGGCCCAACGATGATCGCGTCGGCCCGCGGTTCCCCGACATGTCGGAGCCCTACGATGCCGAGCTCCGATCCCTGGCGCGCGCCGTGGCACTCGCGCTCGGCGTCCCGCTCCGCGAGGGTGTGTACGTGGCGGTGACCGGCCCGAATCTCGAGACGCGCGCCGAGTACCGGATGCTGCGCGCCCTCGGCGCGGACGTCGTCGGCATGAGCACCGTGCCTGAAGTGATCATCGCGGCGCACATGGGGCTGCGGGTGCTGGGTCTGTCCATCATCACGGATCAGTGTCTCCCCGACGCGCTGGCCCCCGCGTCGCTCGAGCAGATTCTCGCGGTCGCGCGTCAGGCCGAGCCACGCCTCACGGCCCTGGTGCGCGGCGTGATCGAGCGGCTCAACTGATGACCTACCCGCTGTTCGACGCCCGGCTCACGCCCGACGCGCTGGAGAAGAGCCTCCTCGCCGAGTGGAAGCACGAGCGCCTCTTCGTGAAGACCCAGGAGGGCGCGCGCTACGGCCCGCCCTTTGTGTTTTTCGAGGGGCCGCCCACCGCCAACGGGCGGCCGGGCATTCATCATGTGTTCGCGCGCACCATCAAGGACCTCGTCTGCCGCTACCACACCATGCTGGGGCAGGGAGTGACGCGCATCGCCGGGTGGGACACGCATGGCCTTCCCGTCGAGATCGAGGTCGAGCGCATGCTCGGGATCTCCGGCAAGAAGCAGATCGAGGCCTACGGCGTCGAGAAGTTCAACCGGCTATGTCGCGAGAACGTCTTCAAGTACAAGACCGACTGGGAGTCCCTCTCGGAGCGGATCGCGTACTGGCTGGACTACGAGCACCCCTACATCACGTACTCGAATGACTACATCGAGACCGTGTGGTGGCTGCTCAAGCGCCTCTACGAGAAGGCACTCCTCTATCGCGGGCATAAGGTCCTGCCGTATTGCCCGCGGTGCGGGACCGCCCTCTCCTCGCACGAGCTGGCGCTCGGCTACGACGAGGTCCAGACGAATTCGGTCTACGTGTCCTTCCCGCTCGCCACCGATGCCAACCGCCAGCTGGCCATCTGGACGACCACCCCGTGGACACTGCTCGCGAACGTCGCGGTCGCCGTGCATCCGGACCTCGAGTACGGGGAATACGAGGTCAATGGCGTGCGCTACATCGTGGCGACGGAGCGCGCGGCCCATGTGCACGTCGGCGGCAAGCCACTCGCGACAGCGACCCGCGTGGCGGGCTATCGCGGCCGCGAGCTGGTGGGACTCAAGTATGTGCGGCCCCTCGAAGTCGTGGCGCTGCCGCAGGAGGGCCAGCGCGCGATCGTCGTGGCGGGGGCGTTCGTGTCCGCCGAAGAGGGAACGGGCCTCGTTCACATGGCGCCGGCGTTCGGCGCGGACGACTATGCGGTGGCGCAACAGTACGGCCTCGCCTTCGTGAATCCGGTTGCTCCGGACGGCACGTTTCAGGACACCCGCTGGCCGGAGATCAACGGCAAGCTGGTGACCGAGAAGGAAACGAATCGGCTGATCATCGAGCGGTTGAAGCACGCGGGACGGTGGCTCGAGACGCTGCCCTACGAGCATCAGTACCCGTTCTGCTGGCGCTGCGACTCGGCGCTGATCTACTACGCGCGCAGCTCGTGGTTCGTCCGCACCACGGCGGTGCGGCCGCGGCTGCTCGAGGTGAACGAGCAGGTGGGGTGGCATCCGTCCGAAGTGGGGACGGGGCGCTTCGGCGCGTGGCTCGAGAACAACGTCGACTGGGCGTTGTCGCGGGACCGGTACTGGGGCACGCCGCTCAACGTGTGGGAGTGTGACGCCGAAGCGGAGCATCGGGAAGTCATCGGCTCCTACGCGGAGCTGGCAGAGCGCTGGGGGAAACGGCTGCCGAAGGACTTCGATCCGCACAAGCCGGCGATCGATCTGTACACCTGGCGCTGTCGCGAGTGCAGCGGGACGATGCGGCGCGTCCCGGAGGTCATCGACGCCTGGTTCGACTCCGGCGCCATGCCGTACGCCCAATGGCACTACCCCTTCGAGCATCAGGCCGACTTCAAGGCGCACTTCCCGGCGGACTTCATCTGTGAAGGCGTGGATCAGACGCGCGGCTGGTTCTACTCGCTGCTCGCGATCGGGGTCAGTGCGTTCGACGCGCTCGTCTACAAGAACGTCATCGTGAACGAGCTGGTGCTCGACGCGCAGGGGCAGAAGATGTCGAAGAGCCGCGGCAACGTGGTGAACCCGTGGGAGGTCATCGAGGAGTTCGGCGCCGACGCCGTTCGCCTGTACCTGCTCGGCCAGAGCCAGGTTTGGCTCCCGAAGCGCTTCGACCGCCGCCAGATCCCCGATGTCACCGGCGGGTTCCTGAACGCGTTGCGCAACACGTACACGTTCTTTCAACGGTACGCGGAAACGTGGACCCCGCCCGCCGACGCGGACGCCACGCCATTCGAGAAACGCCCGGCGGCCGACCGCTGGCTCCTGGCACGGCTCGATGAAGTCGTGGAAGAGGTCCGCCGGGCCTGGTCGGATTACGATGTGACCGCTGGTGTCCGCGCGATCATGGACTTTGTCGGGGAAGACCTGTCGCGCTGGTACGTCCGGCGCAACCGCCCGCGGTTCTGGGCCCCCGACCGGGCCACCGACGCGGTGGCGCTCGAGACCCTGCACGAGGCCCTGGCGACCGCGACGCGGCTCCTCGCTCCCGCCGCGCCGTTCGTGAGCGACTGGATCCACCGGGCGCTGGGGGAAGGCTCGGTCCACCTCGCCCCGTTCCCCACGGACCGGGGCCGGCGGGCGCCGGAGCTGCTCCAGGCGATGGGGGCGATCCGCAAGCTC
>DASQIB010000048.1:0-6979 GCA_035631795.1 Gemmatimonadales bacterium | reverse complement strand
CCTGAGCGCATCCGTGCTCCGTTCGCCCAAAGGCGCCCCGCAAGGCGGCGTCATCGTGTTCCGCGACATCACGGGGCAGCGCGAGCTTGAACGGCTGAGGGAAGACATCTTCAGCATGGCCTGGCACGACATGAAGACGCCCATCACCGTGATCAGGGGCCATGCGGAGCTTCTCCTCCGGCGATTGTCTATCGGCGAGCACGAGCGCGCGGCCCTCGAGGCAGACGCCGCGTTGATCGTCGAGCATACCGACCATCTCTCGGAGCTCCTCACGACACTCTTCGACGTCTCCTCCCTCGAAGCAGGTCTTCTGTCCATCTCGCCGGGGCTCACCGATCTCGGCGCCCTTGTCCGCGGCGTGACGGAGGGCATGCGCTCGACCGCCCGCCACCACCTCGAGGTCTCCGCCGACCAGGGCGTCATCGGCCAGTGGGACGGGCGACGGATCCGGCAGGTGCTCGTGAACCTTCTCTCCAACGCCCTGAAGTACTCGCTCGAGGGCTCGACCGTGGCGGTGTCGATGGCCGCTGACGGGCAGGGTGCGACGGTGCGCGTACGCGACGAGGGAATCGGCCTCGACGCCACCGAGCTCGCGCAGTTGTTCCGCCGGGGGTATCGGGCGGAATCGGCGCGAAACGTGACTGGAGGAGGGCTCGGCCTCTACTTCAGCAACGGGATCGTCACGGCACACGGCGGCCGCATCTGGGCGGAGTCCCCGGGTCACGGCCAAGGCAGCACGTTCTGCTTCACTCTGCCCTTGCGCGAAGAGCGCAGCGCCGCTCGCCCCGCGGAGGATCGCGCATGAAGCGCCGCCTGCCCGGTATCAGCTGCGCGCTCGTCGTGCTCACGCTTGCCTTGGGGCCCGCGGCGCCTCCCGCGCACGCGCAATTGCTGCTGCCCGCACCGCTTCCGGTGCCTGTGCCCGCGCCGCCTCCGGTGCTTGCGCCGGCGCTGCCTCCGGCGCTTGCGCCCGCGGCGCCGGCGGGCACGCAATCGCTCAACGCGAACAAGATCGACCCTGCGTTGCTCGCCCTGATGCAGGCCGATCCGCAGAAGCTCCTGCCGGTCATCGTGGAGATGCAGCAAGCGCTGCCGCCGTTCAGCGGTGCGCCGAATGTCGATCGGGCCCTGGAGGCCCTCGATCTCCTGCGGTTCAACGGCGTTCCTGCCGTCGCGCTCTCCCTCATCGACGGAGCCGCCGGGTTCGCGAACGCCGCCGGCATCGACGCGTTGAGTCTCGTGCCCACGGTGGCGTTCATCCATTTGGACGCGACGGTGGGCCCGCAGCCCAACGCCGCGCCGCCGGTGCCCCCCGCCACTGCGAACGAGGCCTCCTCGGTCTACCCGCAGGTAGTGAGAGCCAACAAGGTCTGGCAGCAGGGGATAACAGGGGGAGGGGTGACGGTCGCAATCCTCGATTCGGGGATCGCCGCGGACGCGGATCTCGTCCAGCCTCAGAACCGCATACTCGCCTCGGTCAACTTCGCCGACCAGCGCCTGACGAGCGACCCGGGCGGGCATGGGACGCATATCGCCGGGATCGTCGCGGGGAACGGCACCAATTCCGGCGGCCAGTTCGTCGGTATCGCTCCGCAAGCCAACGTCGTCGACGTGCGGGTGCTCGGCAACACCGGGAGCGGTCGCATCTCCTCGGTGATACGCGGGATCGAGTGGGTCCTCGCGCACCGCACCGCCTACAACATCCGCGTCATCAATCTCTCCTTTGGGGCGCCCGCCAACCTTCCCTACCGCGCCGACCCGATGTCCACCGCCGTGGAAATCGCGTGGCGCCGCGGTCTGGTCGTCGTCGCTGCGTCGGGGAACGGCGGACCGCAACGCGACACCGTCGTGACGCCGGGCATCGACCCGTACGTCATCACCGTCGGCGCGACGGACGATCGCGGAACCATCGGCCGGGGCGATGACCTGCTCGCCTGGTTCTCAGCCTGGGGAAGCCCCGATTCGAATGCCAAGCCCGATCTGGTCGCACCCGGACGGCGCATCGTTTCCCTGCGCGTGCCGGGAAGCGCCCTCGATACGCTGTTCCCCGATCGCGTCGTCGTGGCGCAGAACGGAGCTACGTACTTCCGTCTGACCGGGACATCGATGGCGACCGCCGTCGTGTCGGGAGCCGCGGCTCTCCTCCTTCAGGGCCGCCCGAACCTCACTCCGGATCAGGTCAAGGCGCTCCTTGTCGGGACGACGCAGCAGTTCGGGCAGGACAGCGGCCAGGTTCTCCCCGATCCTATAGCGGACGGCAGCGGCCTGCTCAACGCATACGCCGCAGTGAACGCGGCGGCCCCTGGCGCGTCCGCGCCGGGCGGCAGTCTCCTGTTCGGCACGCTCCAAGCCGTGGCCAGTGTGGCCTGCGTGAATCAGGGGCTCCGCCCCGCGGACGGCTTCGCCAGCGCCCTGTACCCGGTCCTGTTTGGTTCACCGCTGAACTGGAATGATCCGCTGCTCGGCGGCATTTACTGGCCACTCCTGACCTGGGACACCCTGACCTGGAACAGCATTGCCTGGGATAACTTCGCCTGGGACAGCGTCGCCTGGGACAGCATCGCCTGGGACAGCATCGCCTGGGACAGCATCGCCTGGGACAGCGTCGCCTGGGACAGCATCGCCTGGGACAGCATCGCCTGGGACGCGTTCACGCTCGACTGAGATTGCACCCCCGGTACCGGCCCCGATGCCGGCGAAGCAGGACACGGCTTTGGGTGGATTGTCTGCGGCGCTTTGCATAAAATCCGCATTCCGCCTTCCTTTTCCCGGGGACATGACGCGCGTTCTCGTCATCGACGACAGCGACGACTTCAGGAAGCTTGCGCTACGGTGGTTCAAGAGCTGCGGCATCGAAGCCGAAGGCGCCGCTGACGGCGTTCAGGGACTGGCGCTGCAGCGGACGCGGCCGGCCGACGTGATCGTCACCGACATCTTCATGCCGGAAAAGGAGGGTATCGAGACGATCCGCGACCTGCGCAGGGAGTTTCCCGAGGTGAAGATCATCGCCGTGACCGGCTACGAGCCGCTTAGGAATTACGACGTGTTCGAGGTCGCGCGCCAGGCCGGCGCTGTGAAGACGTTCATGAAGCCCTTCAAGTTCGAAGACCTGGTCGCCGCGGTGCGCGAGCTGATCGGGGATTGATCGAGGGGCGTGTATTGCGGTCAAGACCGAATTACGGTTCATAATACCGAACGCCTGCTATCACAGCTTCACGGAGGTCGCATGCAAACCCACGCCCGCTTGCTCCTCGCCTCTACTGGAGTTCTCGCCCTGGTCGGATGCTCGGGGTATGACAGCAACAATTACGGGCCCGCCTCGGGCTACCTGGTCAACGGCATCGCCGTGGCGGACGTCGACGCCAATGGAAAGCCCGACATCCTCGGCATGGTGTCCACCGACCTAGGGGGTACACCCACCCAGGGTTACGTTTCGACGCGTTTCCAAAACTCGAATGGAACCTTCGCCTTGCCGCCGACCCGATTCGGCGTGGGTGTAGATCCCGCCAACTTCGTGGCGGCGGATGTCGACGGCGACGGACGCCCTGATCTGGTGGTGGCGAATGCCGGTGACCATACCGTCAGCGTGCGTCTGGCCGATCCCGCCAGGCCGGGTTTCTTCCTTCCCGCGCTCGTCCTCTCCACGCCCGGCCGGATCCCCTTGGATGTGGCCGTGGGCGACCTGAACGGCGATGGTCTGACGGATATCGTGGTGGCCGCGAGCTTTGACGCCAGCACCGGCATGATTCCCCCGGCGCCCAGCGTGATGGTCTTCCACCAGATCTCCCCCCCGGCTCCCAATGCGGTGCAGTTCGCACCTCCTGTCACCTACACCGTCGGCGGTGAACCCCAGGCCGTGACCGTGGCGGATCTCGACGGCAACGGCTTCGCCGACATCGCCGTGGCCACCACAGCGGACACGGTCTCCGTACTGCTCCAGACTTCGGCCGGCGTGATCGCCTCTGCCGTGGACTACGGCACCGGCGTCCAGCCCGTTGCCATCAAGGCGGCGGACCTCGATGGTGACGGAAAGCTGGACCTGCTCACGGCCAACTTCGGCGCGGCGATCAATCCCGGCACCCAGGGACTGAGCGTGCTGATGCAGGGCTCCACGGCGGGAACCTTCCTCGCACCGGCTCACTACGTCACGGGCTACCGCTCCGCGGCCCTCGCTGTAGGCGACTTGAACGGCGATGGCAAGCTCGATGTCGCCGTGGCCTGCGAAGGCCTCCCTGGCGACCCGGGTGTCGTGTCAGTCTTGCTGCAGACCCCGCCCTCAGCTGCAACACCCGGCGTCCTCCTGGCCGCCGTGAACTACCGCGGCGTCTGGGGGCCCATGGGCGTGGCCATCGCTGACATCGATGGCGATGGCCATCCGGACCTGGTGCTCGCCGATGGCGACATCGTAGTGCGCCTCAACTCGGCCGTCTCGCCCGGCACCTTCGGTTCGCCCTTGTTCTTCTTCAACTGACACGGTTCTTAATGACCGTTCAGCCGGAGGCTCCCGTGGACGAACATGGTAGAAAGCGCCGCGAGCTCCTGCTCGCCGGCGCTGCGGCGGGCATCGTGACCGCGTGTGCCGTTCCGTCCACCCGCGAGCGCTCGCCGCAGTGGCAGGCGAGGCAGTTCCACAACCAGCCGGCGCAAAGCCACCAGCAGCAGTTTCTCGTCGACCTGTGGGAACAGGTGAAAAAGGAAACCGGCGGCCGTCTCGCCGTCACGGTCTACGCGCAGAACAACAACATTCCGGGGTCCGATCCCGGCGCGCTCGACATGCTGCAGTCGGGCGAGCTCGAATTCTTCACCTTGATGGGCGGCATCCTCGGAAGGAAAGTCCCGGTCGCGGAGATCCAGGGGCTCCCCTTCGCTTTCACCAGCCACGCGCAGGTGCACCGCGCAAACGACGGCGCGCTCGGCGAGTACCTCGGTCGCGAGTGTGCGGCGAAAGGCATCTACCGGTTCCAGTACGGCCTGCTCGAGAACGGTTTCCGACATATTTCCATGGTCGAGCGCCCCGTGCGCACCGCGGACGATCTGCGCGGAGTGAGGATCCGCGTTCCCGACGGCCAGATGTTCCGCGACCTGTTCGCGTCGCTCGAGGCGCAGCCCGTCACGGTGAACATCCGCGACCTGTACGAAGCCCTGAAGACACGCCGCGTGGACGCGCAGGAGAACCCGCTCGTCATTACGGAAGTGAACAAGCTCTACGAGGTCACGCGCTACGTCTCGATCACCAATCACATGTGGTCGGGCTTCAACCTTCTCGCCAATCTCAAGTTCTGGGAGGGGCTGCCCGCAGACGTGCAGGAGGTCGTTCAGCGCAACGTGAAGAAGTACGTCGCCGCTCAGCGCGCGTACACGAACGATCTCAACCGCCGACTCGAGACCACGCTCGCGGGTCGCGGAATGCTGTTCAACACCGCCGATGTGACGACCTTCCGCCGCAAGCTCGGCGGAGGCTTCTACCAGCGTTGGAAAGGGGAGTTCGGCCCCACCGCGTGGAGCCTGCTGGAAGAGCAGGTAGGCACACTGGGCTGATCGCGGATGCTGCGCGGGCTTTCACTGCCGCTTGCCGCGTGCGGCGTGCTCGTGTGGGGAACGGCGCTCGCGTTCAAGGGCGTCGACGTCACCGGCCAGGGCTACGACGGGGGGTTTCGGCTCCTCGGCCACGACGGCAAGGCGCGCACCCGAACCGATTTCCCGGGCAAGGTCGTCGTCATCACTTTCGGGTTCACGCGCTGCCCCGACGTCTGTCCGACCTCCCTTGCAACGCTTGCCGCCGCGGCGGACGCGCTCGGCGAGGACCGTAAGCGCGTGCAAGGCGTGTTCATCACCGTCGATCCCGAGCGCGACACGCCGGCGCTTCTTGCCAAGTACGTGACTGCGTTCGAGCCGACGTTCCTCGGTCTCGCGGGGGACCTTGCGGCGACGCGCCGGGCGGCGCGCGGGTTCAAGGTCTTCTACCAGAAGGTGCCGACTTCGAAGGGCGACTACACGATGGACCACAGCACCGGCTACTATGTCATCGACCGCAGGGGCCGAACGCGCCTGATGCTCCGCTACGGACAGTCCGCGGCCGATATGGCGTACGATATCCGCCTGCTGCTGCGCGAATAGAGCCGAGAGGCTCTCTCAATCAGGGTCAATCAGGGAGATTTCCATGAAACGATTCGCAACGCTTGCCCTTTCAGTCGCGCTCTGCGCTTCCAGCGCGAGCGTATTCGCTCAAGGCGCGTGGAAACAAGGCCCGCCGATCCCGCAGGGCGCCAACGAAGTCATCGGCGCGAACGTCGGCGGCAGCGTGCTCGTCTACGGCGGCCAGGACCCCGCGGGCAAACCCATGGGCATCTTCTGGAAGTTCGATCCCGCCGCGAACCAGTGGACGCAACTGCCTTCCAATCCGGTTCCCGTGCATCACGGCGCAGCGGCCGCGGTCGGAAACAAGTTCTACGTCTTCGGCGGTTTCCGCCTTCCCGAGAGCGGCAAGAACGCCTGGTGGCCGGAGGACAAGGCATGGGTGTACGACATGGGCAAGGGCGCTTGGAGCGCGCTTCCGCCGATGTCGCAGCCTCGCGGCGCGCTCGCCGCAGTCGCCGTAGGCACCAAGATCTACGTCTCCGGCGGCGCGAAAATCCCGGCGGGCATGAATCTGCCCGATGGGCTCACCGGCGGCGGGCCGGTCGAGCTGCTCGCGACGCTCGAGATGTTCGACACCGAGACCAATCGCTGGACTACGCTGAAGCCGATGTCGCTGCCGCGCAATCACCACAGCGTTGCCTACGCCGACGGCAAAATCTACGCGGTGGGCGGACGCGTCGGCTCGTGCTTCTCGAACGGGTGGTCGTCGAATGTATCGATGAACGAGGCTTACGATATCGCGACCAACACCTGGGCCACGCGCCTGCCGATGCCCACCGCGAGGAGCGGCACGGGCGCGGAGGCGATGGACGGCAAAGTGCACGTGCTCGGCGGCGAAGGC
>DASQIB010000047.1:0-13135 GCA_035631795.1 Gemmatimonadales bacterium | reverse complement strand
CAGCATGGCGTTTCACCCGAGCTACGCCACGAACGGCTTCTTCTACGTGAATTACACCGACCTGAACGGCGACACCCACGTCGAGCGCTTCACCGTCAGCGCGGCCGACTCGAACGCGGCCGACACCGCGTCGCACAAGCTGATCATCTTCGTCAAGCAGCCCTACCCGAACCACAACGGCGGCCTGGTGATGTTCGGGCCCGACGGCCTGTTCTACATCGGAATGGGAGACGGCGGCTCCGGCGGCGATCCACAGAACCGCGCGCAGACCCCGGATTCGCTACTCGGCAAGCTGCTCCGCATCGATGTCGACGGCGGCGACCCGTACGCCATCCCGAATGGGAATCCTTACAAGGGCGGTGGCGGCGCGCCGGAGGTCTGGGCGCTCGGCCTGCGGAACCCATGGCGGTATGCGTTCGATCCGCCCAGCGGGCAGCTCTTCATCGCGGACGTGGGCGAGGTCAGCTGGGAGGAAGTGGACGTCGAGCCCGCGAGCCAGGCCGGATTGAACTATGGCTGGCGGATCATGGAGGGCGCGCACTGCTTCAATCCCAACCCCTGCAACTTCGCCGGCCTCACCTTCCCGCGCGTGGAGTACTCGCACGCTGACGGCTGCGCCGTGATGGGCGGATATGTGTATCGCGGCGCGCTCTCGCCCGCGCTCGTCGGCGAGTACTTCTACTCGGACTTGTGCAGCGGGTGGCTGCGCAGCTTCACCTTCGCGAACAATGCCGTCGCGACACGCACCCTGTGGACCCCGGATATCGGTTTGAATAGCCCGCACTCGTTCGGCCAGGATGCGAGGGGGGAGATCTACGTCGTGGACGGCGGGGCGGGGACGGTGTATCGGATAGCTCAATAATAGAGAAGGGGAGTGGGGAGTGGGGAGTGGTTACTCTCCACTGATCGGCAGGAACCGCTCCCCGCTCCCTGCTCCCTGCTCCCTGCTCCCTGTTCGATAGATTCACTCATGCAACCAACCGTGTTGGTTACCGGAGCCTCGTCCGGGATCGGTGCCGCCATCGTGCGGCATCTGGCTGGGCGGGGCTTTCGTGTGTTCGGCACGGTGCGGCGGGCCGAGGACGGGGCCGCGCTCGAGCGGGACGGCGTCACGCCGGTGCGGATGGACGTGACGGATCAAACGAGCATCGCCCGCGCCCGCGACGAGGTGACCGCCGCGCTCGGCGCATCGCCGCTTACCGGGCTGGTCAATAACGCCGGCGTCCCCGCTGCCGGTCCGCTGGAGCTGATCCCCATCGCAGAGGTCCGACAGGTGCTCGAGGTCAACCTACTCGGCGCCGTCGCCGTCACGCAGGCGTTTCTCCCACTCCTCAAGGCCGCGCATGGTCGCATCGTCAACATCACATCGGTGGCCGGACGCGCGGCGCTGCCCTTCATGGGCCCCTATGCCGCGTCGAAGTTCGGGCTCGAGGCGATCTCGGACAGCTTGCGACGCGAGCTCATCCCGGCCGGCGTCAAGGTCGTTGTGATCGAGCCCGCGAGCTTTCAGAGCCGGATCTGGAACAAAGTCGAGGAGATGGATCTGAGCCGCTACCGCGGGACCCCGTACGAGCGGGTGATGGAGCGGCTGCGGCAGGGCGCCTTGATGGCCGCGGAGCACGCCCCGCCGCCCGACCAGGTCGTGTCGGCGGTGGAGCGGGCGCTCACCGCGCGCCGTCCGCCCATCCGGGTCGTGGTCGCGCCGCGTTTCCTGACGCGCGTCTGGCTCTGGTTGCCGGACCGGTGGCTGGACTGGGTGGTTGCCCGGGGGTGGCGACGGCGCACATGACATGGGAGCGGGGAGCGGGGAGCGGGGAGCGGGGAGCGGTACCCTCCGCTGCATCGGAAGGTACCGCTCCCTGCTCCCAGCTCCCGTTTTTATACGACCACCTTCCCGATCGGCAGCTTTCTGACCCGTTTCCCTGTCGCGGCGAAGATCGCGTTGCATACCGCCGGCGCGATCGGCGGGACGCCCGGCTCGCCCGTGCCCCCGATCTTGTCGGAACTGTCCACGATGTGCACGTCCACGACAGGTGCCTCCGGCATCCGCACGACCGGGTACGTGTCGAAGTTGCCCTGTACCACGCGCCCGCCCGCGAGCGTGATCTCGCCGTAGAGGGCCGCGCTCAAGCCGAAGATGACGCCGCCTTGAATCTGGGCCTCGATCTGACCCGGGTTCACGGCCGGCCCGCAGTCCACCGCGCAGGTGACGCGCGGGACGTGCACGGTGCCGTCGGCGTCCACCACGACTTCCGCCACCTCGACACACACCGTCGGTCCCCACTCCGCGAGCGCGATCCCGCGGCCGTGGCCCCCGCCGGCGGTGAGGGGTGTGCCCCAACCCGATTTCTCCGCCGCGAGGTTCAGGGCGCGGAGATGGCGGGGCTTGTTTTGCAACAGCTCTCGCCGGAGCTCGACCGGATCCCGTCCGCCGGCCGCCGCGATCTCGTCGAAGAAGCATTCGGTCACGAAGCCGTTGTGCGACACGCCCACCGAGCGCCACGGGCCGCGTGGCACGGGCGCAAGCTCGAGCGTGGCCTGCTCGACGTGCACGTTCGGGATCGCGTACGGGAGCATCACCGCGCCGTCGATCAAGCTGTCGTCGATGCCCTTCTCGAGCGGGCCAAACTTGTAGCGGAGCGGCGTGCCGGCGATCCGATGGGTCCAGGCGACCGGGCGCCCGCTGGCATCGAGCCCCGCGGTGAACTTGTTGTAGCTCGTGGGCCGGTAGAAGCCGTTTCGCATGTCGTCTTCTCGCGACCAAATGACCTTCACCGGCGCGCCGACGGCCTTCGAGATCCGCACCGCTTCCGACACGAAGTCCGGCTCGAGCCGACGGCCGAACCCACCGCCCGACAGCGTCGTGTGGATCCGAACCTTGTCGACCGGCAGCCCCGACACCTGGGCGGCGACTTTCTGCGCGTCCCCCTGGTTCTGGGTCGGCGCCCAGACATCGACACCGTCGGGCTGGACGTGCGCCGTGCAATTCATCGGCTCCATCGTCGCATGGTGAATGAAGGGCACATCGTACACCGCGTCGATGCGCTTCGCGGCACTCGCCATGGCGGTCGTGGCGTCACCGGTGTTCTCCGCGACGATCGCCGGGTTCTCGCCCAGCCCGGCGAGCTGCGATCGCACGCTCGCCGAGTCGAGCGTCGCCGCGCCGCCCTCGTCCCAGTCGATCTGCAGCGCGCGCCGTCCTACGAGCGCTTGCCAGTAGGTGTCCGCCACCACCGCCACCCCGGCGGCGCAGCCGGCCGCCCACCCGCCCGCTGGGCCCATCCACGAGCTCGCCTCGAGCTCGACGACGTGTCGCACCCCGGGGAGATCTTTGGTGCGTTCGGCGTTCACCTGTTTGACTTTGCCGCCCAGCACCGGCGACCGCTCGATCGACGCGATCAACATCCCGGGGACCTTCACGTCGATCCCGAAGACCGCGCTGCCGTCGACCTTGGACGGCGTATCGATCCGGCGCACCCGCGTGCCGATGATCTTGAAGTCCTTGGGATCCTTGAGCGTCACGTCGGTCGGTACGGGCGGGGCCAGCGCCGCTGCGCGCGCCACGAGCCGTCCATACGCGAGCCGCCGGCCCGAGGCGGCGTGCACGACCTGGCCCTTCTCCGTGCGGCACTCTCGCTTGTCCACGCCCCAGGTCTCGGCGGCGGCCCGAAGCAGCATCTCGCGCGCCGCGGCGCCCGCCTTGCGGAGCGGATCCCAGGAGCCCTCGATGGCGTGGCTGCCGCCGGTCCGCATGGTGCGGGACCAGCCGGCGGGATTCTCCGGCATCGGGCCGAGGCGGATGGCGGACCAGTCGGCATCGAGCTCTTCGGCGAGCAGCATGGCGAGGCCGGTCTGGGAGCCCTGGCCCATCTCGGAACGGTCGAGCGTGAGTGTGACGATGCCGTCCGGATCGATGCGGATCCAGGCGTTGGGGGTGAAGGGGCCTGTGGGGCGAGCGCGCGT
Source organism: Gemmatimonadales bacterium (assembly GCA_035631795.1). GTDB lineage: Bacteria > Gemmatimonadota > Gemmatimonadetes > Gemmatimonadales > GWC2-71-9 > AG41. Next base: position 9,172 of record DASQIB010000047.1, on the reverse strand, counting down.
GCCCGGCACGGCTCTCGGTCCAATGGAGAATCCGATCACGAGACCGGCGGTTGTCTCGACGAACTGGCGGCGCGTGATTGAGGTCCCGGAGCTCATGAGGCCCTCCGCGATGGAGCGGGAGCGGGGAGCAGGGAGCGGTTCCATCCGATGCAACGGAGGGTACCGCTCCCCGCTCCCTGCTCCCGGTGTTAAACGATCTTCCCTATCGGCAGCTTCCTGATCCGTTTCCCATTCAGCGCGTAGATCGCATTGCACACCGCCGGCGCGATCGGCGGGGTGCCGGGCTCGCCCACGCCCCCCTGCGAATCGGTGCTGGGGACGATGTGCACTTCGACGACCGGCATCTCCGCCATGCGCAGCATCCGATAGTTGTGGAAGTTGCTCTGCTGCACCTGGCCCTTGTCGATCGTGATCTCGCCCCAGAGCGCGGCGGTCATGCCGTACACGATGGCGCTCTGCATCTGCGCTTCCACGATGCTGGGGTTCACGACCGGCCCGCAGTCCACGGCGCACACGACACGATGCACGTGCGGCACGCCGTCCGAGTCCACGGAGACCTCGGCCACTTCGGCGACGTAGGTATCGAACGACTTGAAGACCGCGATGCCGCGCGCGCGCCCCGCCGGCAATGGTGTTCCCCATCCAGCTTTGCTCGCCGCGAGGTTGAGCACGCCGAGGTGGCGTGGCGCCTTGCCGAGCAGATCGCGGCGATACTCGTACGGGTCCTTCTTGGCCGCATACGCCAGCTCGTCGATGAACGTCTCGACCGCGAAACCGTTGAACGAATTGTTCACGGAGCGCCAGAAGCCCACGGGAATACCGGTGTCCGTGAGGACGTAGTCCACGTGGACGTTGGGGATCGCGTACGGCATCCCTACGCCGCCCTCTACGGCTTCCCCGTCGAGACCGTTCTTGACCGTGTCCGGGAACACACGCGCCATGATCGAGGGGGCCACGATCCGCTGGGTCCACGCCACCGGCTGGCCCCCGGCGTCGAGCCCCGCCCGCATACGGTGGAGGTTGGCGGGACGGTACTGCGCGTTCCGAATGTCGTCTTCGCGCGACCAGATCAGCTTGACCGGCGCTCCGGCGGCCTTTGACGTCTCGAGCGCCTCTTTGATGAAGTCCAGCTCGAACCGGCGGCCGAATCCACCACCGAGATAGGTCGTGTGAACGTTCACCTTTTCGGGCGGTACGCCGCCGATGCCGGCGCCCAGGCCCTGCGCCCCGGTCTGGAACTGTGTAGGCGCCCAGATATCCACGCCGTCCGCCCGGACGTGCGCGGTGCAGTTCATCGGCTCCATGGTCGCGTGCGCCAGGAACGGCAGCTCGTAGACCGCCTCCACCTTGTAGGTCGCGAGCTGCAGCGCGGCCTGCGTGTCCCCGTCGTGGCGGGCCATGGCGCCCTCTTGCTCGGCATTCTTCGCGAACAGCTCGCTGATCGAGGAGCTCGAGACACCGGCGGTGGGCCCTTCGTCCCACGTGATGTCGAGCGCGTCCCGCCCCTTCTTAGCGGGCCAATAGCCATCGCCCACCACGGCGACGCCGGTTGAGATCTGCACGACCTGCCGGACACCTGGCACCGCCTTTGCTTTGGCGGCGTCAAAGCTCTTCACCTTCCCCCCGAACACGGGACTGCGCGCGATCACGCCGACCAGGAGGCCCGGCGCCTTGACGTCGATCCCGAATCCCGCCTCGCCGTTCACCTTGGGCGGCGTATCGAGGCGGTTCACGCGCGTGCCGAGGATCTTCCAGTCCTTGGGCTCCTTGAGCGGGACGTCGTGCGGCAACGGGACGGTCGACGCTTTCCCAACGAGCTTGCCGTAGGTGAGACGCCGCTTGCTCGATGGGTGCACCACCGCGCCCTTCTCGGCGTGGCACTCCGACTGGTCGACGCCCCACGTTTGGGCGGCGGCGGTGACGAGCATCTCCCGCGCCGCGGCACCGGCTTTCCGAAGTGGCGTGTACGCCGCGCGGATGCTCGTGCTGCCGCCCGTGCCCTGCATGCCGAACATCGGGTTGATGTACGCCTTGTCCGCTGGGGCGAACTCGATCTTGATCTTCGACCAGTCGGCCTCGAGCTCCTCGGCCAGGAGCATCGGCAGCGAGGTCGTGACTCCCTGACCCATCTCCGAGCGATCGACGACGACGAGCACACTCTCGTCCGGATTGATCCGCAGCCAGGCATTCGGCGCGAAGGTCGATGGATACGCCACGCCGCGGCGGCCGCCGACGGGCAGATGGAATCCGATGACCAGACCTGCGCCTGCGACCGTCGCCGTCTGCAGGAACTCGCGCCGCGAGACTTCCGTGCCGGGGGGGGGGGCGCCCACGTTACGCTCCCGCCGCACGATGGATGGCGGCGCGAATGCGTTGGTAGGTCCCGCAGCGGCAGATGTTCGTCATGGTGGCGTCGATGTCCGCGTCGGTGGGATGCGGAGTCTTGGCGAGTAACGCGGCGGCGGCCATGATCTGGCCCGACTGACAGTAGCCGCACTGCGGCACGTCCTCCTCGATCCACGCCTTCTGCACCGCGTGCGAGCGGTTCTTCGAGAGGCCTTCGATAGTGGTCACTTTCTTCCCGGCGACGGCCGCGACCGGCAGCACGCAGGTGCGCGTGGCCACGCCGTCCAGGTGCACCGTACACGCGCCGCACTGCGCGATGCCGCAGCCGAACTTCGTGCCGGTGAGGCCGAGTGTGTCCCGCAGCACCCAGAGCAGGGGCGTGTCGGGCGTGACGTTCACGGTCTCGCGCTTGCCGTTGACGGTGAAACTGATCGGGGGCATGAAGGGCTACTCCTCGGGGGATTGAAAAAAACGTGCACCGGAGGACCGCCGGAGGGAAGGGGGTTGATGCTATCCGAACAACCCCGTCCCCGGCATCTTCTGCTGCGTGAGCGCAGCGACTTCGGCCGTCACGTACGCCCGCCGGCTCGGTCTGTTTTCCGCCACGATGGCGGTGATCGGCGGCATCATCGGGGGCGGCATTTTTCTCACGCCGTCGACGGTCGCGACGCGCGTGGGATCCGCCTCTTTCATCTTGATCGCGTGGGTGGTGGGGGGGCTGGTCGCGCTCGTCGGCGCGTTCTGCTACGCCGAGCTGGGCGCGCGGCGGCCCAGGGCGGGTGGCGGGTATGTGTACCTGCGGGAGACGTGGGGTCCGCTCCCCGCTTTCCTTTATGGATGGGCGCTGCTGCTGGTCATTGCGACGGGAGCGATCGCGGCGGTCGCGGTGACGTTTGCCAGCTACGCCCTTGCGCTTGTGGGGCTCTCGCCCTCGCTCACCGCTCCGGTCGCGGTCGGCGCCATCGCACTACTCACGGGTGTGAACTGCGTCGGGGTCAAGCCCGCCGCTCTCACACAGAATGTCTTCACGGTGCTCAAGCTGGCTGCACTGGTCGCGCTCATCGTGGTGGGTCTATCTGTTTCAACCTCTACCGCCCTCTACCGTCCTCTACCGACCTCTACCGCCCCGGCCGGGCTGTGGGGGGCGGTGGAGGCGCTTGGGGTCGCGCTCGTCCCCATTCTCTTTACCTACGGCGGCTGGCAGCAGACGAACTTCATCGCAGAGGAGATCATCGAGCCGGAGCGCAGCTTGCCCCGCGCGCTCGTGCTCGGCGTGGTGGTCGTGGTGGCGGTCTATCTGTTGGCGAACCTGGCGTATCTGCGCGTCCTGGGATCCGGCGGGCTCGCCGCCAGCTCGGCACCGGCGGCGGCCGTGATGCGGGCCGTCCTCGGGCCGGTGGGGAGCACGATCATCGCGGCGGGAATTGCCGTATCGACGTTCGGATTCCTGAATCTCGTCATTCTCGTGACGCCGCGCGTGTTTCAGGCCATGGCGGCGGACGGCGTGTTCTTTCCGGCACTTGCTCGGCTGCATCCCGAGTACCGAACCCCGACCGCCGCGCTCCTCCTGCAGGCGGTCTGGGCGATTGTGCTGACCGTGTCCGGGACGTTCGGCCAATTGGTCAGCTACGTCGCGTTCGGAGACTGGATCTTCTTCGGGCTCACCGTGGCGGGGCTCTTCGTGTATCGGGCACGCGGCCCCGGGCCCGTCGCGGGATTTCGGGTGCCCGGCTACCCCTGGACGGCCGCGTTATTCGTGATCGCAGCGGCGTACGTCGTCCTGAGTTCTGTGCTTGCGAATCCGGTACACGCCGGCGTGGGGGCGCTCCTCATCGCGCTGGGCGTGCCGGTTTACGTGTTGCAAACGCGCAACAAATAAGGCGCCGTCACGACCTGTGACCTCCTTGACGAGTGTGCGCGCCGCGGTCATTGTAGGCGCGCTAGCGCATGACCATCTGCACTGTGACGTCGGTTGCAGCTCCTGCCAGTCGTATGCCGGTGGCATCGCTCACTCTACGGAGGGGAGTCTCACATGCTTAGTACGAATCGTTGGCGCACCCTCGCGGCCGTAGTCGCCCTGGGTTTCGCTTTCCCGGGCGCGCGCGCGATGGCGCAGGGAGGGACCGGAACCGTCGGCGGCAAGGTGACCGACGAGCAAGGCGCGGCCGTCGCCGGCGCGCAGGTGAACATCGAGCAGATCGGGAAGGGTGCCGTCACCGGCGCGAACGGCGTCTATTCGATCGAGGCCGTCCCGGCGGGCTCGCACGTCGTACGTGTCCGGATCATCGGCTATCGCAGTCAGACCAAGACGGTCAGCGTGGCGTCCGGGAGGGAGGCGACCGCGGATTTCACGTTGGTGGTCGACCCCCTGAAGCTCGAAGCCGTCGTGGTGACAGGGACGGAGTCGCCGCGCACGAAGCTGGAGACCAGCAACGCGACGACGGTCCTGAGTGCTGGAGACCTCATCCAGGCGGCGCCGCGCAGCACGACGGAAGCGCTGCGCTTGGTCCCGGGATTCACACGGGTCGAGAGCTCGGGCGGTGAGGTCAACGAGAACATCAGCATGCGTGGCATCCTGGGCGTCGAGTACGTGATGTTCATGGAGGACGGGCTCCCGGTATTCCCGACGATGCACACCTTCTTCATGAACGCAGACAACCTCTTTCGGGTCGATCAGAACATCGAGCGGATGGAGGTAGTGCGCGGAGCAGGCTCTGCGCTGTTCGGGTCGAACACGCCAGGCGCGATCATCAATTTGATCAACCATGCCGGCGGCCCGGAGACGAGCGGGAGCCTGATGGCGTACGGTGGGACCGGCGGGCTGGCACGCTACGACTTCAACGTGAACGGCCCGATCGGTCAGGACTGGCGGTTCAATGCCGGAGGCTTCTACCGCTACAATCGCGGCGCGCGCTACCCCGGATTCCCGGGGACGGCGGGTGGACAGCTGAAAGCCAGCCTGACGAAGAATTTCAATAACGGGTATTTCCGAACCTCCCTCAAGATCATCAATGACCGCAACCAGTTCATCCTCGATCTGCCGTTCATGTATCCGGATTCGACCAATCTGAAGAATTATCAGAACGTGCCCGGGTTCGGGGACTACGGCTCGATGAACACGAACGAGGGCAACAACATCCAGGTTCCGACTCCCGACGGTCAGCTGCTCCTGCCGCTGGACCATGGGCTCCAGACCAAGGCGTATTGGCTCACCGCCACAGCGGGCTTCAATCTCGCGAAGGGGTGGAACGTCGAGAACAGCGCGCAGATCATGAATGACCAGCAGGAATGGAACGCCATCCTGCCCTTCGACGTCCAGGACACGGGTACCTTTGTTAACTCGTATCTGACGCAATACTGGGGCAACTACCGCCAGGGTCGGGTGACCGTTCCCGCCGGCGATACGATCTACAGCATCGTCGTACATAACCCCAAATACACGCTCACTTACCCGAACGTGCTGAGCGCCACGGGTAGCGCCACCGCGTACAACAACTCAAACGGCCTGCTCTCGCCTGGAGGCGAGTGGCACGTCGCGAAGCCCATTTCGGCGTTTCAGGATCAATTGACGTTCAAGAAGGCGCTTGAGGGCGGACATAACGTTTCCCTTGGCCTTTACTTTGCCAACTACGCGCAGACCAACCAGTGGTACTTCACCGACATGTTGATGGACGTGCAGGATAACCCGCATTTCGTCGACCTGCGCGTGGACAGCGCCGACGTCTACTACAAGTTCCATAACCGAACCACCAACGTTAACGACTCGGTGGCGGTGCCGCTCCGTAACTTCGCGGCCACCAAGAACGGTTTCCGTCGGTTCGTTTCGAACTACGTGAACGGCCACGGGCAGACCACTGTTTTCTCGGCGGTCTTGGGCGGATCGTTCAAGATGAGCGAGCGCTTGCGACTCGATCTGGGGGGCCGGTACGAGAGGGACGACTACACGCAAACAGCGCAGAATTCCGCGGTGACTCCAGTCAGCGGGGACACGTTGAACTCCCTGACGCTGTATGATCAGGACATCTGGGGGGTGCCCTCCTCCTACAAGAGCTTCAGTCGCAGCATCGGTGATTGGGCGGGATCGGTGGGCGTGAACTACTCCCTAACCGATCAGACTTCCCTTTACGCCCTCGGCAGCCGTGCATACAAGATGCCAGCCCTGGACGAATTCTTGGTTGCCTCGGCTCAACAACAAGTCTCGTTGTTCAAATCGAAGCGCAACTACACGGGCGAAGTCGGGGTGAAGCATGCTGCCCGCAACTTCGGCGTGACGCTTGATGGCTTCTACACCGTCCTCAAGGACAACGTAAGTCAGGGTCTGGTGCTCGACCCGGTAACGGGTCAGTCCATCTGGACAATCCAGCCGAATCCCGAAGTGCGCTCGTACGGTCTCGAGTTCGAGGGGTCGGGCCATCTTCCCAACAGCGGCTTCGGTGCCGTAACCAACTGGACCTGGCTGCGGGCCGAATTCGCGAGTTGCCCCCCGCCGGGAGGGTGCGGGAGCGGTGCGGACGTCGGCACACTCCTCGCCGGCATACCGCCGCTCGTCGGAAACATCGCGATAACCTATGGCGGCAGGTCCGGTGTGAACTTGGACGCTGACTGGCACTTCGTGGACCGCCGCTGCGCTGCGAACGGCAGTTGTCTCAACCAGCTTCCGACGTACAGCTACCTCAACCTGGGTGCCGAGTACCTCATCCCATCGTCCGGCGTCACGGTTCGCGCCGACCTGTGGAACGTTTATCAGTCGCAAGGTCTCGAGGAGGGCAATCCTCGTCTCAGCCTCCTCCCCAGTGGTCGCACGAGCAACTTGTTCCTCGCGCGTCCGATTCTGCCGCGGGCGCTGCAGGTGTCGTTCGGGTACAGGTTCTAGTCGCGCGCCACGGATGACCGCGGCGTGATGTCCAGCGAGCCAGCCACCCCCCACCGAGTTGTCCCGGTGGCTGGCTCGCTGTTGCTGTTTCTCGCTTTGTCCCTCTCCGCCCAAGACTCGACCTTCATCGTCTCGACCACCGATCCCACGTACCGCGCCCCCGCCTTCATCGGCAACGGCGCGTTCAGTCTCGTCTCCACCCCACTCGGCGCCACCGCCTCGCTCTCCTACGCGTCCGGCGTCTACGACCATGGCCCGGACGACGTCCCGCGCATTGCGGCCCTCCCCGTCTGGAACGCGATCGACGTTTCGGACGGCCAGCACTGGCTCGGCCAGGCCACGCTCGACACGATGAGCCTGCGCAATTACCGCCAGACGCTCGACATGTACGAGGGCGTCTTGACGACCAGCTACGAGTGGTTCCACGGCGACCGACGAACCGCTGTTTCGGTCGAGGCGTTCATCTCGCGCGCGGACCCACGGCTCGCGGTCGTGAATCTGGTGCTGCTGCCGCACGACTCCGGCACGGTGACGCTGTCGTTTCCCCTCCGTCCCCGGCCCGCGCCGCACCGGCTCGCGCTCGCCAAGCTCGAGCACACGGAGCCCAACTGGACGCTCGAGAAAGTCTGGTATCCGGGATTCGTAAAGGTCGAGAGTCGGGGGGCGACCGCGAGCGAAGTCTGGCTCGCGGGACGGACCGAAGGGCGTGGGACACCGGTGGCATTCTCGGTGCGGGTCGCCTGGCCCGCGCGCGAGAAGCCCCTGTCGGTGCGTCCCGTAGTCTCGGACTCAGGGGTCGCGCTCGAGCTCACCTTCCGCACGACGCCTGACGTCCCGATCACCGTGGCCAAGTACATCGGGCTCGCTCCCTCGCGCGCCGCCGCCGCCGCGGCCACGCGCGCGGCCCTGGCTGCCGGCTACACCGCGACCCTCGAGACGCATCGCGCCGCCTGGCGTCGCCTGTGGCAGACCGACATCGTCGTCGACGGCGATCCCGAGCTGCAGCGCGTGCTCCACGCCATGCAGTTCTATCTCATGGCGAGCATCCGCGAAGGCACGAGCGAGAGTATTCCTCCCATGGGCCTCTCGACCGCGGGCTACTACGGCCACGTGTTCTGGGACGCGGACACGTGGATGTTCCCGGCGCTGCTCGTGCTGCATCCGGATCTCGCCCGGTCCATGGTGATGTTTCGCCATCGCGCGCTCCCGGCTGCCGAGCGGAACGCGCGTACCAACGGGTACCGGGGCGCGATGTATCCCTGGGAATCGGACGAGCTGGGCGTCGAGACCACGCCGCGCTTCGCCTGGCAGAATGCCCTCTACGAAAATCACATCACGGCCGACGTGGCCCTCGCGCAGTGGCAGTACTATCTCGCCACCGGCGACTCGGCATGGTTGGCGCGATACGGCGAGCCGGTGCTGCGCGCGACGGCGAATTTCTGGGCGAGCCGCGCGACGTTCAACGCCGCGAAGCAGCGCTACGACATCACCCACATCGTGTCGGTCGACGAAGGACTCATCGGCATCGGGAACGACACGTACACCAATGCCGTCGCCCGCAAGAACCTCCAGCTCGCCACGCTCGCCACCTCGCGGGTGGGCCGGCCGCCCGACACGGTGTGGGCTCGCGTGGCGGCGGGTCTCTACATCCCGTACGATTCCGCGAGCCAGTACCATCCGACGTACGAAGGGGCGCCCGAAACGAAGCGCGGATCGGTGGTGCCGCTCCTGGCCTTTCCGCTGGGGTTGCCGATGAGCGACACGGCCAAGCGCAACGACATCGAGAGCGCGATCCGCCTCATGATCAAGGAAGGCGGCGGGGCGATGATGACCGAGACGCTCTACCCGGTGATCGCGGCCGAGCTGGGCGAGCGCGCGCTGGTCGACACGCTCCTCCCGCTCAGCTACGAGGGACACGTGCGGCCACCGTTCTATGCGCTCGCGGAGACTCCC
>DASQIB010000046.1:0-8309 GCA_035631795.1 Gemmatimonadales bacterium | reverse complement strand
TCGGCGCACTACGGCTCGCTCATCCGCGCCCGCTACGGCGAGCCGTTCTTCTGCTACGAGACGCTCGAAGTGCAGGACGTGGTCACGCTTGGCGTGCAGTCCCTGTAGCCTCTAGATTTCCCACATGCCCAAGCGCCTGGTGTACCTCGACAACGCCGCCACGACGCCCGTCCGACCGGAAGTGCTCGAGGCGATGCTGCCCTACCTGGGCCGCGACGCCTTCGGGAATCCGTCTTCGGCGCACCGCTTCGGGCGCGCGGCGCGCGCGGGCGTGGAAGAGGCGAAGCGGACGATCGCCGAGGTCTTGGGCGGCGGCGTCGAGCCCGGGCACGTGATCTTCACGTCCGGGGGCACCGAAGCGGACAACCTGGCGGTGATCGGCGCCGCACTCGCGGCCCGCGATCGCGGCGGACCGTTCCGCGTGGCCGTGTCGGCCATCGAGCACAAAGCCGTTCTGGCGGCGGCGCACGCCGTCGTCCACCTCGGCGGGCAGGAAGTCATCCTTCCGGTCGACGGGGAAGGCGCCGTGTCGCTGGAGGCGTTGGACGAGGCGCTCGCCCGGGGCAGTGTGGCCGTCGTCGCCGTGATGTGGGTGAACAACGAAGTGGGCGCGGTGCAGCCGGTGGCGCCGCTCGCCGAGCGATGTCGCCAGGCGGGCGTCCCGTTCCACGTGGACGCCGTCCAGGCCTTCGGGAAGATCCCCGTCTCGCTCCGCGACGTTCCGTGCACGCTCCTCACACTCTCCGGCCACAAGATCGGCGCTCCGAAGGGGATCGGCGCGCTCATCGTGCGCGACCGACACGTGGTCGAAGCGATCATCCATGGCGGGGGGCAGCAGTTCGGTATCCGGCCCGGCACGGAGAACGTCCCGGGGATCGTAGCCCTCGGAAAGGCGGTCGAGCTCGCCGCCCAGGAGCAGGCGGGTTTCGCCACCCGCGTCTCGGCGCTGCGCGACGAGCTCGAGCGCCGGCTGCTCGCCGTGGTGCCCGATGCCGTCGTCAACGCGGCCCGCGGCCCGCGGGCGCCACATGTCTCGAACGTGTCGATCCCCGGGACGGACAGCGAAGCGCTCTTGATGCACCTCGATCTCGCGGGCATCGCCTGCTCGTCGGGATCCGCGTGCTCCACGGGGGCAGTCGAGCCCTCGCACGTCCTCACGGCCATGGGGGTACCCCGCGAGCTCGGCGTCGCCGCGCTGCGCTTCTCGTTCGGAAAGGACAGCAGCGAGGAAGACGTGGATGTCGTTATCGGCGCCATGCCGAAGATCGTAGAGAAGGTGCGGGCGCTGTCCGCCGTGCTGCACCGGTGACCGACCGCGTTCTCGTCGCCATGTCCGGCGGCGTCGACTCGTCGGTCGCGGCCGCCCTGCTCGTGGACGCCGGCTACGACGTCGTTGGCGCCACCATGAAGCTGTTCTGCTACGGCGACAGCGTGCCCGACCGTCCGTGCTGCTCCCTGGACTCCATCACTGACGCGCGACTCGTCGCCCACAAGCTCGGCATTCCGCACTACGTCCTGAACTTGGAAGACCGGTTCGGCCGCGATGTGATCGCGGACTTCGTGTCCGAATACGCGCGCGGGCGCACACCCATCCCCTGCGTCCGCTGCAATTCGTTCACCAAGTTCCGGGACTTCCTCTACCATGCGGACGCGCTCGACTGCCGTTACATCGCGACCGGTCACTATGCGATCGCCCGCGACGGCGCCCTGTTTCGGGGACGTGACGTCCGGAAGGACCAGTCGTACTTCCTCTGGGGCATCGATCGCAGCGTCGTCGCGCGGATGCTGACGCCCGTGGGGACGCTCACCAAGCAGGAGACGCGAGACGCCGCGCGGCGCCTTGGCCTCGTGACCGCTGAGAAGCCTGAGTCGGTGGAGATCTGTTTCGTTCCCGACGACGACTACGTAGGCGTGCTCGAGCGCCACCTCGGCGCCGACGCGCCGGCCCTGACACCCGGACCCCTCGTCACGGTCGGTGGCGACGTGGTCGGGGAGCATGAGGGGTTTGCGCGCTACACCGTCGGACAGCGGCGCGGCTTGCCGGGCGGATTCTCAGAGCCGATGTACGTGGTCGAGATCCGGCCCGCCACGCGGGAAGTGGTCATCGGCTCGGGCGATGCGCTGTTCGGCCACGCGGTCACGCTCGATGAGGTGAACTGGCTCGCCGAGCCGCTCGTGCCCGGCGACAGCGTGTTCGTGCAGTGCCGCTACCGGGCCCGGGCCGTGCCGGGCCGCGTGACGGACGCCGGCCAGAGCACCGTGGCCCTCGATCTGGCACAGCCGGTGCGCGCCATCACGCCGGGACAGTCCGGCGCCCTCTACGACGCCGACAACCGCCTCCTCGGCGGCGGCATCATTTCCTAAGCTCGCTCGCCCGGTCCCCGACCGCCCCCGCCGTGCGCGCGGTCACGGTCCATTCCATCGACACCAGGGTACGTTTCAACGTGGACCAGGCCGGGGCGCCCCCGCCCCCCCCGCCCCCGCGCCCCGGCGGATGGTCTCCGCACAGTTGGAGGTACCGCATGCCAGTCTATTCGCGCTCCTGGCGGGTCCTCACGACCGTCGCCGCCCTTACGGCGGCCGCGTGCAACAGCAACACGGGTCCCCAGGCCCACCTGTCCAATCCCGCGCAGCTCAGCGCCGACCTGCAAACGGTCGGCGGCGTCTTCACGTCACCCGCATTCCAGAGCTTCAGCGCGCTGAGCGTCGCGACGGGGTCCCCAGTCGCCGTGGCCACACCTGTTGGCACCTTACTGGGCGCTACCCCGATCGTCCCGCCCCGAACCTCGACGCAGCCTTACGCGAATGCACCGGCCAGACTCCAGGCGCTCCGCGCGGTCGCCGGCGCGCTGCGCGGAGGGATCACCGCCAGTGTCATCCCGCCGACTGTGCTCGGGAAGACGTTCGTCTGGGACGTGAACACGCATCAATACGTTGAGGATCCGAACGCGACGCCGGCGGCGCCGGCCAACGGCGTTCGGATCATCCTGTACGCCGTCGACCCTATCACCGGGGCGGTGGTCGAGCCTCCGGTCGCCACGGGTTACGTCGATCTCATCGACCTGAGCACCGGGAGCACGAACTCCCTCCAAGTGATCGTGAATGGCGGGACTCCCGCGAGCCCCGGCACGACATACGCCGACTACACGGTGACCGCGACGGTTACGGGGAGTCCAGCGACGGCGTTCGACGCGACCGCCGTGGGCTTCGTGAGCGACGGGACGCATACGATCACGTTCAACGCCGCGTTCTCCGCGACGAACCTCACGACCGACAACCCCGACGCCCAAATCGACGTCACCTGGAGCCTCGACAGTCCTGCCGTAAGCGTGGCGCTGCACGAGACGCTGACGACACCAGATGCGAACGATGCGACGCTGACGATCGATTTCAGCGTGACGCGGGGAGCCGAGACGGTGCGGGTCCAGGGGACCGTCACGGTCGTCGTCTCGCCGGCGACGGTCACGGCCAATCTGACCGTAACGGTGAATGGGGTGCCCTTCGCCACCATCACCGGTACGGCAACCGCGACGAGCAATGGCATTCAGGCGCGGCATGCCGACGGAAGCGCGCTCTCGCTCGACGAGTTGACCGCGCTCCAGCATTTGTTCGAGCTGCCGGATAGTCTGGAAGCCGCCGTCGAGAGCTTGTTCCACCCGTGCCGGCACTTCATGGGTGCCTGAAGCGCGTCGCACACCAGAACCCCCGCCGGACCCCTGGTCCGGCGGGGGTTTCCTTCGTATATGAGACGCTTGAAGATGCTCTACCGCCTGCTTGCCGATTCCGTCGTGCTCGTGCACGTCGCGTTCGTCGCCTTCGTGATCGTAGGCGGATTCCTGGCATGGCGGTGGCGCGGGCTCGTCTGGGCGCACGCCCCGTGCGCCCTCTGGGGGATGGCGATCGAGTACGGCGGCTGGGTCTGCCCGCTGACGCCGCTCGAGAACGCGCTCCGCTCGCGCGCGGGACTCGCGGGGTATGGCGGCGGTTTCGTCGAGCACTACGTCCTTCCGGTCCTCTACCCCGCGAACCTAAGCCGGCCGAGTCAGACGGTGCTGGGAACGCTGGTCCTGGTCGTCAATCTCGTCGCGTATGGGGTGCTCGTGCGGCGCGGGCTGGGTCGCTAGAATGAGAGGCATGACCCGCTCCCTTATCGCCTCCCTGGTCTTGCTCGCCGCCTGCGGCCGCTCCGGCGGCAGTGGCGCCGCCGCCGGCGACACGCTCACGGAGCGCCAGCGCGACTCGATCCTCGCCAAATCGCAGATTCCCGGCGCCTCGGGCGTCGGCAGCGCGCTGCGCGCCGCCGACTCCGCCAGCGCCCGGGTCCGGGCAACCGACAGCGTCTTTCCGTGAGCGCGGCGGCGCGCTGCGCGCTGCTCGCCGCGCTCTCCGGGGCGTGGATCGGGTGCGGCGCCTCCAATCCGTGTACTTCGTCGCAGATGCACCTGACGACACATTTCGCGCAACGGTATGTGGGCCACTGGCGTGTCGTGCACGGCGACACGCTCACCCTGCCCGAGCTGGGCGACCGGTTCAAGCTCACCACCGTCGACCTCGACACCGGGCGCATCGTGGTCGGGCCTGCGTGTCACTTCCGCGGCACCCTGATCTTCGCCGTCCCGCGCGCGGAGACGCTCGCGGTCACGTGGGAGGGACTCCCCGAACAGGCGTTGATCTACGGCTGGCCCGCGGACCTCGGACCGTTCGCGGGGATCGGCGCCACGCGGGTGGGCGACTCGCTGGCGGGCGCGATCCTGTTCGACTCACGGCTGGGCGTCGAGGTCCGTCCAGGTGTCACGGCGCGATTCGTGGCCGGACGGGCGCGCTAGTGCGTCACGCAACTATCTTTGAGAACGTCCGCAACGGGAGGGCATCCCGATGAACGGGCAGCGCGTAGCGGCATATGGCGCGATGGGCGGCGTGGCGCTCGGCGGCTTCATTTGGGTCGTCGTCGCCGGCGCGCTGATTCACGATCCGGTGATCTGGGCTTCCGGGGCGGTCCTGGCGATTGGTGTCTGGTGGTTCGGCGCCCGCGCCGCGCTCCGCTACCCCACTCGCATCCTGTCGGTGCTCGGGATCGTGATCGCGGCGGTAGTCTTGATCGATGCCGCGTTTCTCGCTGCCGTGCTACCACGGCTCCCGGAGCAAGACGCCGGTCTTTATTACGGCACGTCACCCACGGCGTTCCGCGCCTTTCGCCCTTGGCTCTGGGTCGCGGGGCTGGCCGGGCCGGCCGTCGTCCTGTGGGACCGCTGGCGCGCGAGGAAACGGCCATGATGGGGTTCTTCTTTCGACTCCTGATCACGGCCCTCGGGCTTTGGGCGGCCACCAAGATCGTGCCCGGCGTGCAGATCAACGGCTGGGGAAACCTCCTCGTCGCGGCGCTGCTCCTAGGCATCGTGAACGCGGTGATCAGACCGGTAATTCTCATCCTGACGTTGCCGTTGACGGTGCTCACGCTCGGCTTGTTCATCCTGGTGGTCAACGGCATCTCGCTCTCGGTGGTCGCGTGGCTCATGCCGGGGTTCACGTTGAGCGGGCTCGGCTCGGCGATCCTCGGGTCGGTGATCGTCGGGCTGACGAGCTGGTTCGCCTCCACGTTCGTTGGTGGGTCGGGCCGGATCGAGCGGTATCGTCATCGCATTGAAGTGACCGGGGGGAGCCGCCGGCTCGATTGATGGACCGGCTCTTCGCCACGCTCGGCGCGACGTCGGCGTTCGTCGCAGTCGCGGCGGGCGCGTTCGGGGCTCACGCGCTGCGGTCGCGTCTCGCGCCCGATCTCCTCGCCGCGTTCGAAACCGGCGTCCGCTATCAGATGTATCACGCCCTCGCCCTGCTCTTCGTCGCCTGGGCCGCCACGCGGTGGCTCGCGCCACCCGTGCGCGCGGCCGGTTGGCTCTTCGTCGTGGGGACGATCGTGTTCTCGGGTTCGCTCTACCTCTACGCGTGGACCGGCGTCCGATATTGGGGGGCGGTGACGCCAGTCGGTGGTCTCGCGTTTCTCGGAGGCTGGCTCGCGCTCGCGGTGGGCGTGTGGAGGGGCTGACCCCGCGAGAGCGGCGCTGGCTGTTGGGGATCGGCGCCTGCTACGCGGCGGTCGTCATTCCGATCGGCGGGCACAAGGGCGGTGACTTCGTCGCCGAGCTGAGCCAGGCGGAGCGGCTGCTTCATGGCGTCCCGCTCTACGCCGCGTTGCCCGGGACGGGCATCTGGTGGCCTCCCTTCACCGCGGCCGGCCTCGTTCCGTTCGCCCTCGTGTCCCGCGCGAGCATCGCGCTGGCGAAGGCACTCTGGGCGGTCCTCAACGTCTCGTGTCTCGGCTGGAGCCTGGCCCTCGCGCGACGGTGGACGAGCGGGTGGGGAGCCGTCGCAATCGCCGTGGCGGCAGTCGGCAAGCCGCTGCAAAGCAACTTCGAGCACCTGAACATCACGCCCGTTCTGCTCGTGCTCGTGCTCGCGACCGCTGCGGACCTGCGCGGCGCTCGCGAGCTGCGGGCCGGCGCCTGGTTGGGGCTCGCGACGGCGATCAAGGCATTCCCCGTCGTCATGTTCCTGTATTTCCTGTGCACCGCCCGTTGGCGCGGGCTCCTCGTCGGCATCGCGGTCGCGGGCGGGCTGACGTTCGGGGCGATGCTGCCCTACGGCCCGGTCGGCGGCGTCCATGCCGTCCTCGACTGGGCGCGACTGGGCCGGGAGGCGGCGGCGATCGGCCCGCCGCCATCTCAGTCCATCCCCGGCTTTGCACGGTTCTTTGGCTGGCCTCCCGCCGTGATCGGGGCGCTCTCGCTCGCGTGTCTGGGCGCCGCAATCGTGACCATCCGCCGGTCGATCGACGCGCCTCTCACCGGTATCGCGGTCGCGGGACTCGCGGCCGTGCTGTTGTCGCCGATCGCCTGGCTGTACTACCACACGCTCGCCATGCCCGCGTGGCTCGCGGCCTTGGCCCGACCCGCCAGTGGCTCGATGCCACGCCGAGGGACGCTCTGGATCGCGGGACTTCTGACGTCGGGCGTCCTGACGTTCGGTCTCTATCCGGGGTGGCTGTCCTTCGTCAGTGTGGCCAACTATACGTGGGGCAGCCTGCTGCTCCTCACCGTCCTCGTGGTCGATCGTCTCCGTCCACCTCAACCGGAAGCTCGCCCGCTATGACACTCGCCGCTTTCGCGCTCTCGACCCTCCTTCTCCAGGGGCCAGGCGTCTCCGCGCTCACGTCCGCCCCGACGCGGCCACTCGGCACGCTGCGCGAGCAGGCGGCCGTGCAGCAGGAGTGGCTGCGCTACCGGCTCGACTCCGTGCTGCCCCGCCTGATGCGACAGTACCACGTCGCGATGTGGGTCCTGCCGATGCGCGAGTACAACGAGGACCCGGTGTTCTGGTCCCTGGTCTCGGCCACTACGTTCTTCGCGCGGCGCCGCACGATCTACGTCTTTTTCGATCGGGGGCCCGGACAGGCGCTCGAGCGGCTCGCGCTCGGCGGCACGTCGCAGGGCGGGCTGTACGACGCCTATCACGCGCGCGAGACCATCGACCCCTCGATCGGCCGTCGGCCCGAGCTGGTCGGGCAAGCCCAGTGGGACCTGCTGCGGCGCGTCATCGAGGAGCGAGACCCGGCGACCATCGCGGTGGACATCTCCACCACGCACGCTTTCTCCGACGGCCTGTCGGCGGGCGAGTGGGAGCAGCTCCAGGCCGCGCTGCCCGACCGCTATCGGGCTCGCATCGTCAGAGCCGAGAACCTCGCGCTCGAGTACCAGGAGATTCGAGCGCCCGCGATGGTGCCCGCGTACCGTCGGTTGATGGAAGTCGTGTGGGGGACGATCGACACGGCGTTCTCGAATGTCGTGATCACGCCGGGCAAGACGACCACGGACGACGTCGCCTGGTGGATGCGCCAGCGAGTGAACGACCTGGGCTTCGGGACGTGGTTCCATACGGACGTGGATGTACAGCGGCGCGGCGTGGATCTCTCGGACTCGGGCTCGGTGGTCATCCAGCGCGGCGACGTACTGCACTGCGATTTCGGGATCACCGCCCTCGGGCTGAACACCGATACCCAGCACATGGGATACGTCCTGCGCGCCGGCGAGCAAGACGTCCCCGACGGCCTCAAACGTGCGCTCCGCAACTCGAACCGGTTGCAGGACATCCTGCTCGCGGAAATGCAGCCCGGTCGGACGGGCAACGAGGTCCTGGGCGCGGCGCTGGCCCGCATGCGCGCCGACGGAATCACGGGCACCATCTACTCACACCCGATCGGCGACCGAGGCCATGGCGCGGGACCGCTGATCGGCCTGTGGGATCACCAGGAGGGC
>DASQIB010000045.1:0-4380 GCA_035631795.1 Gemmatimonadales bacterium | reverse complement strand
TCTGACGTCGGTGAACATCGGACGCGTACGGATCACCGGAGTCGAGGGCGTGGTGGAGATCCGCCCGCGAGGGCCCGTCTCTGGCTACGTGAACGTTGCGCTGAACCACGCTTATGGCTTCGACGGCGTCACCGGTGGATTTTTCCCTGCCAGTACGGACTCGACACCGTTCGACCTCGACCACGACCAGCGCCTCTCTGGCGTCGCCAGCGTTGTCTATTCGAGTCGCGGTTTCTTCTTCTCTACAACCGGCATCTATGGAAGCGGATTGACGAATGGGAACAGTCCCGACTCGACGTACGGCACTGGGCTGTTGGACTTCAACAAGTCGATCAAGGTCGACCCCAACTTCATCATGAACGCCAGTGTGGGGTACACGTTCGCGCTTGGCGGCGGTGTGATCCGGCCGCAGCTGTACATCGAGAACGTGTTCGACCACAAGTACGCCCTGAAAGGGCCCTTCTTCAGCGGCGCCGCATTGGGCCGGCCGCGTAGCGTACAGGTACGGGTCAACATCGGAGCCTGACGAGCGTGACGGTCGTGACCAACGGCGGTGCACCGCCCGGGGCGGTGCCCGCCTTGGAAGCGCCCGGGCCGCCCGAGTCGACGCACGCCGTCGGCAGGGCGGACGTGGTGCGCATCGCCCTTGTCGGATTGGCCACGCTCGCTGTCTGGTCGGGCGTGTGGGAGCCGTTCGCCCGAGTGAGCCTAATCGGGCTGGCCGCGACTCTGGCGGGCGGATATCCGATCTTCAGGGAGGCGTGGGAAAACATCCGCGAGCGGCGGATGACGATGGAGCTGTCGATGACGATCGCCTTGGTCGCGGCGCTGCTCATCGGCGAGGTCTTCACCGCGCTGCTCATCACCCTGTTTGTCCTGATCGCCGAGGTATTGGAAAACCTCACGGTGGCGCGCGGGCGCCATGCCATCGGCGACCTGCTCAAGCTCCTCCCGCGCACGGCGGTCGTGCGACGCGGCGAAGACATCTTCGAGACCTCAGTCAGTGAGCTTCGTCCGGGTGACACGATTCTCATCCGACCGGGCGCGTTGATACCCGCGGACGGGGCGGTGATCACAGGCCGGTCATTCGTGGATCAGGGCGCGATCACCGGAGAGTCCCAGCCGGTGGAGAAAGTACGGGGGGACGTCGTCTACGCGGGCACCGTGAACCAGGCGGGCGCGCTCGAGGTCTGGGTCGAACGCATGGGGCGCGACACGAGCTTCGGCAAGATTGTCCAGGTCGTCGAGGCCGCCGAGCAAACCCGCGCGCCGATTCAGAAGACGGCCGATCGCCTGGCCGGCTACCTTGTGTACGTCGCCTTGGGCGCGGCCGCGCTCACGTTCATCCTGACGCATAACATGCGGTCGACGATCGCCGTGATTATCGTAGCGGGCGCGTGCGGCGTCGCCGCGGGCACGCCTCTCGCGATCCTCGGTGGCATCGGCCGTGCGGCGCGGTTGGGGGCGATCGTGAAGGGCGGCCTGTATCTGGAGACGCTCGCGCGGGTCGACACCGTCGTCCTCGACAAGACAGGGACGGTGACGTTCGGGACGCCCCGGGTGTCTCGCACCGTGCCGGTGAATGGCGTTCCGGAGTCGGAGGTACTCGGCGTCGCCGCGGCGGCCGAGCGGCCGTCCGAGCATCCGCTCGGACAGGCGATCGTCCGGCGCGCGGCGGAGCGCGGATTCGAAACCCTCACCGCCGAGGCCTTCGTGTACCAACCCGGCCATGGCGTCACGGCCAGGATCCAGGGCGCCGAGGTGCTCGTGGGCAACCACCGGCACCTCACGGAGCATGGGGTTGCCATCCCCAGGGGCACGAGCCCGAGCGACGGCACGGAGATCCACGTCGCGAAGGACGGACGGTACCTGGGCTCCATTCAGGTCGACGATACCGTCCGCCCGGAAGCCCGCGGCGCCGTGCAGCGGCTCAAGGCGCTCGGCATTCACGTCCTGTTACTCACCGGGGACACGGCCGAGACCGCGCGCCGCGTGGCACGGGAGCTCGCCGTGGGGGAGGTCGCGGCGGGCCTCTTGCCCGAGCAAAAGCTCGAGCGCGTGCGGGCGCTCGTCGCCTCGGGCCGCACCGTCGCGATGGTCGGCGACGGGGTCAACGACGCGCCGGCGTTGGTCGCCGCCGATGTCGGCGTCGCGATGGGGTCCGGAACAGCCGTCGCACGGGAGAGTGCGGACATCGTTCTGCTCGGGAACGATCTGGAGAAGCTCGTCGAAACGTTGCAGATCGCACGACGCGCACGGACGGTGATCTACCAGAACTTCACCGGCACGCTCACGGTCGACGCCGTGGGAGTTGTGCTGGCTGCGTACGGCTTCCTGCCACCGGTGGCAGCAGCCGTGATTCACGTCACGTCCGAGCTGCTATTCATCTTGAACTCGGCACGGCTCCTGCCGCAGCCGGGCCGTCCCACCCACGTTACTGTGTAGGGCTGGTAGGCGTGTTTCTTGAGATGGTGTGGCGCGCAGCGGTAGGCAGATGGTCGAACACGAGTCCACGGCGGGAGGCCAACATGAGGAATGCGATGGCACCGAGATTCACGCTCTTGGGGCTCGCCGCGATTGTCGCGTGCAGCAGCGAGAAGCCCGCGGCGCCGGCCGTCGCCTGCCACGCCGCACAGGCGACGCAGCTCACGCTCGCGATCGGGGCGTACACGTCCATCGATCCGGCCTCGGATGTCGGGTGCACGACGTTCCCCGCCAACGCGTCCGCGGTCGACTCCGCTGAATACCTCGTGGTCGCGCAGTCCACCGGTGGAGACCCTGGCGGCAGCGCGGCGTTCTCACTGGTGGATGTCACCCCCTCGCCCGCCGCGCCGGCCACGGCTCCGATGATCGCGCGGTCCTCGTCCGGCTCGCGATCGGCGGCCGTCGCGTTCGATCAACTCCTCAGGAGCGTAGGTCGAGCCCACGCGGCGCGCCCGCGGCCGCTGGCCGCGGCCCCCGCAGCAGGGTCCATCGCCGCCACGATCACGCCGCCCACGATCGGCAGCCTCCGCTCATTCACGGTATGCGCGAACCGCGCGGACTGCAGCCTGGCGAGTGATTTCAAGAGAGTCGGCGCCCGGGCGGTGGCGGTAGGAGCGCACGTCGCCATCTACGTGGACACACTCGCACCCGTGAACGGCCTCGACTCGGCGGACATCGATACGCTCAAGCAGGTGTTCGACGCGAGACTCTATCCGCTCGCGGTCGAC
This sequence comes from Gemmatimonadales bacterium, assembly GCA_035631795.1. Taxonomy (GTDB): domain Bacteria; phylum Gemmatimonadota; class Gemmatimonadetes; order Gemmatimonadales; family GWC2-71-9; genus AG41. Next base: position 1,168 of record DASQIB010000045.1, on the reverse strand, counting down.
ACGTTCGGGACGGTCTCGGACATCGATTCCAACGGCGTGGTCATCGCCCTGATGAGTCCCGTCGTGAATTCGCTCGTCACCACGGCTGAGTGCAACTCGGCAGGATACATCGCCGGATTCTTTTTCCCGCCCGATCTCGACACCACCGCGCCGGCGTTCCAGTCCAACCGCGGCGAGGTGTTCTATTCGATTGTCGCCGATCCCACGGGCACGCTCAGCTGCGCGCATTCGAGCGCGACCGTGAAGCGCATCATTCCGTCCACGTTCGTGCACGAGTTCCAGCACATGATCAACTTCGCACAGCACATCCTGTTCCGGGGTGGTCTGGCGACCGAGGATGGCTGGCTGGATGAGGGTCTCTCGAAGTACGCCGAAGAGCTCGCCGCGCGCAGTTACTTGCCCGGCGACACGACGACGTTCCATCATTACATGGACGACAACGACTTCTACGACGCGGGGCAGTACCTGAGCAAGACGGGGACCTCGTTTCTACTGATTCCCTTCGACAATGGCACGCTGGCGGATGTCGGGGCGAGCTGGCTCTTCGTCCGCTACCTGATGGATCAGAACCCGAGCGGGCTCGCGGGCAAGCTCGTACAGACGACCCTCTTTGGTGAGGCGAATGTTGCCGCGCAGACCGGTCAAAATTTCTCGACCTTGGTCTCACGCTGGGCCCTCGCCAACTGGGTGTCGGACCTCCCGGGCTTCACCGCGCCACCGGAGCTGAGCTACACGTCGTTCCAGTTCCGGGCCGAGTTCGACTCCTTATACACGAAGTTCCCGAACAACTTCACACCCAGCTACCCGTTGGCGCCGATCGCCGTGGGCGGCGCGAAGGTGGCCATCAGCGGCACGCTGGACGCCGGCTCGGGAGTCTATGTGCGAGCCCTTCAGGCACCCGGGGCGGCTGCGTTTACGCTCTCGCTCACCGGGCCGAACGCGACGCTTTTCACCTCAGTCGTGCCGCGTTTGACCGTGATTCGGATCCGGTAGAGGGCGCCGTGCTTGACAGCCAGGAGCGGGACAGATAGCATAACTCCTTCACAAAAAAGGACTTGTGTCCTAGATGTCGATTCGCCGCCAGGAGGCCCTCGATTACCACTCGCAGGGCCGCCCTGGGAAGATCCAGGTCTCGCCGACCAAGCCCTTCAAGAACCAGCGCGACCTC
>DASQIB010000044.1:0-17011 GCA_035631795.1 Gemmatimonadales bacterium | reverse complement strand
GCTGACGTCGGGCATCCACTACTACCCGGAGACCGCCAATCGCCCCAACGGAGAGGCCATCACCGGTCGCGCCCCCGAAGGGAACCACATGGCGACGTTTCTCGATTGCGTTCGCTCGCGCGAGCGCCCGAACGCGCCCGTCGAGCTCGGCTACCGTACCGCGGTCGCCGCGCACATGGCCAACCTGGCCTACCGCGCTCGGCAGCGCATCACTCTGGAAGATGCGCTGTCCTCGAGCGGCCGGTGACTTTGAGGCGCCCTACCTTCCCCCCACTGCCTTGTACAGCGCCGCGTACGCCGTCGCCGCGTCGATCCGCCCCTGCGCCAGCTGGTCCTGGGCCACGAGCTCGGTGCGTTCGGCGTCCAGCACCTGCAGGAAGTCCGTGATTCCCTGACTGAATCGCAGCCGCGCCAGCTCGGCGGCGCGCTCGCTCGCGGCGCTCGCCTCCTGCAGCCGCTCCACCCGCACGCGGGCTGCGCGATACTGGCTGAGGCTCGTCTCCACGTCCTGCATCGCGGCCAGCACCGCTTGATTGTACTGCGCGCGGGCAGCGTCTTCCCGCGCTTCCGCCGCGTCAACCTCCGCCTTCACCCTGCCCAGGTTGAGCCCCGGCCACGTGATCACCGGCCCGACCACATAGCGGATCGATGACTGGTTGCCCACGGTGTTGAACTCGGGCGCGGAGTAGCCCGCGCTCCCACCGATGCTGAGGCGCGGCAGGTAGCTCGCCTTCGCGGCTCCGACGAGCGCTCCCTGTGCCGCGGTCTGCCGCTCCGCGGCAGCCACGTCCGGACGGGACCGCACCACGACCTCGGGATTCTCGATCGACGTCACATCGGGAAGTGCGGGGAGCGGAGCGGCCTGCTCGAGCTCACGCGCAACCTCGGTGGGCGCGCGGCCCACCAGCGCACCGATCCGATACTGCGCCGCTGCCACCTGCGCTTCGCGGGCGGGAATCGACGCCAGGGTCGTGCTCAGCTGGGCCTGCGCCCGCTCCGTGTCGAACGCGGTGCCGCGCCCGGCATCGAGGCGCTGCTTCGTGACCTCGAACGTGCGGCGCTGGTTCTCGGCGTTCTGCCGAGCAACCTGGAGCTGCTCCTGCGCGCCCCGCAGCTCGAAGTACGCGCGGGCCACTTCGGCGGCGAGGCTCACCTGCGCGTCGCGCAGGTTCTCCTCGGCCACGCCCACCAACGCACCCTGCGCCTGGACGCTGTGCCGAATTTGTCCGAAGATGTCCAGATCCCACGACGCGTTGACGCCCGCGTCCCAGACGTTTTGATCGGGAAAGACACCGCTGAAGCCGGGGAACGTGGCGCTGGACAGCCGTTGCCGGGAATACCCCGCCGCCACCGTGGCCGACGGTGTGAGGTTCAGCGCGGTGCGCACCCGATCAGAGCGCGCCGCACTCACGCGCGCTCGGGCGCCGCGGACGTCGAGGTTGGCGCGCAGGACCTCGGCCACGAGACGCGAGAGCGTCGAGTCGCCTAGCCTCTCCCAATAGTCAGACGGCACACCCGGTTGATCAGAGGCCGGAGCCGCCGACGTCGGGCTCGAGGCGACCGCAACGTACGAGTGCGAGGTGACGCGACCCGAGTCGGCAATCTCCCGATACGAGGCCGGGGCCTGTACGGCCGGTGATCGGTAGCCGGGAGCCGTCGCGCATCCGTACAGCGCGAAGACCCCGAGAGAGTAGATCGTCGCGCTACGCATACGACGCCTCCCCTGCAATAGCGGGTTCAGGCACGAGCCCTTCGTCCTCCACTTCAGTATCGGGACGATGCTCGGCCGCGATGAGCGAGTAGAACACCGGGACGACGAACAGCGTGAACAGCGTCCCCACGGTCATCCCTGCCACGAGGACGGTACCGATGCTGTTACGCGCCGCAGAGCCGGGTCCCGTCGCGAACACGAGCGGGAGATGCCCGAAGACCGTGGCCGCCGATGTCATCAGCACGGGCCGGAGTCGGGTGAGCGACGCCTCGCGCAGCGCGGCCAGCTTCTCCACCCCCCGGGCCTGCAGCGTATTGGCGAACTGTACGATCAGGATGCCGTTCTTCGCGATCAGTCCGACCAGCGTGATCAGCCCCACCTGGGAGTAGATGTTGATCGTGGTGAGGTTCAAGAAGCTGAACACCAGCGCGCCGGAGATCGCGAGCGGCACGGAGCCCACCAGCACGATGAGCGGATCGCGGAAGCTCCTGAACTGCGCCGCGAGCACCAGGTAGATCAGGATCACCGCGAAGCCGAGGGTGACGGTGAGCGCCGCGCCCTCCAGACGGATCTGGCGGGATTCACCCGCGTAGTCGAGCCCCACACCCGGGCCGGCGACGGCCGTCGCCGCGGCTTCCAGGACGCGCAGACCTTCTTCTTTCGTCACGCCGGGCTTCACGCCACCGAAGATCCGGACCGCGTTCCGTTGCTGGAACCGGTTCAGCGTGCGCGGCGCGGTGCTCGACTCGATGTGCGTGAACGTAGAAACGGGGACGAGACGGCCGCTCGGTGTCTTGATCTTGAGATCGAGCAACGGACCCACCGTGGTCCGGCGGTCGTCGCCGATCTGCGGGATGACCTTGTAGCTCCGGTCGTAATAGTTGAACCGGTTGACGTACGCGCCGCCGAGCAGCGTACCGAGCTCGCGTCCCACGCTCGCCAGGTCGAGGCCCAAATCGGCCACCTGGTCGCGGTCGATCACGACCCGCGCTTCGGGGAGATCGATCTTCAAGTCGGTGTCGACGTAGAGGAACTTGCCGCTCTTCCAGCCGGCACCCAGCACCGTTCCCACCGTCTGGAGCATCTGCTCGGGCGGGAGGTCGCTCGCCAGAATCAGCTCGACGTCGTATTGGCCCGGCGATGGCAGCGGGGGGTCGAGGCGCGGGAACACCTGCAGTCCCGGTACTTTCGACACCGCGTAGTACACCTGACCGTACATCTGCTCGGTGGTCCGCTTCCGCTCCTTGAAGTTCTTCGCGACCATGCCGCCGAACCCACCCCAGTTGGCCGTGATCGACCACATGAACTTCGCTTCGGGGAAGGATGTGACCGCCTTCACTACCTGGAGCGATGCCTTGTTGGTCGCCTCGAGAGACGCGTCGGGCGACGCCTGCATGAACAGGCTGATGTGGCTCTGGTCCTCGATCGGGGCCAGCTCCTTTCGGGAGTACTGGTACAATGGCCACGCCGCCACCATGACCACGACGGCGGCCGCGACGATCGCCCAGCGCATCCCCAGGGCGCCGTCGAGCAAGCGCTCGTACCGCCCGCGCACCGCCTCGAAGCCGCGGTGCACGAGCAGCGACAGCTTGCCCTCGTGCCCCTTCTCGTTCACGAACCGCGAGCTCATCACCGGCGACAGCGTGATCGCGACGAAGCCCGACACGACGACCGCCGCGGCGAGGGTGATCGCGAACTCGAGGAAGAGCGAGCCGGTGAGGCCGCCCTGGAAGCCGATCGGCGTGTACACCGCCGCCAGCGTAATCGTCATCGCGATGATCGGCCCGACGAGTTCCCGCGCGCCTATGAGGGCCGCCTGGATGCGCGTCTTGCCCTCCCGCACGTGCCGCTCGACGTTCTCGACCACGACGATCGCGTCGTCCACCACCAATCCCACCGACAGCACGATCGCGAGGATGGTGAGCAGGTTGAGGCTGAAGCCGAATGCCCACATCACGATCGCGGCACCCACCAGGGAGACCGGCATCGCGACCAGGGGCACCAGCGCCGTCCGAATCGAGCCCATGAAGAGGAACACCACGAGGCCGACGATGATGATGGTCTCGACCAGCGTCTTCGAGATCTCGTGCAGCGCGTCGGTCATGAAGACCGTCGCGTCGTAGGCCATCTGCATGTCGATGTCGCTCGGCAACGTCGTCTTGATCCGCGCCATTTCGGCGTGCAGCCGGCTCGCCACTTCGATCTCGTTGCTGCCGGGCACAGGCCAGACGCCGAGGTACACCGCCTCTTTGTCGCTGAACTTGGTGATGTAGTCGGCTTCCTCGGCGCCCAGCTCGACTTTGGCGACGTCGGAGAGCCGGACGATCGCTCCGTTGCGCTCCGCCACAACGAGGTTCTTGAACTCCTCGGGCGTGCGGAGGTCGGTGTTGGCCAGGAGGTTGACCTGGACCAGATCGCCCTTGGTCTGACCGACCGCCGCGAGGTAGTTGTTGCGCTGCAGCGCGGCGTGCACGTCGCCGGGCGCGAGGTTCAGCGCCGCCAACCGGTCGGGATCGATCCAGATCCGCATCGCGATCGGACGGCCACCTACGACGTCCACACGCTGCACGCCCGCCAGGGTCGAGAGCTGCGGCTGCATGTTACGCGTGAGCCAGTCGGTGAGCGCGGGAATGTCGCGCTGCGAGGACGTGAAGCTCAGATAGAACGACGCGTACGGGCGGTCCGCCCGCTGGACTTCGACGACCGGTGGCTCGGCCTCGGCGGGCAGCTCCGAGCGGACCTGCTGCAGCCGGGCCGTGACCTCCGCGAGCGCCGCGGTGCTGTTGTGATTCAGCTTCAGGTGCACCGTGATGGTGCTGACGCCGGCGCGGCTGGTGGATTCGACGTAATCGACGCCCGAGATCGCCGACACGGCGCGCTCGATCGGTGTCGTGAGGAACCCCCGCACGGTTTCGGCGCTGGCGCCGTAGTACACCGTGGTGATCAGCACCGACGAACTCTGAATGTTCGGGTACTGCTGCACCGGTAAGGTGGTGATCGCGCGCCATCCTACGAGCACGATCACGAGGTTCACCACCGCCGCGAGGACGGGGTGCTTGATGAACGTATCCGTCACGGACCGCATGGCTGGTGTCCTTTTAGCGTGAAGAATCGCCCGCGACCAGCACCGCTTCGCGCAGCTTGAAGGACCCCGACGTCGCCACCTGCTGGCCGGGGGTGAGACCGCTCAGGATCACGACTTCGTCGTCGAGCACCGGTCCGCTCCGGACCGGCTGGTCATGCGCCCGCTGCTTACCGCTCGAGTCCGCCACGATCAGAAAAACGTGATCGCCGCCCGGCCCCTTGCGCAGGGCGCTCACCGGAACCGAGACGACGGTGGTCGGCGGGCCGACGGGAACTTCGACCCGCACCGAGGCGCCGGGCGCCGGGGCGTGGCTCGCGAGTCGGGCGCGGACCATGGCGTTACGGGTGGTAGGATCGATCTTGGCGTCGACGGCGACGATCCGTGCCGTCAGGGGGCGCGGGTCGTCCGCGGCGAAGACCGCTATGGGCTCGCCCGGACGCAGCTCGGCCGCGACCGCCTGAGCCACCGTGAAGTCCACGTTGGCCGCCGCGTCCACGCCCTGCAGCGTGGTGAGCTCGGTGCCTTCGTTGAGATACTGGCCCGGATGGATGTCGGAGAGACCGACGCGCGCCCGGAACGGCGCGCGGATCGTCTTCTTCGCGATGATCGCGCGCGTGCGCTCGATCTGCGCGAGCGCCACGTCGCGTGCAGCGCGCGCCTGGTCGACCTCTTCCTGCGACGTGGCCTGGGCCTCACGCAAGCGCTCGAGCCGTGCCAGGGTCGTCTGCGCCAGGTCGGCCTGCGCCTGCTCGGCTTCGAGCTCCGCCTGCTCCACCGACACGTCCAGGGCCACGAGCACCGTGCCGGACTCGACCACCTGACCGGGCACGAGCATGGCCTGGCGGACCGTGCCGGCGAGCTCGTTGCGGAGGGTGATCGATGTGAGCGCGAGGATCGTGCCGACCGATGTGGTCGTGGGCCGATACTGCCGCGCCTTCGCGACGGCCAGGGTGACGGATTCAATGGGCTCGGGCTGGCTGGCCGCGGCGGCATCGGCCTTCCGGACCGAGGCGCGTTTCCAAGCCACGAGGCCGCCTGCGGTTACGGCGAGCGCCAAGAGCAGGACCGCCGATCCGGTCCAGCCGCGATTACTCATCACGAGGGGACTGCGCATACGGGTTCGTCTCCTTCTCTTCGGAAAAGAGGTCTGGCCAGTGGATCATCTACTAGACGTTTGGCCGAGCCCGAAATGGACATGCAACTGACCGACGGTTTAATAACCAGAACGTAACAGTCGAGAAAAAGATCCCGGCTTCGCCGCCGTCATTGTGTGCCATAACCGATCAGTCGACCCAGGAGGTTCCACTCGGGGATCCGTACGAGGGGGGCTAGATTGCGAAATGCCGCAACTCACGATCGCCCGCGGGACCTGCTTTCCGCTGTTCGCCTATGACGTCGCACGGGCGATCGACCTGGACGCCGCGGAGCAGCGGATCCGGGCCGGAACGGAGCGCCAGACCATCAAGCACAAGCGGCGGGCGCCCGCGTACTTCGAGTATCACCCGGCGCCCCTGCGGGTTACCCAGGACGGGCAGGAATTCGAGCTCGCGGGCTATCGGGCCGGCGCCGCGGTCGAAGTCGTGTTATATGACTTTGGGGCGGTTTCGGTCAGTTACGCGATCCCGATCGCGGGACCGCTCGACCGCCTACCCGCGCTGAGCAGTGAGTTATGGGGGAACGAGCGTCTCGTCGCCGATTCGCGCCGGCACGTGGAGCAGCTGGTTGCCACCTTGGACACCGCGGTGATCCAGCCCCATATCGCCGACCTGGTCGAGGACTACTCGATCTTCCAAATCGCCGAGTTGTTCGGTTCTCATGAAGGCGACGATCTCTGGAGTCCGCACGCCCATACCATCGCGCAGATCCTGCGGGCGGAAACCCGAAGGCTCTCGCGGCAGGAAGTCGACGACGCCACCGCCTCGCGCCTTTCGTTCGGGCCGGATGACGCGACCTTCATCGATACGGATGTGTCGCTGATTGTCGACGCCGAAGGGGACGACGTGCGTGACGTGATCGAATTCGCCAACACGCAGCTGCTCGAGATGCGCTACCTCGACCAGCAGCTCGACGCCGCGCTGGATCGGTCGTACGAGACCCTGTCCCGCCGGCCCCCGCGCCTGCCGCTCGCGGGACAACACGGGTCCGACCTGCGGCGGCTCTCGCGCCTGCAGCTCGATGGGGTGATTCTGTTCGAGCAGGTGACGAACGCATTGAAGCTCGTGGGGGAGCAATACCTCGCGCGGGCGTACTCGCTCGCCTCCCGCCGGTTCCACCTGGCCGAGTGGGACGCGAGCATCACCCGGAAGCTGCAGGTGATGGACGGCATCTATGGGAAGCTGGCCGATCGCGCCGCGACGCGCCGTATGGAGCTGCTGGAGTGGATCATCATCGTCCTGATCGCCCTGTCACTGCTGATATCGCTCGGGGTGACGATGAAGCCGTGACCATCGGTGCCCGCACTCTGCGGAAATTCTTGAGCAAACCATCACACGCTCTTCAAGTACGCTTCAAAGAAAAACTCGGCTATTCTGGCGATCGGGATGGTTCTGACGTTCAAGGCCTACGGGCGAGCCGGCTCACAGGAGGAGGTGGGCAGTGAGAACACCGATTCGAGCGATCATATGGGGGTTGGGAGCTGCGGCGGCGGTATGGGTTTCCGCACCGGCACAGGCGAAGGGGAAGGTGACCGTGAAGATCCTGTAGCCCAGGAACGGAGCCACCGTGACTGCGCCCGTCACGATCAAGCTCCAGGCGAGCGGCGTGCGAATCGTCCCGGCGACCGTCGAGCAACCCCGCACGGCACACCACCACTTGTTCGTGGACCCCCTCAAGCCCGGCTCGCATCGGGTCATCGCCGTCTTGGCCGACTGGCGACACATCCCCCTGAACCGGTTGGTTGCCGACACAGTCACGTTCACCGTCAAGTAGCACAATCAAGGGCCGGGGTGCGACTGTCGTTGGAGGGCCCGGACACGGTGTGAACATCCCCCGGCGGGGCTTTGGCGCCGCCGGGGGATCTCACACCCGCTCGATGGCCTACTTCAGCGCCTTCTGCGGGGTGATATCCACCTTGATCAGGTGGGGCTTCGCCGCCTCGGCCTTCGGCAGCGTAATCGTCAGCACGCCGTTCTCGTAGCCGGCCTTGATCTTCTCCGCTTGCACCGTTGTCGGCAGGGTGAACGTCCGCTCGAACGCACCATAGGTGCGCTCATAGCGATGGATCTTCTCCGCCTTCTCCTCGGCGACCTGCTCCTTCGTGCCTTTGATCGTGAGCAGATTGCCCTCGACGAAGATCTTCACCTCTTCGGGCTTCACGCCGGGCAACTCCGCCACCAGGCGGATGAACTCCGGCTCCTCGACGATGTCGACGAGTGGCAGCCAGGCAGCCGTCGTCGCCTCACCGACCTTCCAGTCGAACACGGGGAACGGCTCGTTGAAGATCCGTCCCATCCGGCGCTCCAGCTGATACAGGAGATCCAGCATCGGATCCCGTACGGGTTTCGTGACTCCGAACATGTTTCTCACCTCCCTCATTGTTCGCCAGGAAGGTAGGGCCACGCCCATGAGAGGTCGCTGAAAGCGCTGTGAGGATTTGAAACGGTGGTCTTCAGAGTTGCAGCGCGCAGCTACAGACAACGCGGGGCGGTCAATTTCCGATGGTGACTGTGCGAACACAGTTCCCGGAAGGGGCCCACCTCGCCGACGCTCCTCACAATTCCCATCAAGAACGACATCCCGGTCTACGTGGAGTCGACCTGGCATCGAGCGAAGTGACGAAGCCCGTCATTGCGTCGGAATGGCCGTCCCGTGACAGGCGGTGCACATCTGCGGGTTCTTCTTGATCTCCCGAGCCGCATCGAAACCTGGTCCGTGCGGATTGATGTGCCGGCCCCCCAGCGCCGAATGGCAGGTGAGGCAGTCTTTCTCCACGTGACACCCGACGCATGTCTCCAGGCTCTGACGGGCGGCCTGGCCGTGCCCGGCGCTGAAGAAGATGTTGAAGTCGTGGTATCCAGCCCGCAGCTGGCCGCCTCGACTCACGAGTCCCGCCGAGGCATGACAGGTGGTGCAGAAGCCGGCGGTGTTGTGGCAGTCGCTGCAGTTGGTCTGCCGGCTGTAGGCCGCGGCCGGATGGCGCGCCAGGAACCCGCGTGGATGGTAGCCCGCCGCTCGCGCGGCGTCGGGGCGGTGGCACTCGAGGCAATCTGATCGGGCGTGACAGGCCGCGCAGGTAGCGGCGGCGGTCGACGCCGCGGCGGCGTGACGCTCCGCATAGTTCGTCCCGTGTGAGGGCGGCCGGCGGCGAATAACGACCGCTCCGGTGCCGCGTCCCGGCCCGGCCGCCGGCAGGCGCGACGCCACCCGCGTCGTGGCTGAGTGGCAGGTCAAACAGCTCTCGCGAGTGTGACAGGTGCTGCACGTTTCCGGCGTGGCCTTCGCGGTGGCGCCGTGCCCCATGCGGAACCCTGGATCGTCGTGGCTCGGCGGCGCGCGCAGCCTGACCTGGATCGCCAGCGAGCGTGCATCCGGGGCGAGTGCCTGAATCGACGGACGCTCCGGAGCATCGACGTGGCACTGCAGGCAAAAATCGCGCGCGTGGCAGGTCGCGCAGTTGGCGCCGACCGCTTGCGCCGCTCGACCGTGACCCTGAGCGCCCCGGTACCCCGGTTCGTCATGGGATGGCGGCTTGGGGAACGCGGCCACCTCCTTGACGGTGAGACGCTCTGCGCGAACGAGCGGAAGATGACAAGTCGCGCATGCCGTATCCGGCGCCGCGAGGTGCGCAGTACGTACGCCGTGACAGTCTAGGCAACGCTCCGCTCTCGGGGCTCCGGCCGTCATCCACGGAGCCCCCTGCGCCGCGTGACACGCGGTGCACGCGACCGCCTTGTCACGCACCGACGTCGCGTGTTTCAAGTGATCGAACCGGAGGTTGGTGGGCATCCCTTCTCGCGGAGGCTGCCACGTGACGCGCTTCTGGATCGTCCCATCGTGACATGAGCCGCACGAGGCGGGCGAGGGCCACATCGAAGCATTCGGGATGACGGCGCCGGCGTGGCACGCTGTACAGCTCGCGAACACCTTGGCGTGCTTCTGGTGGTCGAATCCCTGCCGCTCCTGACCCACGAGCCGTGTCCATCCCCCGGCCAAGCCGAGTACCAGCAGCAGTCCGGACCGCGCGCTCATGGCGATCCTCGTTCCGGCATGCCGCGCACAGCCGGAGGAAGCCCACTCCGATCGGCGCTCCCGCCCCCGAAGAACAACACGATCCGGCCGCTCACGCGGAGCTGGTCCCAGGTGAACGCCCCCGCATCGGGACGCGTTCGATCTTCGGCGTACCGGATTGCCTCGAGCTGGATCCGCATGCGCGACATGGGCCGGTAATCGGCCGTCAAACCGAACAGGTCAAGCGAGGCTTTGTCGAAGCGAAACTCGAGCGGCCGATCGAGGGTGGCGCCACGGGCCGTGATCGACAGCCGGTCCGCGGCGGCATAGGTCACGCCGCCCTCGAAGCCGCGTGATGAGGCTCCCGGTCCGAATTCCGCGTGGTACCCGCCGTCCACGATCCACGACTTGGTCAGGGTGTACGTGGCACGCCACGAGAAGCGCCAGCCAGAGCTCTCGACGCTCACCAGTGGCGTGGCGGTCTCGCTGTTGGCATAGCTGTAATGCTCGCCTTGCGTGCCGATCTCCAGCCGTGCGATCGGCTTGAACGTGACCGACCCGTCGTACGCCGTGTACGGCACGGGGCTGAATGCGCCCCAAATCGTCCAGAGATCGAAGTGCGGTCGATAGCGGCGGACTCCGGCGCTGGCATTCAACCAACCGGTAGGCGCCGAGTACGCCAACTGCGCCTCCGCGCTTCCCCACCAGCCCTGGGCGATGTCGTAGTCGGCGCCCCCGGTCACGGTCACGCCTCGATACACGCGAACGAGCGCGTCCACACCGGCCCGCTCGGAGACGAAATAATCCGTGCTCGGGTCTACTTCACGCTGGTATATCACGCGGAGATCGAGACGCGGTGTGCTCCACGCTCCTCCCGCTCCGGCGATGATCGTTCGCTCGGGCGGCCGGAACTCGTCGAGGGGATTGAGGGCCGGACTCGTCACGGGCAGCGTCGAACCCTGCCACAGACCCCACCCGGCGTATCCGCTGACCTCCAGCCCGCGGCGCGAGTCGCGGAGCGCGAGGCGGGCACCGTCGAACCCCGTGAGCCCGAACCTGGTCTCCAGAGCTTGGCGGCCGAGCTGCGCGGTCCACCACTCGGCCGCGTACTGGGCGTAACCCTCGAGGAGCTGCAGATGGGAAGTTGTCCCCGCCCAGTTGTCACCGGACCCCAGATCGCCGACGGCGCGCCCGATCGCTCGGACGGAGAGCCCCGGGACGCCGAGACCCCACAGCGTGAGGTCGGCGGTGGTCGTGACGGGCGCCGCGTGCACGATCCCGCCAGGCCGATAGAACGTGCAGAAACCGTTCGCGTTGCAGGTGACCGCATAGCCATCGCGACTGAACAGCCCGCCGCTCGGGCCGGTGACGGTGTCAGCCATGGCGATGCTGTCGAACGACACGCCGCGGTAGGCGACGGCCTGCATCTGCGTGTCCAGGCGGAGCCGATAGCCCTGCGTGACACCCGGTGCCGCACCGGCCCCCACGAGAAGGGAGCAGAGCGTTCCAGCACGGATTACCGTCACGAGCGGGTCCCGGCCTTCATCAGGCGTGGTCGCAGCTCCTCCGGCGTCGCGCCGAAGTGGCAGACGGAGCACTCCCGCGCCGGGTAGTGGTCGGTCTGTTTTGCGTGACACGATAGGCAGAGCGCGCGATCAGGAACCAGGCGAGCCACAATTGCCGGCGCGTGGCACGCATCGCATGCGACGTGCGCCTCCGCCGGAGGTGCGTGGGCCACTCGAACTTCCGGCGCGTCCCCCGCGTGGCACGCGGCGCACCGCCGCCCGGCCGCGTGATGGTCATCGTGACAGGCGGCGCAGCTCAGCGTCTTGGAGTCCGGATCGAGAGACACTGGAGTCGTGTGGCACGCGACGCACGACAGTCCATGGTGGGTGGCGTGGTCGAACCGGGTCGCGTGGGCGCGAGGCGGCGCGCCTGCCACGGTCACGGTCGCGGTCACGGACTCGGGGACCGCGAGCTCTGCCGGGGTGTGGCAGGTGACACATTGGCTCGTCTGGGGCGCCTGATGATGACAGATCTGGCATCCGCGGGGACGTTGGAACGTGAGGCGGCTTCGTTGGCTCTGCGACGTGTGACACGTGATGCAGGCGATCGTCTTGTGCCTGGCGTGGGGAAAGCTATCAGTGGCAGGGAGGGGCTGGCGGGGGCGGAGCCCGCCGCGCGGGGAGGTCCCCGGCGGCGGATCGTCAAAAAAAGGTCCGTCTCCCTTGCCATGCTGGGGTCCGGCCGCCGACGGGATCGCGGAAACTCGACGCAGCGCCGCCGACGTGTCGAACGGGAGCGGCGGATTGAGGCGCTTGCCGCCCTTCCGTTGCTTGACCGCGGCGTGGCATCCTGCGCAGTCGCTCGCGTCGACTTTGGCGTGGTGCGGCTCGTGGCACAGCGTGCAATTCGTGCCCACCGCCCGGTGATTCTTGCCCACGTGGAAGGGTTCCGAACGCCAGTCGACGTGGCACTTTGCCGACGCGCAGGTCTGTGCGGCTTCGCTCGCCTGCTTCTGGACGTGCGGGTTGTGGCAAAAGCCGCACGTCCCTCGATGCGGATCCCTGGCAGGGTCGAAGTCGGCCAGGATCGCCTGCATCTGGTGGCACGCGACGCACTGCTTGAACTGCGGGACGAGGGTACCGCGCGCCGAGTCGCGCGTGGCCAGCGCCGGGACGGGGGCCGTGAACCGATGACACGTGGTGCAGTGGGCGTCCGTCTGATTGCTCATCTTAGCGAGCGCGATGCGTACGTTGACGTGGCATCCCGACTGCGCGCACGTGGAATCGACGGGCACGAACCGATGCACCTCGAGCCCGTGACAGGTGACGCACTGCACGTTCTTCAAGGCGCTCGAGTCGGATTCCAGGTGGGTGCGATGTCCCGCCGTGGACGCGATGCGCTGCCAGCTCTCCTTGGCGTCGCCCCGAACGTGGCAGCTGGCACAGACGCGCGTCGGCACCTTGGCGTGCTTGCCGATGCTTTGTGGCCGCTCGGCCACCCAGAGGTAGAGCTGCCGGATGTTGGCGTACATCCCCTGCTGGTGGCAGGCATGGCACGAGAGCGAGTCGTGCTTCGATCCGGCGAACCGCTGGAACGGCACATTCATCACGTGGCAGCCGGTGCAGAACCCGTTGTTGTGCTCCATATAGTCGTAGCCGACCACGCTCAACGCACCGACGCCCAACACCACCATTGCCAGAGCTGACGCCAAGGAGATTTTGATGCCGCGCGGGCGAGACACGATCCAGGCGATGATCACGCGCCGAGCGTGCCAGGCGAAGACCAGCACCGCCAGGGCGACGATCACGCCCACGATGAAGCCGACGATTTGGAACCACTGGGGCAGATTGAAGAAGAAACGCAGCACCGCGGCCACTCCCCCGGGGAGTGGCGGTGGACCGACGTTGACCTGCTGGAGTGTCAGCATGGCGGTCCTCTTACGGTACTAAACGAATGGGGCCCCGGTAACCACCCCGGTTCCGGAGCCCCACCTGTCTGGCGTGTCGCAACGCGCGTGCGACTGGTACGATGCGCTGCGCTATCTCTGGCCCGCTCGCGTGCGGACACCCGGCGGGCGGATCGCTTGCACGCTCAAATTGATCGACCCGATCGGCGGTGCCAGCCCGTATGTCGTCTGGAGCGCCGAGATCGACGACGTGAGCAGGGCCTCGAGCAGGAACGGGTTGTGCACGCCTTCACCGGCAGACATGTGCGCCGCCCAGCTCTTGCCCAATACCCTACCGCTCGCGAACTGCGGTCGGTCGCTCGTGGCCGCCAGGGCGGCGTTGAACAGCGTACCCTTCGCCACGGTCGTGACCGTCGTATCGAACCTGAGCGCGAGGGAGTCCGCATGTGTCGCGGTAGAGCGCATGGCCCTGGCGACGAGCTGTGGCAGTAACCCAGCGTCGACGCCGGCCGAATCGATCACCCCGTTGCCGTTTGAGTCGGTCCAGATCTGATCGAGCAGATTGTCGAGCCGAGCCCGGAACGTTAGGAATGCATTCCGCGCGATCTGGGGCCCCCCGATGTGGCAGGTACTGTTCGAGCACGCGACGAAGCTACGGACCGTATCGGGGGCGACGGCGGTCGCGCACGGCACGGGGATGCCGGTGGTCGCGTTCGTGCAGGGGATGGCCTCAAACAGGTGGCCAACGCTCTGGAACTGGAACGCTCCGGTCTTTGCGTCCGTGATCGTGGTGAACGCGACGTGACAGGTCGCGCACAGCCGCGTATTGGCCGCGCTGCCGTGGCTGCTCACGATCTGGCTCGTGTCGTACGTGAAATTCGGCGGAATCCAGCCGACGTTCTGCCCGATCACGAGCAGGCCCTGGGCACCGTGCGGACCTCGAGCAGCAGACGTGGCGGTGGCGACGCCCCACGGCGGCGTGCCGGTCCGTGAATGACACTTGATGCACAGGTTGTCGGTCGTCGGCGCCGAGATGTCCGCCCGCAGTTGCCCCTCAAAGGGCGATGCCCCGTGTGGGTCGTGGCACACCACGCAAACGATGCGCTGGTGGGTGGTGTCGCTCTTCTCCTTGTAGTTGGTCACCACGCCGAACTTTATCGCCAGCGCGGCCTTCCCTTCATGGCACGGAGCGCAGGACGCGTTCGTTGCGGCGTGGCTGTACCCGGGGCCTGAGCCGTGCGCTGACTGAACCCACTGATCCACGAACGGCTCGTGGACTCCGGTGTGGCAGCCGCCGCAGCCGTTCGCGAGGTTCGTGTCGACGTGAATCGAAGCGAGCGGCACGTTGGCGAGCGTCGGCGACGACGCATGCGTGAAGCCCGGTCCGTGACAGCTCTCGCACTGCACGTCTTGGTAGGCCGAATCCGCGACTACCGCGTAGCCACCCGGGTGTCCGAGGCCGTTTCCGAGCTGCGACACGCTATGGCAGTTGCTGCAGGTGCTTTGGGCGTGACCGGAGTTTTGCAGGTCGGACCAGGCCTGCGCGTGCTTGGTGGTGATCCACGCCGCCTGAACACCGACGTGGCAGTTGCCGCAATTCGTTTGCTTCGCGCTGACCGTGAAGTACCCGAGGAATCCGTTTGTCTTATCCCCACCCTGGACGAACGGCCGCGTGATGTACTGGATTTGCTCGGTCGTACAGGCGCCGAGGCCGAACGCCGCGACGATTATCAAACGATGCAAGCGCATACTTCCCCCAAAGTCAGCGTTTCTTGCCACTCGTCTCACCCAAGTAGGCCAGGATCTCCTGCCCTTGCTCACCGGTAGGCGGCGCCACTTTCATCCGCTCCATGTTGCGCTCCATGCGCGCGAACACGATGCCCCAATCCTCTTTCGAGTGCACGCGTGGGTCCGGGAGCGCGTGGCACCGGCTGCAAATCAGCGAGAACGCCTCCCGTCCACGTCCTGCCGGCAGGACGGCACCGCTCACCTTGAGCGCGTTCCCCGTCAGGTATTGCAAGATCTCATAGCGTTCCGCATTCGTCGGCACCTGCACGCCGAGCGAGTCGGGTAGCCACTCCATCCGCAGCCACATCCGCCGCGTCACGCTCGGCCAGTCGGTGGCGCTGTGCGCCGTCGGGGTCGGAAGCGCGTGGCACTGGACGCAATACTTGGCGACGAGCGTCGCGCCGCGCGACGTCGGCTCGGGCAAGTCCCCCGGGGCGACGCCGGCCGGCGGCAGACCGATCGCCGCTGCGGCGAGCAGCAACCGGTCGGTGCGGTTCAACTCAGAGCCAGGTGCCGCAGCGGATGTCCCTTGACTCACAGTCGAAGGCGGAGCCGCGCGGCATGCCGCCATCGTCATGACGGCCCAAGCGGTGATAGCCCTGAGATGGTACCGGCCCATCCTAAACCTCACTGATGGTGCGAGGTAATGATCCTCCATGGCCCATGAGGATCTCGTGAAGACACCATGAGGGTCTCTCGGTTGCAGGCGACCCCGCAACTCTCTAGCTTCCGGCCGCGATGACCACGCTGCTCCTCCTGGCGGTGCTCGCCCAAGGTGGCACCATCTCTCCCGAGCCGGGGGAGGCGCACCTGCACAACGTACACCAACTCACGTTCGGCGGCCAGAACGCGGAGGCGTATTTCTCATCGACGGGGAAGTTGCTCATCTTCCAGCGCCAGGGCCAGGCCGAACAGTGCGACCAGATGTACGTGATGGGCGTAGACGGCAGTGGCCTCCACCGGGTCTCCTCGGGAAAAGGGCGCACGACCTGCGGCTATTTCTACGACCACGACCGGCACATCTTCTACTCGAGCACGGAGGAGCGCAGTCCCGAGTGCCCGCCGCGACCCGACTATTCGCAGGGATATGTGTGGGCCCTCTACGATTACGACATCTATACGGCCAATGCCGACGGCACGGGCACTCGCCGCTTGACGAACGGTCCCGGCTACAACGCGGAAGGGACCCTGTCGCCCGATGGCACGACGATCGTATTCACATCGCTCCGCGACGGGGATCTCGACATCTACACCATGCGTACGGACGGCTCCAACCTGAAACGCCTGACGACGACGTTAGGCTACGACGGCGGACCCTTCTTTTCCCCGGACGGCAAACGCATCGTCTACCGGGCCTATCATCCTCAGACGGCCGCGGACAGCGCCGAGTATCGGACGCTGCTCGCCAAGCGTCTGGTCCGCCCGACGCACATGGATATCTGGGTGATGAACGCGGACGGTTCGGACCAACAGCAGATCACTCATCTCCCGGGCGCGAGCTTCGCGCCTTATTTCCACCCCGACGGCCGTCGCATCATTTTCGCGTCGAACTACCAGGAGCCACAGTCGCGAAACTTCGACCTCTATCTCGTGAACCTCGACGGCACGGGACTCGAGCAGATCACGACATCCCCCGAGTTTGACGCCTTCCCAATGTTCTCGCCCGACGGCGCGCAGCTGGTGTGGGCATCGAATCGACACGGGACGGCGCCGCACGAGACCAACATCTTCATCGCCGATTGGGTAGATCGGCCCTAGAGAGCGACCCGGTGATCGATGGCGCGACGGATCCCCGTTGGCCGGTTGTTCGGAGCAGGTGCTTGAGTCGCAGCCGTTCCTCGCGCTCGCG
>DASQIB010000043.1:0-22616 GCA_035631795.1 Gemmatimonadales bacterium | reverse complement strand
GGGGGTGGCGCGGGAGGGAGCTTCTAGGCCATGGGCAAGCTGACGATCGACACTTTTGGCGACGCGGTCGCGCGCGCGCTCGGCCCGCGGCTGGTCTCGCTCGTCCTGTACGGGTCCGTGGCCCGGGGGACCCACGTTCCCGATCGCTCGGACGTGAATACCCTGCTCATCTGTGACGCCGCGGACGACGCCTTGTTCGCGGCCCTCGCGCCGGTGTTGCGCGAGTGGCGCCGGGCCGGGCACCCGGCACCCCTGATCTTCACCGAGCGCGAATGGCGGGCATCGGGCGACGTCTTTGCGATCGAATACGAAGACATCCGCCAGCACCACCGTCTGCTCGCGGGTCGCGACCCCTGGTCCGGGATTCGGATCGAGCGCGCGGACGTGCGCCGGCAGCTCGAGCGCGAGCTGATAGAAAAGCTCGTGCGGCTGCGCCAGGCGTATGCCGGCCTCCGCGACGAGCCGAAACAGCTGTCTCGCGCCATCGTAGGAAGCTCCAGCGGGTTTTTCACGATGCTCCGCACCGTGCTGCGCCTCGCCGGTCGGCCCGTACCGGGCCCGGCGGAGGCGGTGGTCAAGGAGGCCGCGGCGCTCGTCGGCTTTCCGGCCGCGGAGCTCGAGCCGCTGGTGCGTCGATCGGGCACCGGCGAGCGCCTCGCGCCAGCATACCTGGCGGCGCTCGCCCGCACTGCCGAGTATGTGAACAGTCTTACATAGAGAGAGGATATCCGTGCGCGCTTCGAGCCTCTTCGCCCTGATCGCCGGTCTGATGCTCGTGACCGGCTGCGGGTACAACACGATTCAGACATATGACGAGCAGGTGAACGCCGCCGGATCGCAGATCAAGGTACAGCTGCAACGGCGCATGGATCTCATCCCCAACTTGGTCTCGACCGTCAAGGAGTACGAAAAACACGAGCAGACGGTCTTCAGCGAGGTGGCGGAAGCCCGCGCCAAACTCGCTGGAGCGGTTCAGGGTGGCAACATCCAAGAGATGGCACAGGCGAACGCCGCCCTGACCGCGCCGCTCGGCCGGCTCATCGCGATCGCCGAGAATTACCCACTGCTCAAGGCCAACGAGAACTTCCGTGCCCTCCAAGATGAGCTCACGGGCACGGAGAACCGCATCGCCGTCGCCCGCCAAGACTACAACGATGCCGTGAACCGGTATAACGCCTACATCAGACGGTTCCCGCAGGTGCTGACCGCGAAGGTGATCGGCAAGGGCCCTCGAGAGTATTTCCAGAGCGAGGCGGGAGCGGCGCACGCGCCGAAGGTGGATTTCTCGAAATAGACGGTGAGGCGGTTGGACGGTTAGTCGGTTAGTAGTTCGAAGGGGGCCCCGGCCGTCGGAGCCCCTTCTCTAACCGCCTAACCGCCCAACCGACTCAGTCTACAATCGCATCCGGCATCACGTATTTCATCGGGTCCACCGGCTTGCCGTTCACCCACACTTCGTAGTGCAGGTGCGGGCCCGTGGAGAGACCGGTCGAGCCGACGAGCGCGATCTTCTGTCCACGCTTCACGCGCTGCCCGCGCACCACGAGGATCTTCGAGCAGTGCGCGAACCGCGTCACCAGCCCGAACCCGTGATCCATCGTGATCATGTTGCCGTACCCTTCCTCCCACTTCACGTCGGTGACCACGCCGGCGGCGGGGGCCTCGATCTCGGCGCCCATCGGGGCGCTGACGTCGATGCCCTCGTGCGGCCGGGCCAAGTGGAGGATCGGGTGGTAGCGCTCACGCGCGAACGCGCTGGTGAGCCATCCCTTGGTGGGCATGATCGATGGCGTGGCCGCGAGCCGGTCGCGCTGGCGGGAGAGCGAGTCGTACGCCTCGTTCAGCGAGCGGACCAGGATATTCGCCCGGCGGGCGAGCGCGTCGACGTCGAGGCGGGCCGCCAGCGCCTGTTGACCGTTGGGGCCGAGCCCCTTCAGGCTGTCGCGCTCCGACCACGTGCCCGCGGGCCCGCCGATCCCTGCCTGTTGCACGGTCGTATCGGTGGGCGTGAGCCCGGCGAGGAGTCGCAGCTCCTGCTCGCGCTCCCCGAAGCTGTGGAGCGTGTCGCGCAGCCCGGCCATGCGCTCGCGCATACGCTGGATCTCGTCGGCGAGAATGCGATTCTCGTTTTCGAGCGCGCGGCTGTGCGTAATGTTGACGCCGCGGGAAACGGCGGCGACGCCGAGCACCAGGAACGCCAGCGCGAGCACGCTGCCGATTCCCACGAGGACCTTCACGAACGTCTGCGACACCTCCACGGCGCGGGACGATCCCGAGCCGTGAGGCACCACCATGACGGTCCAACGTCGCTCAGCCTTCTTGGGCATTTCCCCCACGCTACCTCGCATCGAAAAACGCTTCAACCCTGGTGCACTGACGCACCAGTCCCGCGCGGACCAGCGGTTGGAGAATCCGGACAAGGGCGTGGGGTCCGGTTCCCGAGTGGAGGACTAAAGTACGCCCCGATTTAGAAAGCGTCAACACAGACGATGGTGATGAAAATCACCGTCTTTGTGGGCGTTTTAGGCGGGTGCCGCCTTCGGCTTCGGGAAGAGGATGGGAGGCTTGGCGATGTGCTGCCCCCCCACATCGAGCCCGGCCACGTCCTCGAGCCTGACCGTCTCGAGGGCCGGCGCATCGGGGAACAGGGCCCAGATGGTCCGTGCGGCCGCCGGGATGAACGGCTGAGCGAGCAGCGCGAGGCGCGCCACCGTCCTCGCCAGGCCGGCGAGCACCTGGTCGAGCTCGCCATCCTTGCCCGCCTTCGCGAGCTCCCACGGCGCGGTCTCCTGGATGTAGCGATTGGCGCGCGCCGCGAGCTCGATGCACTGCGCCGCGCCTTCCTCGAGTCGATAGCCGTCCATCGCCCGCTGGTATCCGGCCACGCGCGTACACGCCGCCTCGTCGAGTGGGCCAGAGTTCGCGGCGTCCGAAGCGCGCGGCACGGTTCCGCCACGATAGCGGTGGATCATGTCGAGGGAGCGTTTCACGAGATTGCCGAGCGTGTCCGCGAGGTCGGCGGTGTAGCGCGCGTCGAGGCGCTCCCAGGTGAAGTCGCCGTCGTTCGTGAACCCGACCTCCCGCAGCAGGAAATACCGCAGCGCGTCCACGCCGCGATGGTCGATCGCGTCGTCCACGCTCAAGGCGCCACCGGTGGACTTGGACACCTTGGCGCCGCCCCACTGCACGTACCCGTGCGCCCACACTAGCCGCGGCAGGGGGAGCTCGGCCGAGAGCAGCATCGCGGGCCAGAGGGCGCAGTGCAGCCGGGTGATGCCCTTGCCGATCACGTGCAGGTCCGCCGGCCAGAGTTTGTCGTACCCAGGCTGCGGAAAGCCGGCGGCCGTGATGTAGTTGATGAGCGCATCGAACCAGACGTAGACCGTGTGCTCGGGCGCGCCCGGAAACGGAATACCCCAGGGGAACCGCGCGCGCGAGACGGACACGTCTTCGAGACCGTCCTCGAGCAGCCGGAGGATCTCGTTGCGCCGAATCTCCGGCTCGACCTTGAACTCGGCCGAGGTGATGAGCGCGTGGAGGCGTTTGGCGTAACGGCTCAGGCGAAAGAAGTTGTTCGTCTCCTTCAGCCGTTGCAGGGTGAGCGTCGGGTGCTCGATGCAGTGGCCATCGACGATTTGCGAGGGCTGCTTGAACTCCTCGCACCCGACGCAATACCAGCCCTCGTACTCGCCGATGAAGATGTCGTCCGGATTGCGCGCGCGAATCCGGCCGATGAACGCGGTCACGGAGGCGGTGTGGCGTGGCTCGGTGGTGCGGATCCAATCGTCGTTCGAGCAGTCGAGCCGACGCCACGTGGCCTCGAACCGCTCGGCGATGCGGTCGACCCACGCCTGCGGCGCGAGACCCTGCTGCTCCGCGGCCTGCGCCACCTTCTGCCCGTGCTCGTCCATGCCCATGACGAAATGGACGTCGTCGCCCTTGAAGCGGTGGTAGCGGGCGATACAATCCGCTCCGATCTTCTCGAGCGCGTGCCCGAGGTGTGGCTCGCCGTTCGAGTAATCGATTGCCGTCGTGAGGTAGAACTTAGGCATCCGCGACCTCGGCCTTCAGCGTCTCGAGCGACAAGACGCGAGTATCGCCCGCCTCAGTCCGCAAGGTGACCGTTTCGCGGAAGATATCTACCGCGAGCACACGCTCGGCGCCCACCTTCGTGCGCAGCGTCTTGCCTTCCTTCGGGAAGCGCTTGCGCGTCTGCACGTAGTAATCGTGCTCGTAGCGCAGACAGCACAAGAGACGTCCGCACCCTCCCGAGATCTGCGACGGATTGAGCGACAGGTGTTGGTCCTTCGCGAGCGCCAGGCTCACCGGTCGGAGCTCGGGGAGCCAGCTCGAGCAGCAGAACTGGCGCCCGCAGCGGCCCACGCCGTCCAGCCGCTTGGCCTCGTCCCGCGCGCCGATCTGGCGCAGCTCGATGCGCGTGTGAAACGCGCTCGCGAGATCCCGCACCAGCGCGCGAAAATCGACGCGTTGCTCGGCGGTGAAGTAGATCGTGAGCTTCCGGCGGTCCCACTGCCACTCGGCGTCCGACACCTTCATGAGGAGCGCGTGGCGGTTCACCTGCTCCATCACGCGGCGCCGGACATCGTCCTCCTCGGCGTGCAGCAGATCGGCCTGTGCCGCATCGGTCGCGGTCGCGCGTCGCAGCACGCGCTGCGGCGGGGAGGGGGGACTCGCGGTGGCCTCGGCCAGGCTGCATCCGCTGCAGCCTCCCCCCGCCCCCCCCGCGCCGCATTTCTTGGCGGCCACGGGGCCGAGCGCCGACACGCGGCCGAAATCCTGGCCGCGCTCGACCTCAACGATCACCGGATCGTGCAAGGCGAGGGGCTCTACGGATGGCCAGCTGAAATATTCTTTACGGTTCCCTTTGAACCGGACTTCGACGAGATCGGTCAACTCACTTCTCGCTCAGCGCTCCCATCGAAAGGTACTTCTCTTCCCGGCGTTTGAGGAGCTTTTCGATCTTGACTTTGCGGAGCTGGCGCACGTGCCGGCGCAGGGCGTCGCCCAGCGCCTCGGCCGCGGCCTCGGGGTCGGCGTGGGCGCCGCCCGGCGGCTCGCTGATGATTTCGTCGATCACGCCCAGCTCGAGCAGATCGTCGGCCGTGATCTTGAGCGCCTCGGCGGCCCGCTCCCGCTGGCTCGCGTCCTTCCACAGGATGGCCGCGCACCCTTCGGGCGAGATCACCGAATAGACGGAATTCTCGAGCATCACGACGCGGTCGGCGAGCCCGACCGCCAGCGCGCCTCCGGAGCCACCTTCGCCGATCACCGCGGTGATGATCGGCGTCCTGAGCGTCGCCATCTCGACCAGGTTACGGGCGATCGCTTCCGCCTGGCCGCGCTCCTCGGCCCCGAGCCCCGGGTACGCGCCCGGG
This sequence comes from Gemmatimonadales bacterium, assembly GCA_035631795.1. Lineage (GTDB taxonomy): Bacteria > Gemmatimonadota > Gemmatimonadetes > Gemmatimonadales > GWC2-71-9 > AG41. Next base: position 17,220 of record DASQIB010000043.1, on the reverse strand, counting down.
GTATCGACGAGCGTGATGACGGGGGCGCGGAACTGCTCCGCCAGGTGCATCAGCCGGAGCGCCTTGCGGTACCCCTCGGGGTGCGCCATCCCGAAGTTGCGCCGCAGGTTCTCCTTCGTGTCCCGGCCTTTCTGATGACCGATGACCATGACGCTCATGCCGTCCAGCCGCGCCCAGCCGCCCACGATGGCGGGGTCGTCGCGGAACAGGCGGTCGCCGTGCAGCTCCACAAAATCCGTGAAGACCGTGCTCAGGTAGTCCAGCGTATAGGGCCGCTTCGGATGGCGAGCCACCTGGACCCGCTGCATCGGCGTGAGGTTCTTGTAGACTTCGGCGCGCAGCTCGGCCAGGCGCTTCTCGAGCGGCGCGAGCTCCTTGGTCATGTCCACGGCCGTCTCGCCCGCCACGCGCTTCACTTCCTCGATCTGGCGCTCGAGCTCGAGGAGGGGACGCTCGAAATCGAGGGTATGGGTCGCCACGGTCAGGTCGTTCGCACGAGGTGGACGCGGTCCGGACCGACCAGCTCGCGTAGCGCGGCCAGGAGGTCGTCCGCCGCGTCCACGTGGAGCGAGCGGCTGCGCAGTCGGGCGACCTCGCCCGGCGTGAGCGGACGCGCGCCGTCCTCGTCACTCCACTCGAGCAGGATCGGGGCAGGCCCCGGATGCGCGGCGCACAGGGCGGCGACGGCGCGCGTCGCGTCCACCGGGGCATCCGGGGACCAGCGCAAGGCGACGCCGATCGCGCCGCTTGCCTTCAGCTCGTCGAGCGGTTGGACGGCTTCGACGATGAACGGGGCCTGCTCCTCCCCACGGTCGCGCCCGCTGTGACTTCCCGACAGGAGCAGCGCGCGGTCGGTGCGGATCACCTCGTTCAACTTGGCCCAGGCCTCCGGGAACACGAGCGCCTCCGCGGTGCCGTGAAAGTCCTCGAGCGTCAGGCGCGCGTACTCCGCGCCCGTCTTTTTCGAAATCTGACGCTTGACCATCGTCACCACCGCTCCGACTCGCACCTTCTGATCGCTCCACTGGCCCAGGGTGGCGGTGGTTCGCGTTCCGAAAAGCTCCACCTCGAGGCGGTATCGCGCGAGAGGGTGCCCGGAAATGAAGAAGCCGAGCACGGCCTTCTCGCGCGCCAGCCGATCGTGCTCGCTCCAGGCAGGAACGTCGGGGAGCGACGAGCGGGGAGCGGGGAGGTGGGCTGCCTCGCCGAACAGGCCCACCTGGCCGGATTGTCGCTCCCCCTGGCGCGTCTGGGCTTCGGAGAAGGCGTGGTCCAGCGCCGCGACGAGCTGGGCGCGTTGGCTGCCGCCGTTGCCGGTGAGCGAGTCGCACGCGCCGGCGTCGATCAGCGACTCGAGCACGCGCTTGTTGCAGAGGCGCAGGTCGATGCGGTCGCACAAATCCACGAGCGAGGCGTAGGGGCCGCCGCGCGCGCGGCCCACGAGGATGGACTCGATCGCCCCCGCCCCGACGTTCTTGATCGCCCCGAGCCCGAACCGTAGACGCCGATCCGCGACCACCGTGAACTTGAAGCCCGATTCGTTCACGTCGGGGGGCAGCACTTCGAGCCCGAGCTCCCGGGCCTCGTTGATGTAGCGCACCACCGTGTCGGTATCGCCGATCTCCGATGACAGGAGCGCCGACATGAACTCGGCCGGGTAGTGCGCCTTGAGCCACGCCGTCTGGTAGGACAGGACCGAGTAGGCCACCGCGTGCGACTTGTTGAAGCCGTAGCGGCCGAACGTCTCGATCTGCGCGGCGATATCCTCGATGACGCGTCTGGGGTGGCCGAGCCTCATGGCGCGCTCCACGAAGCGGCCGAGCTCGCGCTGAATCAGCTCCTTGTCTTTCTTGCCCACGGCTTTCCGCAGCACGTCGGCTTCGGCGAGGGTGAAGCCCCCGAGCACGTTCGCGATCCGCATCACCTGTTCCTGGTAGGTGATGACTCCGTAGGTGGGTCTGAGAATCTCTTCGAGCGCGGGGTGCGGGTAGCGCACCGGCTCGCGGCCGAGCTTGCGGTTGATGAACACGAGGTGCATACCGGTGTCGAGCGGGCCGGGACGGAGCAGCGCATTCGTCGCCACCAGATCGTCGAAGCGATCGCACTTCATGCTGCGGAGGCAATCGGTGGCGAGCGGCGACTCGAACTGGAAGACACCGGCCGTCCGACCGGAGCCCAGCAGCTCGTAAACCGCGGGGTCCGCGAGGTCGAGTCGGTTCATGTCGACGGTCACGCCGTGGCGCTCGCGAACCATCGCGCAGGCGTCGTGGATCACGGTCAGCGTGCGGAGCCCGAGGACGTCGATCTTGAGCATCCCGACCTTCTCGAGCGCGACCATGTCGTACTGGGTGATGATCGCCTCCGCCTCCTGCGGCGCGAGGCACACGGGCACGTAATCGGTGAGCGGGCCGGGCGCGATCACCACGCCCGCCGCATGGACGGAGGCGTGGCGCGCCAGGCCTTCGATCCGGGTGCCCAGCTCGAGGATCTTCCGGACGCGCTCGTCCTGGCGCGCGAGCTGCCGCAGCTCAGGGGACCGCTCGGGAGCTTCCGCCAGCGTGACGGCGACGCCGGGCCCGGCCGGAATCATCTTGGTGAAGCGATCGACCTCGCCGGGCTCCACGCGGAGCGTGCGCGCGACGTCGCGGAACGCCGCGCGCGCCTTCAGCGTCCCGAACGTGATGATCTGCCCTACCGAGTCGCGCCCATACCGCTCCCGGATGTACTGGATGACCTCCCCGCGGCGCTCGAAGCAAAAGTCGAGGTCGATGTCCGGCATCGAGATGCGCTCGGGATTCAGGAACCGCTCGAACAGCAGGTCGAACGCGAGCGGGTCGACATCGGTGATGCCGAGGGCATAGGCCACGAGCGAGCCCGCAGCTGAGCCCCGACCGGGGCCCACCGGAATGCCTCGGTCCTTCGCCGCCTTCACGATGTCGTACACGATCAGGAAGTACCCAGCGTAGCCGGTATGCGAGATGACCCGCAGCTCGTAGTCGAGCCGCGTCTGGACCTCCGGGGGCAGCGTCTCTCCATAGCGCGTATGCGCCCCGGCGCGCGCGAGGTGCACGAGCAGATCGTGGTCGGTCGCGAACTCGGCCGGCCGCGGGTACTGGGGGAGGAAGTACCGCTTTTCGAAGTCGAACTCGCACAGCCCCGCCACGCGCTGGGTCTCCTCCACCACCTCCGGGTGGTCGGGGAACAGCGCGCGCATCTCTTGCTCAGCCTTGACGTAGCTCTCCTGACCGAAGAACCGGAAGCGATTCGGATCGTCCAGGTCCTTGCCGGTGCCGATCGCGAGGAGGACGTCGTGTGCCTCGGCGTCCTCTTTCCTCAGGTAATGCGCGTCATTCGTGGCCACGACCGGCAACCCCAGCTCTTGGGCGAGCTGAAACATGCCGGCGGTGACGGTGGTCTCGTCGGCCAGGCCATGGTTCTGGACTTCGAGCCAGAATCCGTCGGGACCGAACACCCGGGCGAAGTACTGGGCGCTCGCCTTCGCCGCCTCGTAGTTCCCCTGCCGCAGGTAGAGGGCGATCTCGCCCGACAGGCAGGCTGCGAGTCCGATCACGCCGTCGGAGTATTGCTCGAGGACCTCACGGTCGATTCGGGGGCGACGGTAGTAGCCCTCCAGAAATCCGATGGAGGACAACTTGACGAGATGGTGATACCCGGTGCGGTTCTTGGCGAGGAGGACAAGGTGTGAGTAGGGGCCCGGCGCCTCGGCCGGTCGTTCGCGCCGGTGGCGATCGCCGAACGCGAGATACGCCTCGAAGCCCAGGATCGGACGCACCTTCCGGGCCCGCGCCTCGGCATAGAACTGCCACGCGCCGTGCAGATTGCCGTGGTCGGTGATCGCGAGCGAATCCATCCCGAGCGCCTGGACCCGCTCGAGCAAGTCGGGGATCCGGTTCGCGCCGTCGAGGAGGGAGTACTCGCTGTGAGTATGGAGGTGAACGAACGCCATACGGCTACGAGGAATGATACCGGCGCCTCGATGCATTGTCAAAAGCGCGCGGCGCCGGATATCTTGTGGCCCCATGCGCCGCGTGGCGAGTCTGTTCGCGCTGATTGTGGTGATGGCGCTGCTGCATCGGGCGACCGCGAGCAGCTCACTCGACGCGCGGGCCACGCTCGCGCTCGCGGGGTTGTTGCTCGTGGCCTACCTGGGTGGGGGCCTCGCGCGCCAGGCGCGACTCCCCCGTCTCACGGGCTACGTGCTGCTCGGCTTCGCCGTCGGCCCCGCGTGGCTCGGCGTGGTGCGACGCGACGAAGTGGAAGCCCTCGGCTTCCTTCAGGACGCCGCGCTCACGCTCATCGCCCTCACCGTGGGACTGACACTGCGCCTCGCCGAGCTGCGCCGGAATCGGCTCGCCCTGGCGCGCCTCGGCGCCGGCGCCGTCGCGGTTCCGTTCGTCGTCGTATCACTCATCGCCTTCACAATCACCCCCTGGCTTCCCTTCACGGCACATCAACCGTTCGGCGATCGCGCCGTGGTTTCGCTCGTGCTCGGCACGCTCGCCGCCGCTTCATCGCCGATCGTGGCCATGGCCATGCTCGAGGAGTGCGACGCCCGGGGGTCCTTCGCGCGCGGTTTGCTCGACGTCTCCGTCGCCCAGGATGTGGTGGTGGTGATCCTGTTCGCGCTGGTCATCGCCGTGGGGAAGGCGATGGCGAGCGCGGGTACGGTCACAGTCTCCATCGCGGGGTTCGCGTTCGGTGGACTCCTGGCGTCACTCGCGGTGGGGCTCCTGCTCGGGTACGCATTGCACCGTGTCCTGCGGCTGCCGCGCCGCGATACGACGATCCTCGTGGTCGCCCTGGCCTTCCTCACCCTGCAGATCGCCCGTCTGGCGCATCTCGAGAGCCTGATCATCGCGCTCGCCGCGGGCTTCTATCTCGAGAACTTTTGTCCGGCCGTCGACGTCGATCCCTTGCGTAGCGACCTGAAACGCGGGGCGCTTGTCGTGTACATCCTCTTCTTCGCGCTGACCGGGGCCGGGTTGCGCGTGGGTGTGCTCACGGGGTGGTGGCCCTGGGCGTTGCTCCTGATCGGGTTACGGGTCGTGAGCGTGCGCTACGGGATCCGCTGGGCGGGACGCGACCCGAGTGTGACGCCCGCCCTCGCCCGGGAGGGTTGGCTGGGCCTCATTTCCCAGGTGGGAATGGCGTCGGTGCTCGCGCAGCTCGTCCGTCGTGCGTTCCCGGAGTGGGGGGTCTCCCTCGAGGCCCTGCTCGTGGCGATGATTGGAGTCCACACGGTGGCTGGGCCGATCTGTTTCCGTCTCGCGCTCGCGCGCGCTGGGGAAATCACGGATGAGACAGGGGGAGGGGGGTCACGCGATGCCGCAACGTCTCTGGGCGATGGGGGTGGGGGTGGGGGTATCGTCGCTGCTGGCGGCCTGTAGCTCCAGTCCGCCCGCGCCCAAGCCGCTCGCGGCGTGCACGGCGACGAGCGGCGGCCAGGTTAACCTCGGCGTCGCGGGAGCTTCTACCTGATGCAACAGGCACCCAGAGCGCCCAGCTTCACGCTCTTGTTCTCGAACAGCACCGGCGGGGCCTTGCGCACGACGATCGTTCCGCAGCTCGCGATCCTGCGCCTGCAATAATGAAGGGGTGCGTCCCTAGCGGGCTCCTGCTGACCGTGCTCTGCCGCGTTCTGCTCGCTCCCGCGCTCGTCGCACAAGGTGAAGGCACTGTGCCGGCCCTGCAGGGCTCGGCGCGTGGAGCGGGGATGGGTGGCGCCGGCGCGGCCCTCGTGGGCGACGCGGGCGCCATCTTTGCGAACCCGGCCGGCCTCGCCACGATCCACCATCTGGCCGTCGAGGGCGCGTACGAGGCCTATCCCCGGGGGACGACGCTGTCGACCGGCGCGCTCGCGTTGCGCGTGAGCCGCTTCACATGGGGGGCAGGAGCGGCGGCCCTCGGTCCGAACTACAACCGCGCTGACCTCCTGGGCGTGTCGTCGTTAGTGTTCCGGACCGGGCTCGTGGCGCTGGGCACGTCCATCAAGTACGGACGCGAGACGATCGGCGGAGCCCGGCTCGACGCCTGGGCGGGTGACGCCGGGCTGGCCATCGCGGTGTTCGACCTGATGGCGTTGGGTGTCAGCGTGCAGAACATCGGTGGCGATCTCGGCCTCGGACTCCATTTTCCGCGCCGTACGCGAGCCGGGTTCACGTTGAATTACGTCGATCCCCAGGGCACCTACCGTCTCCTCACGACCCTGGAGGGGCAGTGGCCGTCGGACGGTAGCGCGTTCGTGGTCCTGGGTGTCGAGAGCGGGATGGTCACCCACGGGCTGGGTTTGCTCGCGCGCGTCGGGTATGTGGGTCACTCGGCGACGACCACGGCGTCGCCGTTCACGGCGGGTGCGGGCGTCGAAGTGGGTCGGTTGCATCTCGATTATGCCTATCGGCAGGATGATGCGCTCGGCGCGCGGCATCGCGTGGGGCTGCGATGGACACCGTAGTCGAGCGCCGCCCACCGAACTGGGGGCGCGTCGGTCGCCGACTCCTGGCGTGGGTGCTGATCGGCGTTCCCACGCTTCTGGTCGTGACCCTCGTGACGAGCGCCGAGGTGCGGTACTTGGCGCGGGCGGGCGTCGAGGAAGCCCGGATTCTCTTGCGGCGCCGAGCGATCGACAAGCTCGCCGCGGACGCCAAGACCTCGCCGGCCCTGCGACAGCGGCTCGAGCTGGTCCTCGCCGCCCGGGCGTACGCCGCCGATTCACTCGGCTTGCTCGTCGGTGAGACATATACGACGTATGCGGACGTGGGACGGGATACGCTGCTCCTCGTCTTGTCGGCGTCGCGTCGTGATCGGCTACGCGAGTACACGTGGCGCTATCCTATCGTCGGCACGGTCCCATACAAGGGGTTTTTCGACTTCGCTCAGGCCCGGAGCGCGGCCGCGGAGCTCGAGCGGAACGGGTTCGACACGTACCTGCGACCCGCGGGCGCGTTCTCGACGCTCGGATATTTCGCGGATCCCCTGCTCTCGACGGTAATGGAGCGGGACACGATGGAGCTCGTCGCGACGGTGATTCACGAGTTGGCCCACAACACGCTGTATCTGAAGAGTCAGACCGCGTTCGACGAGAGCTTCGCGAGCTTCGTCGGCTATCGGGGCGCGCAGGCCTTCTTTCGCTCACGGGGCGACTCGGTGGACGCGAATCGCGCCGTGGCCCGTTGGCGCGACGAGCGGCGGCTCGATCAACTCTACGCCGAGCTGGCGCGACGCCTCGATTCGGCCTATGCGGCGGGCCCGACCGGCACGGCGCTCGAGCGCTCCCGCGGCACGATCTTCGGGTGGGCCCGGGCGCAGCTCACGGGGGCGGTAGGCCAATCACTGGAAACGTACGACTGGCGCTGGTACGCCAAGGCTCCGCTCAATAACGCAGTCGTGATTGCCCAACGGTTGTACCGCATGAACCTCAACCAGTTTGAAGAGGTCTACCTGCAGTCCAAGGCCGACCTGCGGGAGGCGATCCGCGCCATTCAGGTACGGGTCTTCACCGAACCTGGGCAGGATCCGTATCAGGCGCTGTATTCGCGAGGCGGATTATAAGACGACGCCCTATCCCTCCGTCTAATTGCCCCTCAGCCGCTCCGCCTCCGCCACTCTCTGCAGCGCGATCGCATACGCCGCCGTCCGGAACGTCACGCCCTTCTGCTTCGCGAGGTCCCGCACGCCGACGTAGGCTTTGGTGATCGTCGCCTGCAGCTCGCGGTTCACCTGCTCATGGGTCCAACGGTACTGCTGGAGATTCTGGGCCCACTCGTAATAACTCACCGTGACGCCGCCGGCGTTGGCAAGGAAGTCGGGAATCACCGGGATGCCCCGCTCCTCGAGGATCAAGTCCGCGGTGGGCGTCGTCGGCTCGTTCGCGCCTTCGACGACCACTCTGCAGTTGACCGTTCGCGCATTGGACTCCCTGGTGATCACGCCACCGAGCGCCGCCGGCACGAGCCAGTCGCACGGCACGGTCCACAACTGATCGTTCGTGATGGCGGTGCCGCCCTTCCACTCGGACACCGGTCGGCCGCCGGCGGTGTGGGCGAGGAGGCCGGGAACGTCGAGCCCGCCGTCGTTCATGATGCCGCCGTTGACGTCCGATATGGCGACGACCTTCGCCCCTCCCTCCGTGTGCAGCAGCCGGGCGAGGTGACCTCCGACATTGCCGAACCCCTGAATGACGACGCGGCTGTCCTTCAGCGGAATGCCGAAGTCGCGCGCGTACTCCATCATCACGTACATCACGCCTCGCCCCGTGGCCTCCTCGCGGCCGAGCGAGCCGCCCAATGAGATCGGCTTGCCGGTGACAGCGGCCGGGGTATAGCCGTGCCGGCTCGAGAACTCGTCCAGAATCCAGGCCATAACCTGAGCGTTGGTCGCGACATCGGGTGCGGGGATGTCCCGGTAGGGCCCCAGGACGATGGAGATACGCTGGGTGAAGCGGCGCGTGAGCCGTTCGAGCTCGAGCTTTGAGAGCTTCTTGGGATCGACGGCCACGCCCCCCTTCGCGCCGCCGAAGGGAATGTCCATGAGGGCGGTCTTCCAGGTCATGATCGTCGCGAGGCCGAGGACCTCATCGTGGTCGGCGTCGAGATGGTAGCGGATCCCGCCCTTGCAGGGCCCCCGCGCCCCGTTGTGCTGGATGCGGTACCCCGTGAACACCTCGATGCGGCCGTCGTCCATGCGCACCGGCACCTCTACCTGTACCTCGCGGAACGGCTTCATCAGAATGCGCCGCATATACTCCTCGAGGTTGATCAAATTGGCGGCGCGCTCGAACTGGCTGTCGACAATGGACTTCCCCGTCATGGTGCGCGGGGATCGTGCGGTAGCGGTCACCGGACCTCCGTCAGGATCGTTCGGTCTTGAGGCGGCGCCCGGCCAACCGGCCCGCCGGGTGCTGCGCTTCGGACAGCGCGTGCGCGACGTTCAGCCGCTGGGGCCGGCGGCCGCCCGAGTCCGCGAGCACGCCGATCACGTCGACGTCGGCGCTCGTGGGCTCGGTGAGAGCGGCGGCGGGGGACAGAGAAGCGGGCGCCTGCTCGAGCACGAATACCAGACCCGACGCGTGCTCGGCGACCGCGGCGGTGAGCGTGGACCAGCGGGCGTCCGCCGGCTGGGGGCGCTGCGCGACCACCAAAGGGCACGCGGCCGGATCGAAGCTTGTCCCCGGCACCAACGGGGCTCGCAGTGAGTCCGCGAGCGTGCGCCAGACCAGCAGGGGCGGCCCAAGGGTGACCACCTGGCCGAACCGCCATCCGGAATCGCGCGCGAGGTCGAGAAAGGCGGTGGCGAGCGCCTCGTCGTCGGGGACGACGGTCCCGTCCTGCGAGGCCAACACGACGGTCCCGGTCTCGGCGAACCATCGCTCGGCCGAGGTGAGCTCGTCGGGACGGCGCGGGGCGTAGAAGGCGTACCGCTGCGTCACCGCGATCTCCCGTTCCGCCGCGACGCGCTGCTCGGCGTGTTCCGCGGCTTGAGCCGCGCCCTCGTACGCGACTTCGGCCGCCTGATAGCGGCCCGCGTCCCGGAGGATGCGTCCGCGCAACCGGAGCGTCTCGGTATGGGGTTCGAGCCCGAAGGCCCGGTCCAACGCGAGCAGCGCGCGGTTCCGATCGCCCAGTCGAAACGCAGCGTAGCCCAGCTCGTGCCAGACCAGTGCGAGGTCGGGATCCAGGTCGACCGCGTGCTCGAGGGTGGTGAGCGCTTCAGGGTAGCGCTCGAGCTCGATGAGCGCGGCACCCGTGAGCGCCAGCGAGAACGCAGCGTCTCCGAATTGGGCCCGCGCGCCCTCCGCCAGACGAAGCGCGTCTTGCTTTCGTCCTTGGCGCCTCAACAACTCGAAGCATTCGGCCCAGCCCGACTTCAAGTCCGGGTGTTCGGCAAGGAGGTCGCGGTAGGCTTTTTCGGCGTCGACCACTCGGCCCTCGCGGGCCAGGTAGCGAGCGCGGGCCATCGCGCGCTCGCTCGGTGCGTCGGGAAACAGCTGGTACGACGCGGTCGTCCTCATGGCGGGGACGAATATAGCTGCGATACTACAAACAGCTAGAGACGCAGCGAACGTCGAGGAAACTCCTCGACGCCTTTCCTCAACGGTTTTGACGTTCTAGATTCTCCGCTCCATGGATACCGAGCGCCTGTTGCGTGAGCTCAGCGATTTCTTGCGCATTCCATCGGTGTCGACGAGCACGTCTCACAACGCCGACTGCCGGGCCGCGGCGGAGTGGGTCGCGGGCGAGCTCCGCCGGCTCGGCTGTCGTGAAGTGCAATTCCTCGCGAGCGGCACGCACCCCGTTGTGTGGGGCGTGGGTCCGGACGTTCCCGGTGCGCCGACGCTCCTGATTTACGGGCACTATGACGTCCAGCCTCCCGAGCCGCTCGACCAGTGGACGACGCCACCATTCGATCCGACGGTGCGGGACGGCCAGCTGTTTGCGCGCGGCGCGGCGGATGACAAGGGACAGGTGTTCTGTCTCCTCAAGGCGATCGAGGCCGGGGGCCGGCCGCCCGTCAACTTCCGCTTCCTGATCGAAGGGGAGGAAGAGTACGGCAGCCGTGTGCTGTTCGAGCTGCTGCGACGGGAGCCGGAGCGGACCCGCGCCGATGTCGTCCTCATCGCCGACATGGCGTATGTCGCACCCCGCTGGCCTGCCGTCTACACCACCCTGCGGGGGCTCTGCTACGCCGAGATCACCGTCCGGACGGCGAGAACGGACCTCCACTCGGGAGAATTCGGCGGCGCCGCGCCCAACGCCCACGAGGAGCTCGCGCGGCTGCTCGGCCGCCTCAAGACGTCCGACGGGAAGGTCCACATTTCCGGGCTCTATGCATCGGTCAAGCGACCGTCCAAGCGCGAGCTCGCCACCTGGAAACGCCTTCCGTTCAAGGAGAGCGATTTCCTCAAGCATCGCGTACAGGCCAAAGCGCTCACGGGGCTCAAGGACCACTCGGTGCTGGAGCGCCTCTGGGCGCTCCCGACGTTCGAGATCCACGGCATCATGGGAGGGTTTACGAGCGATGGCGCAAAGACCGTCATCCCCGCCGAAGCGACGGCGAAAGTGAGCCTCCGGCTCGTTCCCGATCAGAAGCTCAAGACCGTCGAGCGCCAGCTCACCGCTGCGGTCAAACGGCTAGCGCCGAAGTACGTGGAGGCGAGCGTCAAGTTCCTCCACGGCGCCGACCCTGCGACGGTGCAGGTCACGCATCCGGCCTTTGGCCTGTTGGATCAGGCCTTTCGTGAGGTGGTAGGGCGGGGGACCGTGCCCGCCCGGGCCGGCGGCTCCATTCCCGTGGTCCCCGCGCTCGGCAAGAGCGGCGCATCCGTGATCCTCACCGGGATCGGCCTACCCGACGACCGGCTCCATGCGCCGAACGAAAAGCTCGACTTGAAACAGTTGTGGGACGGCATCCGCGTCTTCAGGAGATTCTTTGAACTGTTAGGAGAGAAAGGCGTAGAAGGAAACCGTAGAGGAAAGGCGTAGAAGAGAGACGTAGAAGAGAGACGTAGAAGAGAGACGTAGAAAAGAGACGTAGAAGCTACGCCTCTTCATTACGTCTTCTCTCCACGGTTCTTGCTTAACGTTCTTAATTTGTTGATGTCATGCTGGCTCAGCCCGCGTCCGCCGTAGCGCTCTTCCGTCCACGGATCGCCCCGCATGTGATAGCCGTTCTGCTCCCAGAAGCCCGGCACGTCCGCGTCGAGCAGCGTCAGGCCTCGAACCCACTTGGCACTCTTCCAGAAATACAGGTGCGGCACGAGCAGCCGGGCGGGCCCACCATGTTCCGGCGTCAGCCGCTCCCCGCTCCATTTCAACGCGATGAGGTTGTCCGGTCGATCGAGATCGCCGAGCGGGAGGTTCGTGGTGAAACCCTGCTCGGCCGACACCAGGCAAAACGCCGCCTCCGGCTTTACACCAGCGCGGGCGAGTAACAGCTGCACGGGTACGCCCTCGAAGTCGTTGTCGAGCCGGCTCCACCGCGTCACGCAATGGATGTCGCACTGCACCGACGTACGCGGTAGCTCGACCAGCTCGTCGAACGTCAGCGTGAACGGTCGATCGACCAGGCCGGACACATCGAACGTCCACGTGCGAGTGTCGACGCGGGGGACGTCGCCGTAGTGCAGGACGGGCCACTTCGTGGTGAGCACCTGCCCGGGGGGCAGTCGCTCCGGAGACACGGGATTCCGTTGGCGCAGCTCGTCGAGGTACTTGGTCACGCCGTCAGTACGTCTGCGCCGTTGCGCCGGGACGCAGCTCCGCGATGCTGCTCTCTGACGGCATCGTGGTGACACCGAATGCGGTTTCGAATCCTCTGATCACCGCCCGGACGGCCTGCTCCCGGAGGTTCCGCTCCCCGCTCCCCGCTCCCCGCTCCCTCTCGACCGATGTCATCTCCACTCCGGGGATTCCGCACGGCACGATGCGGTCGAACTGCGTGAGATCGGTGGTCACGTTCAGGGCGAACCCGTGCCACGTCACCCATTGCTTCACGTGAATCCCGATGCTCGCGATCTTGCGGCTCGAAGTCCAGACGCCCGTATGCGGCGGGTTCCGGGCGGCCGGGATCCCGAGCTGGGCGAGCGCGATGATGATCGCGTCCTCCAGGGTCCGGAGATACCAATGCAGGTCGCGTCGGTGGCCCGTGAGGTTGAGAATCGGGTAGCCGACGAGCTGCCCGGGGCCATGGAAGGTGACGTCACCCCCGCGCTCGATCTCGAAGATGTCGATTCCCTCCCGACGCAGGACGTGTGCGGCCTGCGAGGCGCGACCCAGCGTCACCACCGGCGGGTGCTCGAGCAGCAGGAGAAGGTCGTTCGCCAACCCCCCATCGATACGAGCCTGGGCGAGGGCGCGCTGCCACGGTAGCGCATCGCGGTAGGGCACGAGCCCGGCGTCAAAGACCTGCAGCGTACGATCGGCCACCCCGGCTACTCCTTCACCGCGTCTTCACGGCTTCCCTTGACGGCCCACGCGCTTCCGGTGGCGCCGACGATGAAGCTCGTGACGGCCCACGCGATCAACCCTGGCGTCTGGAGCCACCGATCGACGGGCCACGCGATGAAACCGACCAGCATGGCTCCGACTGCGGACATCACCCCGATGACACCGCGCTGCCACAGGTTCTCGAGCGCGCGCGTGCGTCGCCAGCCGAACGTCGCCGCGACCGCGAGACCGGCGAACGTCGCGGCGATGACCGGGTCACCGGCGATGTCCTCGTAGCCGGCGGTGCCGGCGTGATGTTCCAGGGACCGGACGATGGCGAGCCCCGCGACGATGGTGCCGCCGCCGAGCCCCACACCACTCGTGAGCGCGCCGAGCCCGATCGCCAGGGGGTCTTTCACATGTCCACCACCCGGCCGAGCGAGTCGAGCGCGGCCTGGGCCACCGCTTCCGACAATGTCGGATGCGCGTGGATCGCGAGCTCGACCTCCTCCACCGTGTATTCGTTTTCTCGGGCCACTGTCAGCTCGTGGATCAGCTCGGAAGCCTGGGCACCGACGATGTGCGCGCCGAGGATTTCGCCGTACTTCTTCTCACGCAGGATCTTCACGAACCCTTCGGTCTCGCCCGTCCCGCGCGCCCGCCCGTTCGCGGAAAAGGGGAACCGGCCGGCCACGTACTCGAGCCTTCGCTCCTTACAGAGGTCCTCGGTGAGCCCGATGCTGGCTACTTCGGGTTGGCAGTAGGTCACGCTGGGGACGTTGTCGTACTTGATCGGATGGGGCTTCTGGCCGGCCAGGAGCTCCGTGACGTATACGCCTTCGCGCATCCCCTTGTGGGCGAGCATCGGCGGGCCGGCCACGTCACCGACGGCGTAGTAGCCGGGCGCCGTGGTCTGGAGGTTCTTGTCCACCTTGATGAAACCGCGCTCGTTGACCTGGACGCCGCACTCCGCCAGGCCGATGTTCTCGGTGTTCACGGCGCGCCCGGCGGCCATGAGAACGGCCGCGACCTCGACCTTCTGGGTCGCGCCGCCCGCCTCGACCTCCAGCGTGACCTTGTCCTTGGCCGGTGTTCCTTTCTTGACCTTGGCCGCCGGGATCACCTCGATGCCCCGTTTCTTGTAGCTCCTCGTGAGCGCGTCCGACGCCTCGGCGTCCTCGAGCGGCAGGATACGGGGAAGCGCTTCGATGAGGGTGACCTTGGTTCCGAAAGCGTGAAAGATGTTGGCGAACTCCATCCCCACGGCGCCCGCGCCGATGATGGCGAGCGACGTTGGAGCCTTCACGAGGAACAGGGCCTCGTCGGAAGAGATCACGGTGGTCTTGTTGATTTCGAGTCCGATCTGCGGCAGACCCTTGACGCGCGACCCGGTCGCGATCAGGACGGCCTTCTTCGCTTCGTAAACGTCGCTGCCCACTTTCACCTTGCGCCCCGGCTGCAGGACGCCGGTGCCCCTGACGACGGTGACTTTGTTCTTCTTCATCAGGAACTCGACGCCCTTCGAGTTCTGATCGCTCACCTTGCGGGAGCGCTGCATCGCGACTCCATAGTCGGTTTTCACCGCGCCGGCCTCGACGCCGAACTCCTTGGCGTCGCGCAGCATCGAGGCGATGTGCGCCGAGTGGAGGAGGGCCTTCGTGGGGATGCAGCCGATGTTGACGCACACGCCGCCGAGCTTGTCCTTCTCGACGAGGGCGGTGGTCATGCCGAGCTGCGCCGAGCGGATCGCGGCGACGTAACCCGCGGGCCCGCCGCCCAGAATGATGACGTCGAACGTATTCGCCACTGACGATTCTCCCTAAAGCAGCATTGCGAGTGGATTCTCGAGCATCTGTTTCAGCGTCTTCAAGAACGCCGCGCCCGTGGCGCCGTCGATGACGCGGTGGTCGCAGCTCATCGTGATGCGCATTCGGCGCCCCGGCGCGAGCTGACCACCCACGACCACCGGCTTCTGCGTGACGGCCCCGATCGCGAGGATACCCGCCTCGGGCGGATTGATCACCGCCGTGAACTGGTCGATCTCGAACATCCCCAGGTTCGAGACGGAGAACGTCGATCCGGTGTACTCGGTGGGCTGGAGCCGACGGCTGCGAGCCTTCTCGGCCAGCTCTCGCGCCTCCCGCCCGATCTCAATGAGCGATTTGCGGTCGGCGTTCCGGATCACCGGAGTGATCAGCCCGTCCTCCACCGCCACCGCCATGCCGAGGTGGACCTCGTTCCAGTAGCGAATGTGGTCGTCCTGAAACCAGGCGTTGCAGGCCCGATGCTTCACGAGCGCCAGTGCGGTCGCCTTGATGATCACATCGTTGTAGGAAATCTTCCCCTGGTCCCCGAGCTGGCGGTTGAGCGCATCGCGTGCGTCGGCCGCCCGCTCCATATCCACTTCGGTCGTAAGGAAGAAATGGGGGATGGGGCCGAGGGACGTGACGAGCCGCTTTGCGATGGTCTTGCGGATCTGCGTGAGAGGGACGTCTTCGTACGCCGCCCCGCCACCCCCACCCGCCGGGGAGAGGGGAGAAGGGAGAGGTTCGCTCCGCTGCAACGCGGGCGGTTGTGGGGCGGGGCGTACCTCTCCCCTCTCCCCTCTCCCCGTTGTTTCGATATCTCGTTTTGTGACTCGACCACCGGGACCCGTTCCGGTCACTAGCTTCAGGTCAACGCCGGCATCTCTTGCCATCCGTCTCGCCAGCGGGGATGCCTTCACCCGCGTGGCGTCGGCTGGCGTCGCCTGGGAGGGTACCGCTCCCCGCTCCCCGCTCCCCGTCGTCGCAGCGACCGCCGGCCGGGGGGAGGGCGCGGAAGCCGGTGCGGGGGCGGACGTCTCTCCGGGGCCGAGAATGACCGCCACGATCTTACCCACGGGTACCGTCTGACCCTCGGCGACACTGACCTGCCGCAGCACGCCGTCCGCGCGCGCGATCAGGTCCATGACGGCTTTATCGGTCTCGACCTCCGCCAACGTGTCGCCGGTCTTCACGGCGTCGCCTTCGGCCTTGTGCCACTTCACCACGCGCCCCTCCTCCATCGTCGGGGAGAGCGCTTCCATATAGACGTTCGTGGCCACGGGGGGAGGGCGGCGTCAGTCGAGGTACAGCGTGCGTCGCGCTGCGGCGACCACGCGCTCGACGCTCGGCTTCGCGAGGCGCTCGAGCTGCTTGTTGTACGGCATGGGCACGTCGGCCTGGGTCACGCGCAGCACCGGTGCGTCGAGCTGGTCGAAAGCGTCCCGTTGGATCACGTCGACGACCTGCGCGCCGATCCCGCAGTGCGGCCACCCCTCTTCTACCACGACCGCGCGGTTGGTGCGGGCCACGGACTCGAGGATCGCGGCTTCATCGAGCGGGCGCAGCGAGCGCAGGTCGAGCACTTCGGCCGAGACCCCTTCGTGTTCGGCGAGCTGCTCGGCGGCCTTGAGGGCGACGGTCACGGTCTTGGAGTGGCACACGATGGTAACGTCGCGACCCGGCCGTTTCACGTCGGCGCGGCCGAGGGGAACGACGTGTTCCCCCTCCGGCACGTCGCCCTTGACGTTGTACAGCATCTCGCCTTCGAGCACGATGACCGGGTTGTTGTCGCGGATCGCCGATTTGAGCAGGCCCTTGGCATCCGCCGGCGTCGCCGGCGCCACGACCTTCAGGCCCGGGATGTGGGCCAGCCAGGATTCCCAGGCCTGGGAGTGCTGGGCCGCGAGCTGGAGCGCGGCGCCGTTCGGGCCGCGGAACACGATCGGGACCGAAATCTGGCCGCCCGACTCGTACAGCATCTTCGCGGCGGAGTTGACGATCTGGTCCAGGGCGAGGACCGCAAAGTTCCAGGTCATGAACTCCACCACGGGCCGCAGACCCGCCATGGCGGCGCCGACGCCGATCCCCGCAAAGCCCAGCTCCGCAATCGGCGTGTCCACTACGCGCGTCGGCCCGAACTCCTCGAGCAGGCCGCGGCTCACCTTGTAGGCGCCCTGGTAGACGCCGACTTCCTCCCCGATGAGGAACACGTCGGAATCCCGTTGCATCTCCTCGCGGAGCGCCTGATTGAGCGCATCGCGATAGGTGAGCGTGGCCATCAGTCGGCGAGCACGTGCGTGGTGAGCTCGGCGGGATCGGGGTCTGGACTCGCATCCGCGAATCGGACCGCCTCCTCCACTTCCGCGCGGATCTCCGCGTCGAGCGCGTCGAGGCCGGCCTGATCCAGCGTACCCTCTTCCTTGAGCTTCATGGCGAGCTGTGAGATCGGGTCACGTTTGCGCTGCTCTTCCACC
>DASQIB010000042.1:0-6460 GCA_035631795.1 Gemmatimonadales bacterium | reverse complement strand
GGTCGCGCGGGTGAAAGGCTCGTCCACCGGGCAATTCCTGCGGAAGGTGCTGGCGGTGGCCGACTAGGTCGGTAAGTTCACGACGAGGAGGATTTGCCGCATGGGACAGTGGGCACCCGCCGTTGGCGTGATCGGCTTGGCCCTGGTGATCGGCGCGACGCTGGTCTTGACGGGCCCGGTCGGGAAGGCGCTCGCCGAATGGATCCGCGGGTGGTCGAAGACGGACGAGCAATGGATCGCCTTCAAGGCGGCGAAGCAGGGCCTCCCACTCGGCGCCGCGGGGTTCGGGGCGACGGAGGCGGAGCGCCTGGCCGCCGAGGTGGAAGAGCTCCGCCACCGCCTGGGCGAGGTCGAGGAACGACTCGACTTCACCGAGCGGCTGCTCGCCAGGGAGCGGCAACCCGACCGTGTCGCCCCGCCGCGCTGAGCATGGACATCGAGGGCGTCCTCGCGATCGTGCTGATCTTCGGCGGTGGAGCGCTGATCGCCATTTCGTTCTCCCCCGTGGGCCGGGCGGTGGCCGACCGCATCCGCGGCCGCTCCGCGGCGGGCGCCGACGAGATGCACGCCGAGCTCGCCGAGCATCGCGACGCGCTCCAGGCGGAGCTCGAGAGCGTGCGCCGCGAGCTCGGCGAGCTGAGTGAGCGGATGGACTTTGCCGAGCGCCTGCTCGCCAAGAACCGCGAGGACCAGCGGATCGGACCGGCCAGGAGCTGATGAATCCGGACGCGGTGTTCGCCCTGATCCCCATCGTCCTGTTTGGAGGATTCTTCTCGTGGCTGATCGTGCGGTCGCTCACCAGGGCGCATGCCGCGACGATCAAGGCGCGGAGTGAAGCGGCAGGTGCCGGCGCGGGGCAGGCCGACCTCATGGAGGCGGTGGACCAATTGCGGCGGGAAGTGGCGGAACTCGCGGAGCGAGTAGATTTTACGGAGCGCCTGCTGGCGAAGACACGGGACGCAGAAGGGAAACTGCCCGCGGGCGATCGGCGTACGGGGTCCACGTGATGCAAGGCCCACCACTGCCGCCCGGCCTGGACCTGAACGCCGTGGTCGACCAGGTGATGCCGCTCATCGCGATCGTGGTGATTGCGGTGGTGGGCGTCGTGGTCATCAAGGTGCTCTCCCGCACGGCGATCGGTGAGGCGTTAGCGGAACGGATCCGGCAGCGCACGCACCGCCGGCTCGGTGGGGGAGAGGATCCACAGCGCGTGGCGGCGGTGGAACAGCAGATTGCACAGCTCCAGGGGCAGGTTTCCGAGCTGGCCGAGCGCTTAGATTTCGCCGAGCGCATGCTCGCCGAGCGGCGGGAGCGCACGTTGGGCGCGGGACAGTGACGCCGCGCCAGGACACCGAGGGCTCTCATGGGAATCTTTGACCGTCTCTCGACGCTGATCCGGTCCAACATCAACGACCTGATCAATCGCGCCGAGAACCCGGAAAAGATGCTGAACCAGCTGATCGTCGACATGCGCAGTCAGCTGGCGAAGGCCAAGCAGCAGGTGGCCGCAGCCATCGCCGACGAGAAGCGCCTCGCGGCCCAGGTGGACACCGAGAAGAAGAGCGCCGAGGACTGGGAGCGCCGGGCGGTCCTGGCCGTGCAGGAAGGGCGCGACGACCTCGCGAAGCAGGCGCTGCTGCGACACAACGAGCACGCGCAAGGCGCCGTCCAGCTGCACGAGACGTGGGTCAAGCATCGGGAGGAGACCGAGAAGCTCAAGCTGTCGCTGCGTCAGCTCAACGACCGGATCGAGGAAGCCAAGCGGAAGAAGAACATCCTCATCGCGCGCCAGAAGCGCGCCGAGGCGCACAAGCGCATTCAGGAGACGATGTCCTCGATCGGCGATAAGAGCGTGTTCGAGACGTTCGAGCGCATGACGGAGCAGATCGAGCACGAGGAGCGGAAACTCATCGCGGCCGCGGAAGTGAACGAGGACCTCTCGGGCGACACGCTGGTGAAGCAGTTCCAGAGCCTGGAAGTGAAGGCGGATGCGGATCAACAGCTCCTCGATTTGAAGCGCAAGCTGGGCATGCTCCCGGCCGGCTCGGGGGGGGAGTCGAAGCAGCTCGGGAAGGGCGCGACGGAGGCGGAGCTGGTCGAGGACGACGACGCCGGACCTGATCACCACTGAACGCCGAGCCGTCTCCCCCCACCACTCCCTCTCGGTTGTCGGGCGCCACGTTCGTGGCGCTCTTCGTTGCCGCCCTCGCCATCTGGTTCCTCATCCGGGTGGTCGAGGTCCTCCAGCTCGTCTTCATCGCCGTCCTGTGCGCCGTCTATCTCTCCGCCATCACCGATGTGCTCGAGCGGCGGTTTCGGTTGGGACGCTGGTTGGGTCTCACGATCGCGGTGGTCGCGACCCTCGGGGCGGTGGTGGGCATCGGGGCCATCATTCTCTCACCCGTCGTCGAGCAAACTCAGGCGCTCATCTCGGGGCTGCCCCAGACACTCACGAACATCCAGAACGTGATCGCGGCCTGGGCCAGCGAGTACCCGTTCCTGCGGAACACGGAATTGGCCAACCCCCAGTCCGGGTTGGTCGCCGGGCTCATCAACGACGCGACCACGTTCCTGCGCGGATCGCTGCTCCCGTACGTCACGGCGGGCGGCAAGCTCTTCATCGAGGGCGCGAGCGTCGTCGTGATGGCGCTGTACCTGGCGGTGCAACCGAGCCTGTATCGCGACGGCATGCTGGCCCTCGTCTCGCCGCGGCACCGAATTGTCGGAGCGCGCGTGCTCGAGGATGCCGGCGCCACGCTCCGGGCCTGGGTGGTCGGCCAGCTCCTCGCGATGCTCGTCCTCGCCTCCCTTACCGCGATCGGCCTGTGGGTGCTCGGCGTCCCCTATTGGCTCGCCTTTGGCATCTTCACCGGCCTCGTCGCGGTGGTGCCGTTCTTCGGGACCCTGGTATCGACGCTCCTGCCCGCCCTCTTCGTCGTGGGTACGGGAGACTGGCTCAAGGTCGTGTCGGTGATCCTGCTCGGGGTCCTCGTTCACGTCGTGGAGGCGAACTTCGTGGTGCCGCGCATCATGGAGCGGCGGCTGTCGCTGCCCCCGGTACTCACCATCGCCAGCGTGCTGACGCTGGGGACGCTGCTCGGCGTCGTGGGGCTCGTGGTCGCCGTTCCGGTGCTCGCGGTCACGCTGGTCGTGGTGCGCCACGTCGTACAGGCAGAGATCTACGGAGACATCGCGCTCGAGGAGCCCGCCGTGCTGCGCCCGACCGGCGAGTTTCCGGTGCCCAAGACGAAGGCCATCGCGTGAAATTCCTCATCCTCGCCGACGGCCAGTTCGAGCCGATGACGTCGAAGACGGCGAATTGCTGCATTCGCTACATGCCCGAACGGGTGGTCGGCGTGTTCGACCGCGCGCACGCGGGCAAGACGGTTCAGGACGTGTTGGGCTTCGGCGGGAGCATCCCGGTGGTGGGCGATTTCGAGCAGGGCCTTCGTTTGGGGGGGGGCGCGGGCGCCACCGCCGTGCTCATCGGCATCGCACCAATGGGCGGGCGACTGCCAGTCGAATGGCGCGCCTGGCTCCGCACTGCCATCGAGCGCGGGCTCGAAATCTGGAGCGGCCTCCACACGTTCATCGGGGACGACCCGGAGCTGGGGACGCTCGCGCGGGAGCGGGGCGTCCGGATCTTCGACGCGCGCAAGCCACCGCCCAATCTGCCCGTGGCGGACGGCCTGGCGGCCGAAGTGGACGCCTACGTGGTGCACACCGTTGGCTCTGACTGCAACGTCGGGAAGATGACCGCGCAGGTCGAGCTGCGGAACGCGCTGCTCAAGCGCGGGCAGCGTACGCGATTCGTGGCGACCGGCCAGACAGGGATCTTCATCGAGGGATGGGGCATCGCGGTCGACGCCGTGGTGGCCGATTTCATCGCCGGCGCCGCGGAATGGCTCGTCCTCGAAGCCGCTAAGGACGCCGACATCATCCTGGTCGAGGGGCAGGGCAGCCTGATTCATCCGGGGTATTCCGGTGTCACCCTGGGACTCCTGCACGGCTGCTGCCCCGACGCCCTGATCCTGTGTCATCAGGCGAGTCGCGAATACATCGGCGATTATCACGGACGTGAGCCCTGGGTGAAGATTCCCCCGCTTGCGGAGCTCGTCGAGATCTACGAGCGCGCCGCGGCGCCGGTCCGGCCCACCAAGGTGATCGGCATCTGTCTCAACACCTACGACCTGAGCGATGTGGAGGCGAAGGCTGCCGTCATGCGCGCCGCCCGCGAGACCGGACTGCCGGCGACGGATCCGGTGCGGTTCGATTCCGCTCCGCTCGTCGATGCAATCGTACGGGGCGCGACCGCCATTATGCAGCCTGCGAAATAACGATCGGCGTGGCGCGGATCGGGTGCCCGCCGGTGGTGCCCCCTCGCTAGCGTCGCTGCGTGTCGATCCCTGCAAGCCGCACCGAGGATCACGCTCCGCTTCTCATCGTCACCGACGTCGGTGCCCGGCTGGTCCGCCGTGGTTTGCTGTCACCCGTGGACGGCGCGTCGGCGCGCTGGGCCCGCGCGCGGGTCCTGGTGTTCCGGAACGGTCCCGTGGTCTGCGAGCCCGCGTTGACCCGCCCATTCGGTGGTCCTACGTTTCAGCCGCGCCGATGACCCTCTCGCTGTACAACACACTCACCCGTCGCGTCGAGCCGTTCGAGCCGCTCGCGCCGCCGCGCGTCACCCTCTATACGTGCGGGCCGACCGTCTGGAACTTCGCGCACATCGGGAATTTCCGGACGTTCCTGTTCGAGGATCTGCTCCGCCGGTACCTCGAGTACTCCGGCTACGACGTGTACCACATCATGAACCTGACCGATGTGGACGATCGGACGATCAAGGCGGCCGCGGCGGGAGGCAAGCGGCTCTCGGAGCACACCGCGCCGTTCGTGCAGGCGTTCTACGAGGATCGCGATTACCTGCGGATCAAGCCGGCGCACGCGTATCCACGCGCCACCGAGTCGATACCCGCGATGATTCGGCTCGTGGAGCGCCTGCTCCAGCGCGGAGTCGCGTACAAGGGGGAGGACGGCTCGGTCTATTTCGCGATCGCGAAATTCCCGACGTACGGCCGGCTCTCGCGGTTGGACACTCGGGAGCTCAAGACCGGTGCGCGCGTGTCGAGCGACGAGTACGCCAAGGACGACCCGCGCGACTTCGCGCTCTGGAAGCAGGCGGACGGGCTCGACGAGCAGGTCGGCGCCGCATGGGACGCGCCGTTCGGACGCGGCCGCCCGGGCTGGCACCTCGAGTGCTCCGCGATGTCGCTCGAGCAGATCGGGATGTGTTGCCACGCCGAAACGCTCGATATCCACGCAGGCGGGGTCGACCTCATCTTTCCTCACCACGAAGATGAGATCGCGCAATCCGAGGCCGCGACCGACCGGCCGTTCGCGCGCGTCTGGATGCACGGCGAGTTCCTCAACGTTCGCGGAACGAAGATGTCGAAGCGCTTCGGCAACTTTCTCACCGTTCGCGACCTGCGCGAGCAGGGCGTCGACGCCGCGGCGGTCCGGCTGCTGTTCTGGCAAACCCATTATCGGAAGGCGCTCGAGTTCACCGACGAGGCGCTCGCCGCGGCCGGGGCGGGCGTCAAGCGGCTGGGAGACTTCTCCGCACGACTCGCGGACGGGCAGCGGGAAACGGGAAACGGGCCGCTGGCGGAGTTGGCTGCCAGGTTCGAGACCGCGTTTCGCGCGGCGCTCGACGACGATTTGAACGCGCCCCGTGCCTGCGCCGCCTTGTTCGAGTTCGCACACGAGGGCAACGGCGCGCTCGACGCCGGCGCCGGTCGTGCGGGCGTCCCCGCCGCGCGGGCGGCCCTGGACCGGGCCATGGGGGTCCTCGACATCCTGCCGAGCGGGAAGACCGCCGACCCGACGCTCGAACGGTGGATCGCCGAGCGCATCGCGGCGCGCGACAAAGCCCGCAAATCCAAGGACTTCAAGCAAGCCGACCGGATCCGCGCCGAGCTGCGGACGAAGGGCGTCGAGATCGAGGATTCGCCCGCCGGAACCAAGTGGCGACTCGTCTAAGTCGTTAACGGCACGTCCCTTGCGATAGCGGCCTTCTCCCCTTAAGCTTCGAGTCTGTAAAGTTTGGCGATCGACCAGCTGACGTAGCTCAACTGGTAGAGCAGCTGATTTGTAATCAGCAGGTTAAGGGTTCGAGTCCCTTCGTCAGCTCACGTTGCCGAAGAGGAACACACTGCCCCGACCCTTTCACGAGCCTGGAGGGAACACCACACCCCGCGCGTTGGGAACGCGGGGTGCGTTGTCACTGGGGCCGAAGAAGATGATTTGGGGGATCGCGTGCGCTGCCGGCGAGGTGGGGTGCCCGAGTGGCCAAAGGGAGCAGACTGTAAATCTGCCGGCGTCAGCCTACGAAGGTTCGAATCCTTCCCCCACCACTCGGCGCGCGGGCGTAGCTCAGTTGGTAGAGCATCAGCCTTCCAAGCTG
>DASQIB010000041.1:0-22199 GCA_035631795.1 Gemmatimonadales bacterium | reverse complement strand
GTGAAGCCGGCCGGCGTCGCCGCGTCCCATCCCGCCACCGCTTTCGCGTTCGGCATCCGATAAAAGGTGTAGTTGATCTCGACCGTCCCCAGCCGCTGCGCGTAGAACTCGAGCATCTGCGCCGCCGGGATCTTCGCCGGGTAAAACGAGCCCTTCCATTCGGGAAAGTTGTAGCCCGACGTGCCGACCCGAACGTTCATGCGACCCACACGGTCTTCACGTTGACGAACTCGCGCAGCCCGTACTCCGAGAGCTCGCGCCCGTAACCGGACCGCTTGACCCCGCCGAACGGCAGGCGTGGATCAGATTTGACGAGCCCGTTCACGAACACGCTTCCGACTTCCAGCTCGCGCGCGATCCGCTCGCCACACCGCCGGTCGGCCGTCCACACCGACGCCCCGAGCCCGTACCGCGACGCGTTCGCGAGCCGAATCGCCTCCGCCTCGTCTTTGGCAACGATCACCGCGGCCACGGGCCCGAACGTTTCCTGGTCGAACGCCGGCATCCCGGGCTCCACCGCCACCAGGAGCGTGGGCGGATAGAAGGCGCCCGGGCCGGGGGCCACCTTTCCACCCAGGAGCAGCCGCGCACCGCGTTTCACGGATTCCTGCACCTGCGCGTGGAGGTTCTCTCGCAGGTCGAGGCGCGCTTGGGGTCCGATCTGCGTCGTGGGGTCGAGGGGGTCACCCACCTTCCGGCCCTGCAGCGCCGCGGCGAATTGGCCGACAAAGCGCTCCGCCACCGACTCCACGACGATAAAGCGCTTCGCCGCGATGCAACTCTGGCCGCTATTGATCAGACGCGCTTCGGCCGCCGTGGCCACGGCGCGATGGAGATCCGCGTCTCCGAGCACGATGAACGGATCGCTGCCGCCCAGCTCGAGGACCGTCTTCTTCAAGTGGCGACCCGCCTGCTCCGCCACCTGACTGCCCGCGCGATCGCTACCCGTGAGCGTCACCGCCTGGGCCCGCGGATCGGCGATCACACGAGCCGCCGCCTCGTTCGAGAGCAGCACCGCTCGAAACAATCCGTCGGGGAACCCTGCGTCGCGGAATACCTGCTCGATCTCGAGCGCGCAGCGGGAGACATTGGGGGCGTGCTTCAGTATGCCTGCGTTTCCCGCCATGAGTGCTGGCGCCGCGAACCGGAACACCTGCCAGAAGGGGAAATTCCAGGGCATGATCGCGAACACCGAACCGAGCGCGTCGAACCGCACATAGCTCTTGGAAGCGTCCGTCGAGCGCGGCTGGGGCGCGAGGAAACTCTCCCCCTGATCGGCGTAGTACTCGCACGCCCAAGCGCACTTCTCGGCCTCACCCACACCCTGCGCCAACGGTTTGCCCATCTCGAGCGCCATGGTGCGGGCGTACGCGTCCTTCCGCTCGCGCAGGATCCGGGCGGCGACCCGCAGCCGGTCCGCCCGCTCGCGCACAGGAAGGCGGCTCCACGCACGCGACGCCGTATCCGCGCGCTCGAGAATGCGATCGAGGGCCTCGGGCGAGGTCTCCTCGAACGTCTCGATGACCTGACCCGTCGCGGGGTTCACCGACTGGAACGTCACGACACCACCTCGGGGCGATCCCGCACCCGATCCACCGTGCACAGGAAGCCGAGCGGCTCGTTCCCCGTCGCGCGAAACTGGTGCGCCACACCCGGCGACACGTACACGCAATCGAACGGCGCGATATCGAAGGCCCGCTCGCCCAGCGTCACGCGACCGGTGCCACGAATCACGACCACGGCGTGCGGATGCAGGTGTCGCTCGAGGGTCGAATAGCCGCCCGGCTCGATCTCGAAATAGCGGGTCAGAAAGGAGAACGGCTCCTCGCCCGTCCCCTCGCCCAGCAACGTTTGCCGCGTCACACCCCGATAGGGAGCGTCTCCCGTCTTGTACTCTCGTACGGGGACACCGTCCCAGCCGTAGCTTCGAAACTTGAGAACCTTGGATCGATCATCCATCGCCGTGTCGTCTCACCGCTTCGACCAGCCGCTGCGCCGCGCTCGCCCAGTCCGGCTGCCGGTACAGGCTCGCGCCCAGGAGGAAAATGGTGTCCGCCCCGTAGCGCTCGATCCAGTGCGGCACGCGGGCGGCGTCGATCCCGCCCGCGGGCACGGGGAAAGCGGGCTGCACGGGTCCGAGCGGCCGGCGCAGTCGCGCGTTGATCGCCGCGCAGGTCGCTTCTGAGAAAGTAAACCGCCCGCCCACGTTCGGATAAATAACGGCATCGCTCCCCGCGATCCGGAACAGATCGCCCAGCAACACGGCCGGCACAATGCCGTGATCCTCGTGAAAGAACGCCCCAGCGAGAGACGGGTGTGACACCACGGCGAGCCCCGCGGCGCCGAGCGGCCGGAGCACGCCAAGTCCCGCGGGCAACGCGTTCACGACCACGCCGTGGCACCCGGCATTGCGCGCGAAGGTCGCCCGAGCGGCAAGCTCCATCGGGGCCCCCGTGACGTTCGGGAAGTAGAGCGTGTTGCCGCCGGTCGCTCGATTCGCGCGCCGCACGGCCTCTTGGCACCGCTCCACGCGATCCCGGAAGGGAGCGGTCTGCTGATCGACCAGATTATGGTCGTCCTTGATGAGATCGACGCCGGCGAGGGCGAACCGATGGGCGCGCTCCGCCAGTTGCGCCCCCGATAGGCCGAGCGGCTTGAGCGCCGTGCAAAGGAGCGGCCGATCGCGTACGCCCGCCAACCCGCGCATGCCGGCGATGCCGAGCGCGGGGCCGCCGAGCCCCTCGAGCAGCTCCGTCGGCCAGGCGATGTCCGCGACGAGGATGCCCGCCTTCAGCGAAATGTTTCCGAACAGGAGGTTCAGCAACTGCGGCAGGTCGCCGCAGATCACCGCCGGGTCGTACGAGACGACGGCCGCCGAGCGGCCGCGGCCGAGCGGCGTGACGGACTCCACCCGCCCGGCGACGCGCTCAGCGACGTCGGGGGGGACGGTGTCCGGCGGGAGCTCGACGGTCTGCTCGAACGCGATGTCGCGAGCCGTGACGGCCGCGGCGCGACGCGAGCCCGCCAGATGGTAGGTGACTGAGATGCGCATGGTGATCGAGGTCACGCTCCCGTGTTCTGCGAACGTGCGGCGGATTACGGTGGCGCCGGCCGCTCTCCCTATCGTTATAGCACCGGCTGACTTGTCGTGCACGCCAAGTGTGGGCACGCCCTTTGCGATTCCGCAATGTGCCGCGCGTGAGCGGCGCACAAGGAGCATGTATGACACACGGATGGCGTTCCGACGACTGGGGGGGGCGCGACGACGACGACCTGGAGCGACTCTGGGCCCAGGATCGGGAGGCGTGGCGTGGCGACGTCCATCGCGACGCCGAGCCGTGGCAGTGGGGGGGGGACTCGAGCGATGAGGCGTGGCGCGGCGGCGAGCATTTCGCCGACTGGCCGGAGTCGGCCGCGGGCCCCGAGTATTGGATGTTCAAGCGGGCTGCAGACGAGGAGTGACGGTGTCCGGGCAACGAGGGTCAAGCGTGTGACCACGAAGCCGGCTCTCCCCTCTGGAGGAGGAACCATGCGCCTCAGCGCCGCTCCGCTCATCGCCGTGCTCGCTCTGCCGGTCGCCCTCGTCGCCGCGACCCCCTCTGGCCCGGCGAGGCCCCCCGCCCCTGCCCACGCGGCTGCGATATCGTACGCGGAGCCGCATCCTGAGATCAACGCGGCGATCCGCGCCCTGGCACGTGCCAGAATGCATCTGCAGAAGGCAGCCCACGACTTCGGGGGCCATCGAGTGGAAGCGATCCGCGCGATCGACGGTGCGTTGGAGCAGCTCAAGCTCGCGCTCCAGTACGATAAGAACTAGCCCACCCGCTTCCTGGTGGAGAAGGGGCCCGGCCGCACGCCTGTGAGGTCGGGCCCCTTCGTTCCCGTGGCTTGCGAGAGCGCAGGCCGCGGGATATGCTGCCGGCCCCCCAGTCACCGGAGTCTCGTCATGTCGAGGGTCACGACCGGCCGCGCGCTCACGTCCCTGTTCGTGGCTGTGCCCGTCGCATTCTCGCTCGCCGCTCAGCGACCGAAACGGAGCCCTCCTTCGCGTCCGGATTCGACCCGCGTGTCGCCTCCCGTCGCGGTCGACCCCGCCTTCCGTGCCCTTCACTGGCGCCTGGTGGGGCCATTTCGCGGCGGGCGTGTTGCGGCGGTCGCGGGCGACCCGGTCCATCCGCTGACGTTCTATTTCGGGGCGGTGGACGGCGGCGTGTGGAAGACCACGAGCGGCGGCGAGACGTGGCGCAACGTGACCGACGGGTCCTCCGACATCGCGTCGGTGGGCGCGATCGCCGTGGCGCCGTCGGACCCCAATGTGATCTACGCGGGCGCGGGTGAAGCGGACTGGCGTGAGGACCTCACGTACGGCGACGGGATGTGGCGCTCCACCGACGGCGGCGACACCTGGCATCACCTTGGCTTGGAGGACACGCGCCACATCGCGGCGGTGCGCGTCGATCCGACCAATCCCGACGTCGTCTACGTCGCGGCCATGGGACACGCGTTCGGACCGAACGCCACACGCGGCGTCTTCCGCTCCAGCGACGGTGGCAAGACCTGGGCGAAGGTGCTGTTCGTCGACGATTCGACGGGCGCGATCGATCTCGCCCTCGATCCGACGAACCCACGGAACCTGTATGCCGCCCTGTGGAAGAATCAGCGTTCCCCCTGGGGCTTCGCCGCCGGTGGCGGCAAGAGCGGGCTCTGGAAGAGCACGGACGGCGGCGGCACGTGGACCGACATCACGGGGAATCATGGCCTGCCGCCGCGCCCCGTCGGGCGCATCGGCATCACCGTCTCTCCAGCCAACGCCTCTCGCCTCTGGGCGAGCGTGGAGGCCCCGGACTCGGCGGGCGGCATCTTTCGCTCGGATGACGCGGGCAAGACGTGGGACCGCGTCAACGCCGACCAGAAGTTCATGGTCCGCCCGTGGTACTTTTCGTTCGTGACCGCGGACCCGAAGGACGAGAATACCGTCTACGTCCTGAACTTGGGCACCTGGCGATCGGTCGATGGCGGCGCGACGTTCTCGCGCATCCGCGTGCCGCACGGCGACTGCCACATCCTCTGGATCGACCCGGCCGATCCCAAACGGATGATCGAGGGAAACGACGGGGGTGGCACCGTGTCGTTCGACGGTGGCGAGACCTGGTCGACCGTATATAACCAGCCGACCGCCCAGTTCTACCACGCGATTACGGACGACCAGTTCCCGTATCGCATCTACGGCGCCCAGCAGGACAACTCGACGGTTTCAATCGCCAGTCGGTCCGACGAGGGCGCGATCACCCTCCGCGACTGGTACGACGTGGGCGGCGGGGAGTCGGGGTACATCGCGCCCCAGCCGGGCGATCCCAACATCGTCTTTGCGGGAACGTACATGGGGACACTGACGCGGTTCGACTATCGCATCAAGCAGCAGCGGGACGTCTCCGTGTGGCTCAATAACTACGATGGGCACGCTGCCGCCGATGTCCCCTTTCGGTTTCAATGGACCTTCCCCATCGTCTTCTCGCCGCACGACCGCAACACGCTGTACGTCACCGCGCAGCGTGCGTTCAAGACGACCGACGGCGGCAGTCGCTGGGAGGCGATCAGCCCCGACCTCACGCTGCACGATCCCGCCACGCTCGGCCCGGTGGGCGGACCCATCACGCGCGATATGACCGGCACCGAGTGGTACGCGACGATCTTCACGTTCGCGGAGTCGCCGGTGAAGGCGGGCGTGCTCTGGGCCGGTTCCGATGACGGGCTGGTGCACGTGTCGACCGACGCGGGCAAGACGTGGCAGGACGCCACGCCCAAAGGGCTCGGCAGGTTCGCCCGTATGAGCATTATCGAGCCTTCCCACGGGGACGCGGGCGCCGCGTATCTCGCGGCGAACCGCTACCAGCAGGACGACTTCGCGCCGTATCTCTTCAAGACCGCCGACTACGGCAAGACGTGGGTGAAGATCACGACCGGCATTCCGGACGGGGCGTACACACGCTCCATTCGCGAGGACCCGACGCGGCGCGGCCTCCTGTTCGCGGGCACGGAAACCGGCATCTATGTGTCGTTCGACGACGGCGCGCACTGGCAGTCGCTGCAGCTCAACCTCCCGCGGAGCTCGGTGCGGGACATCGCGATTCACGGCAGCGACTTGATCGTCGCGACGCATGGTCGCGCCTTCTGGGTACTCGACGACATCTCCCCGCTGCGCCAGCTCGGCCCGACCGTGCGCGGGGCGGCCGCCCAGCTGTTCGCGCCCGAGCCCGCGGTGCGGTTCGCGGGCGGACGGAGCACGCGTCCGATCCCCGCGGTCGGCGAGAATCCATTCCCGGGAGCGGTAGTCACGTACTGGCTCAGGGAACGACCGGCGGGGGAGGTCACGCTCACGTTCCTCGACAGCGCGGGCGCCGTGCTCCGAACGTTCACGGGCAAGGCGGACTCGACCGGCCGGGACGACAGCGCGACCTACACGCCGAGCGACTCCGCGGTGCCGGTGCGGGCGGGGACCAACCGGTTCGTGTGGAACCTGCGGGGGCCGGACGCGAAGAAAGCCAAGGACATCGTCATCGACGAGGGCCTGGTGGAAGGCCCGGTGGCGCCCCCTGGCCGCTATTCCGTGAAGCTCAGCGCCGGCGGTCAGAGCCTGACGCAGCCCTTTACCGTCGTCAACGACTCGCGGGTCACGACGTCGACCGCCGACCTGCTCGCGCAGTACGCGCTCGCGCTCAAGATCCACGACCGTATCGACTCGCTGGTCGCCGGCGTGGATCGGGTCCAGCAGGTCGAGGCGCAGCTCGCGAGCTGGACGGAGTGGACGAAGGGGCGGCCGGAGGCGGCGCGGATCAAGGCGCAAGCGGACTCGCTCAAAGGCCGGTTGGAGGCGGTACGCGGCCGGATCAGCGAGCCGCACGCCCATGCGGACGAATCCACGTTGCACTGGCCGATCCAGATCTACAACCAGCTGTTGACCCTCAATGCCATGGTCCAGAGCGCGGATGCGGCGCCCACGTCGCAGGAGCAGGAAGTGTTCACCGAGCTCGCCGGGAGGCTCGACAAAGAGCTCGCCACCCTTAAGACTATCGAGAACGCGGACCTGGCCGCCTTCAATAAAATGCTGCACGATCTCAACGTGCCCGCCGTCGGCGCCGGAGGAGAGAAGAGGTGACCGGACCACCAGCCAGAAACACCCACACGGCTGTCACCGCCTTGGCGCTCGCTTGTGCCCTCGCGATGCTCTGGAGCGCCAACGCTCCGGCACAGATCATCGCCGGAACGGTGCGCAGCGGTCATGACCCGGTCGTCGGCGCGACCGTGCGGGTGCTCGAGCTCGACCGCTCGTTGCGCTCCGGTGCCCGCGGACAGTTCGCGTTCTCGAACGTGCCCAACGGGCGGTACACCGTGTCGGTCGAGGCCATCGGCTACCGGTCGGTGACGCATGTGGTGCAGGTCGAGTCCGCCGTGATAACCCTGGAGTTCAACCTCCCGGCATCCGCGTTCGCCCTCGATCCGGTCGTCGTCTCCGCGTCGCCGGTGGCACGAAAGGCAAGCGACGAGTACCAGTCCACGGCGTCGCGGTCGCAGGTCGAGTTATTGAACAGCGCGGGCGCCAGCTTCTCGGAGAAAATCTCCGATCTCCCCGGCGTCGCGGCCCGCCTCAACGGGTCCGCACCGTCCCGTCCCATCCTGAGAGGTTTGGGGGACAATGAGGTGCTGGTGTTGGAAAACGGACTGCGCATCGGTGATATCGCGACGTTCGATCCCGCGCACGCCACGCCGATCGCGGCCGCCGCGATCTCGCGGATCGATATCGTGAGGGGCCCCGCGACGGTCCTCTATGGGCCCAGCACGATCGGCGGTCTCGTGAACGTCCTCACCGACATCGTGCCGGCGGTCGCGGACCATCCGGTGTCCGGCACCGCGATCGCCGATCTCAGCTCCGGGAGCGACCAGTACTCGGGGTACATCAACCAGGTCTTCAGCGGCGCGAGCCACGCGTTTCACGTCTCGGCGGGCGGAGTCCACACGAACGACATTCACATTCCCTCGGGAACCTATGTGGATCCGGCGAGCGGCATGCCGTTCACGCTCGACCGCATGCCGCAGTCCTTCGATCACAGCAGCGAGCTCGGCGCCGGCTACAGCTATCAAAGCGCGCGCGGGTCGATCGGGATTGGGGCGAAACATTACGAAATGAATTACGGCATCCCAGGAGTGCCGCCCAACCCCAATTGGTCGACGGTGCCGCCGACCACGTCGCGCATCGCTCAGGACCGGAACACTGTGGAGCTGCGGGGCCTCCTGAGCAGCGGCGGCCCGTTCTTCTCCGACTGGAAGTTGAACGCGAGCTACAACGACTACGGACACTCGGAGTTTCCGACCGAACAAGATTCGACCGGAGTGTCCGCGCCGCAGGCCAATCACTTCCACAAGCGCGAATTCAACGCCTTCCTCCAGGGTCGCCACACGGCTCTCAAGGCGGTCGCGGGTGCGATCGGCCTATGGGTCAACGTGGAGGACATGACGATCCAAGGCGATCAGCCGCTCGGGCCGAACTCGCGCACCACGGGCTTGGCGGCGTACGCCTACGAGGAGTATAAGGCCGCGCCCGGGACCCGGCTGCAGGCGGGCCTCCGGTTCGACTACAACAAGATCCAGACACGGCCGTATCCGCAGTCGTCCGATTCGGTGTTTCGCACCATCAACGCGTCCCGGCTCGCCAACGCGCTGACCGCGTCCCTGGGCGCGATCCGCCGGTTCACGCCCAACGTCACCGGCTCGATCAGCCTGGCGCGGTCGTTCCGCGCTCCAACGGTGCAAGAACTGTTCGCGAACGGGTTGGACGCAGCCAGCGGCACGTTCTCGATCGGCACCGCGACGCTCGGCCCCGAGACGGGGCTCGGCCTGGACGCGTCTCTCAAGGGCTCGTTTGCAACCGCGACGTTCGAGGTCTCGCCGTACCTGAACACGATCGATCACTACATCTACGCGTTCTTGCGCGGCGACACGATTCAGAACTTCCCGGTCCGGCAGTTCGCCGCCACACGGGCGCGCCTGGCGGGGCTTGAAGGCAGCATCACCGTCGAACCGTTGGCCGGCGTGGCGCTGACCGCGAGCGGCGACTATGTGAACGCGCAAGACACACGGCGGAACGTCCCGCTGCCGTTCACGCCGCCATTGCGAGGATTGGTCCGGGGCAGCTACCAGGACGGAAGGTACCTTGCGGTGATCGAGGGGCGGATGGCCGCACGCCAGACCCGCCTCGGGGACGGCGACACCCCCACGGCCGGTTACGCGGTGATGAACGTCGGGACCGGCATGCGGCTCGTGCAACACGGCCTGGTGCACAATATCGGGATCCACTGCGACAACGTATTCAACACGGTGTACCGCGATCACTTGTCGGTCACCAAGGATTTCGTTCCACAGCCGGGGCGCGCGTTCCGACTCACGTACGAGCTGCTGTATTAGGTTCGGAATGCGGTCGACCATCCTCGCCGCCGTTCTCGCCCCTCTCTGCGCGGTACAGCTTGCGGCGCAGGGCTTCCGCCAGAAAGACTTCGACGCCTACGTGGCCAAGGGACTGCAAACCCTGCAGACCCCGGGGGCCGCCGTCGCGGTCGTCCGCGACGG
This sequence comes from Gemmatimonadales bacterium, assembly GCA_035631795.1. Classification (GTDB taxonomy): domain Bacteria; phylum Gemmatimonadota; class Gemmatimonadetes; order Gemmatimonadales; family GWC2-71-9; genus AG41. The sequence goes on along the minus strand of DASQIB010000041.1, from coordinate 12,578 downwards.
CAAGGTGCTGTTCGCGCGCGGATACGGCGTCCGCAAGCTGGGCGACAAGACGCCGGTGGACGCCCACACGCTTTTTCAGATCGGGTCCAACACAAAAGCCTTCACGACGGCGGCGCTCGCGATCCTGGCGGACGCCGGCAAGCTCTCCTGGGACGATCCGGTGACGCGACTCTTGCCGGGCTTCCAGCTGTACGACCCGTACGTGACGCGCGAGTTCACGATCCGGGACCTGGTCACGCACCGCAGCGGCCTGGGGCTCGGGGCGGGCGATCTGCTCTGGTTCCACTCCAACTACAGTCGCGCCGAGATTGCGTACCGGATCCGGTTCGCGCGACCGGTCTCGAGCTTCCGAAGCCAGTACGCCTACGACAACGTGCTCTACGTCGTCGCGGGCGAGGTCGTGGCGGCCGCGGGCGGCGCGACGTGGGACGACGTTGTGCGCCAGCGCATCTTTACCCCCCTCGACATGAACGAAACGGGAACGACCACGGCGTACTTCGTCTCGGGCGCCAACGCCGCCACGCCACACTCAGTAGATGGAGGGCTGCTGCAGGTCGTGCCGGTCGACTCGGTGGAGAACGTCTCACCCGCGGGCGGGATCGCCTCCACCGTGATGGATCTCTCGAAATGGCTGATCTGCCGACTCGACTCGGGCCGCTTTGCCGGCGGTCGCCTGTTCAGCGAACGCCAGGCCCGCGAGATGTGGTCGGGGCAGACCATCCTCCCCATCGGCGACCCTCCGCCGCCGCTCGCTGCGCTGCGGCCCAACTTCGCCGAGTATGGGCTGGGGTGGCGGCTGACGGACTATCAGGGACGTAAGGTCGTCTCTCATACGGGCGGGCTGGCGGGAATGACATCGCAGATCACGCTCGTGCCCGGGGAAAAGCTCGGCATCGTGGTGCTCACGAATTCAGAGAGCGCGCTCATGGCGGCCCTCTCCTATCGGCTGCTGGACGACCTTCTGGGCGCACCGCGCCCGCGGACCGATTGGGTCTCGGCCTTCGCGGAGGCGGCGCGGCTCGAGCAAGCACGCGCCGATTCGACGCTGCGCGCCGGCCGCACCGTGCGCGACTCCGCGTCCGGGCCTTCGTTGCCCCTCGAGCGTTACGCCGGCCGCTACCGCGACGACCTGTACGGCGACGTCGCCCTCGCGCTCGAGGGGGGCAGGCTGGTACTCCGGTTCAGCCGTTCCCCCGCCTTCATCGGCGATCTCGAGCATTGGCAGCACGACACCTTCATCGCGCACTGGCGCGCGCGGCACCTCGAGGACGCCTACGTGACCTTCGCCCTGAACCCGGACGGGTCCATCGACAGGTTTCAGATGGCCGCCGTCTCGCCGCTCGCCGACTTCAGCTTCGACTACCAGGATCTTCTGTTCCGGCCCGCACCGGCCACTCCTGCGGCAGGGAGCGTGCGATGACGGCGGTGGATCGCCGGCGAAGCCGCACCTCGCCGGATCTCGAGCCCGACGCATTCCGGGCACTGCTCGATCAGGCCGCGGCGATCGCGACGCGGCATTGGGAGCGCCAGCCCGAGATGCGGGCGTACACGCGACCACCCGAGGAATTGGTCGCGGCATGGCGGGCGGCGCCCCTGCCGGAGCGCGGCGAGCCCCTCGACCGCGTGCTCGATCGCATCGCGCGGGACGTGGTCCCCTATCCGCTCGGCGTCGGCCAGCGGCGCTGGTGGGGATTCATCAATTCGCCCCCTCATCCCGTCGGCATCGCCGCGGAGGTGATCGCGGCGACGCTCAAGAACAACTGCGCCGGAACGAGCCAGATGGCGGTGCAGGTCGAGCTGACGGTCATGGATTGGCTCGCCACCCTGGTGGGGCTGCCGCGCGGCGCCGGTGGGCTCCTCGTCAGCGGCGGCTCGATGGCGAACCTCGTCGCCTTGGCGGCTGCCCGTGAGGCCAAGCTCCCGGGGAGCCGCCGGCGAGGGTTACGCAGCGTCGCGCGACAGCCCGCGCTGTATGCGTCAACCGAAGCCCACTCCTGTATCCGTCGGGCGGTCGAGGTACTCGGGCTCGGGAGTGACGCTCTGCGCCTGGTGCCCGTCGACCGGGAATACCGGTTGGACGTGGCGGCGCTCCGCACCATGGTGGCCGACGACCGGGCGGCCGGACTCCATCCGATCTGCGTAGTCGCGAGCGCGGGGACGGTGAATACGGGGGTCGTCGATCCGCTATCGGCTATTGCCGATGTGGCCCAGGAGCACGGATGCTGGTTCCACGTGGATGGGGCCTACGGCGCGGTTGGCGCGGCGTTGCCCGAGCTCGCGCCGCTGTATCGCGGCATAGAGCGCGCCGATTCGGTCGCGATGGATCCGCATAAATGGCTGTACGTGCCCTACGAAGCGGGCGCCACGTTGGTCCGGGACCCGGCCACGTTGCGCGCGATGTTCGCGCATCGGGCGGAGTACCTGGCGCTCGAGGAGGATTCGTATCTCGAAGGATCGGTCTGGATCTCGGATCTGGGCCCGCAGCTCACGCGGGAGTTTCGGGCCCTGAAGGTATGGGCGGTCATGCAGGCGGTGGGTCTCGAGCGGTATCGGGAGCTGTGGCGCAACGATATCGCGGTCGCGCGAGAGATCACGCGCCTCGCCGCGCGTGAGGAGCGGCTCGAAGTCCCCGTGGCATCCGACTTGAGCTGCTTCTGCGTGCGGTACGTGCCGCGCCACGGCGACGCCAACGCGTTCAACCGCACGCTGCTCGATCGAACGCATCGCGACGGACGGATGTTCGTCTCCGGGACCACGCTCGACGGGACGTTCGTGCTACGCGGCTGCGTCACGAACTTTCGTTCGACGCTCGCCGATGCGGTGATCTGTGTGGACACGATCATGGAGCTGGGCCGCCAGCTCGAGCAGGAGCGAGCCTGAACGGGGCGCCGGGGGGCGCGGGGCGCGACGCTGTCGCTCGAGCCCGGGTGAGCCTGGCGGCGGCGGTGATCGCGTTGATCGCCGCCGCCGTGCTCTTGTCCTACCAGATCCCGCCCTTCCCCACCTGGTTCTACGTGTTCGCCTGGTATCCCACGCTCGTCATCCTCGACCAAACGGTGGTGTTGCTCGGCGGAGAGTCGCTGCTCGCCCGCCCGCGCGATCTCATCTTGATGCTGTGGTGGTCGGCGGTGATCTGGTTCGTGTTCGAGGCGATCAACTTCCGCCTCCAGGACTGGTACTACGTGTTTCTTCCCGCGGGCCGGCTCGCGCGCTGGGTCGGTATCACCGTCTCGCTGGCCACGGTCGCCCCCGCGGTCTTGCTCGGCGAACGCATACTGGACCGTCTGGGAGTCTGGCGTGACGTGCGTTGGCACTCGGTCGCTCTCGACCCGACGCGCTTGCGGATCGCGGGCTGGACCGGCCTGGGCCTGCTCGTCGCGGCGCTCGCCTTTCCGCGATTCCTCCACCCTCTCACGTGGGGCACCGTGTGGCTCATGGCCGAGCTTCATCTCTACGCGCGCGACCCCGAGCGGTCGCTGTTCGGGGACATCACGCGAGGCAGCTGGGGCCGAATCGCGCGCTTGATGGCCGCCGGGTTGTTCGCCGGCGTGCTGTGGGAGACGTTCAACTCGGTGGCGCGCGGCCGCTGGATCTACACGGTGCCGTTTCTCGAAGGTCTCAAGATCTTCGAGATGCCGCTCGTCGGGTTCCTGGGCTTCCCGTTCTTCGCGCTCGAGGTGTGGTCGCTGTACCATCTCCTTGTTTCAATCACCACGCGACGTACGCTGCTCGCGTCTGCCGCGTTCGCGCTGCTCGTGCTCGTGGGGATCGACCACTGGACCGTGAGCTCGACGGAGCCTCGGCTGGCGGACGTTCCCGGCGTACCGAACGCGGTATTGTATCGAGTGCGCGACGCGGGATGGACGGATGTGTTTCGGCTGGCGCGTGCTCCAGCGGCGGAGATCGCCTACCGCGCCAACCTGAGCCCGGCGGACGCGCGCGCGGTGCGGGAGGCGGCCCGTCTCGTGACGCTGCGCGGGATCGGGACGGCCCACGCGGCGGCGCTGATCGCGAGTGGCAACGGTACAGTGGACGACCTCGCCGTCGCGCCCCCCGATTCCGTCTGGCGGCGTGTACATCGGCTGCACGGCCCGCGACCCACACCCGCGGAAGTCCGGGTGTGGGTGCGGGCCGCTCAGCGAGAGGTGCGGGCTATGCCACTCCACTGACCGTAGGCTGCGCGGGTCCTGACCCAGCGCGGGTGCGCGTGGCGGCCCCCGCGATCTCCTCCAGATCCGCCGACGTGAGCTCGACCGTCGCACCGCCGATCCAGCCGTCCACCTGCGCCGGCGTCCGCGCACCCACGATCGCTCCGGTGACACCGGGCCATGCAAGGGCCCAGGCGATGGCGATCGCCGACACGCTCGTCCCGTGGCGCCGCGCGATCGGCTTGAGCGCGTCGCGGAGCGCGACATTCCTCGAGAGGTTCGGCGCACGGAACTGGGCGCTGCGGCGGCGCCAATCGTCGGGCGCGAGCGCGGCGACTCGGGCGGCGCTGAAGCTCTCAGTGAGGATCCCCGACTGCAGCGGACTGTAGGCGATGACGCCGGTGCCGTGCGCCGCACACCACGGGATCTCTCGCACCGCGACGTCGCGACGGATGAGGGAGAACGGCGGCTGTAGCGAGTCGACGTGCCGGATCCCCTCGCAGCGTGCCAGTAACGCGACGTCGAAGTTCGACACGCCGATTGCTCGGACTTTGCCTTCCTCGACCAGCCGAACCATTGTCCGCCAGGAGTTCTCGAGCGGGGTGCCGGTCTCGTCGGGCCAGTGGAACTGATACACGTCGATGCGCTCGACGCCGAGCCGGCGCAGGGACGCCTCGACCTCGCGCCGGATCGATGTGGGCTCGAGGGTACGGCGCGCTTCCGCCATGCGGTCGCGATCGTCCCAGACGAGCCCGCATTTGGTGAACACCAGCGGGCGCTCGCTCGCAGGGAGGTCGTGAAGCAGTCGGCCCACGACCTCTTCGGAATGGCCCAGCCCGTACACCGCGGCCGTGTCGATCCAGTTGACCCCGAGCTCGATCGCGCGCCGCATGCTCGCGAGCGAGTCGGCGTCGTCCTGCGGTCCCCAGCCGAACGCCCAGCCCCCGCCGCCGATCGCCCAGGCGCCGAAGCCCACCGTCGTGATCTCGAGTCCGCTCGTCCCGAGCGGGCGGGTTGGCAACGTCATGGTGTCCTCTCCCCCTCCCCCGACGCGAACGTCGCGCGGAACACTCCTGTTCCGTCGAGGGTTACGTCGGATATGAAAATCTCCTTCATCGGTCTCGGCAACATGGGTCTGCCCATCGCGCGTAACCTGTTGCAAGCCGGCTACAAGCTGACCGTCTACAATCGTACCGCCGCGCGGGCCGACGCTCTCAAGTCCCTCGCGCCCACCGTTGCCGACAGTCCGGCAGCTGCCGCTCGGGGAGCGGACGTTCTGTTCACCATGGTCGCGGACGACGCGGCGCTCGAAGAGGTGGCGCTCGGCGATCGCGGGGTCCTGGGCGCGCTCCCCCGCGGAGCGATCCACGTTTCGATGAGCACCGTTAGCCCGGGTCTCGCGCGGTGGCTCGAGGAGCGCCACCAGTCGGCCGGACAGATCTACGTCGCGGCGCCCGTGTTCGGTCGGCCCGACGCCGCCGACGCGAAGAAGCTGTGGATCGTGGCCGCGGGACCGGCGGCGGCGATCGCGCGCTGTCGCCCGCTGTTCGAAGCGATCGGGCAAGGCGTCTTGCGCGCGGGCGACGCGCCGCCGCGCGCCAACGTCATCAAGCTCGCCGGCAACTTTCTCCTCGCGGCCGCCATCGAGGCAATGGGCGAAGCGGTGGCCTTCGCGCGCAAGCACGATGTCGCGCCGGGCGATCTCCTCGACGTCGTGAATGGCCACTTGTTCCGCTCGCCGATCTACGAGAACTACGGGAAGCTCATCGCCGAAGAGCGCTACGAGCCCGCGGGCTTCAAGCTCAAGTACGGCTTGAAGGACATCAGGCTCGCGCTCGAGGCGGGCGAGGCGGTCGCCGCGCCGATGCCGCTCGCGAGCCTGATGCGCGACCGCTACGTTTCCGCCGTAGCGCGAGGCTGGGGAGAGATCGATTGGGCCGGGCTCGCGCGCGTCGCCGCCGTTGATGCGGGACTGTGAGTCAGCCGCCCGCGATCGCGGGAATGACGGTCACCTCGTCTCCGTCCTGCAGCGGCGCGGCGAATCCGCCGCGGAAGCGCACGTCCTCGTCGTTCAGGTAGAAATTCACGAACGGATAGGGTTTCCCCTGCTCGTCCCGCAGGCGCGGCGCGAGGCCGGGATAGCGCGCCGCGACATCGGCCACTACTTCGCCGAGCGTGCGGCCCGTCGCTTGGATAGTGCGCGCTCCGCCGGTGTGGCCGGCGAGCACCGAAGGCAGGTTCAGGGTGACGGACACGTCAGCTCCTTTGTTCGATCGACTCGATCAACGGGAGCACGTCGCGTAGTCGCGGCGTGATCACGGGGGCTTCGGGGATCACGTCGAGCACCGCTTCCAGCGTTTTCAGGCCGTGGCCGGTGACGCACAGGACGACCTCGTCGTTCGCATGGAGGTGACCCGCCCGAGCCAGAGCGAGCGCCCCGGCCACCGTGACCCCACCGGCCGTCTCCGCGAAGACGCCCACGTCCTCCGCGAGCGCGCTGATCCCCTCGACGAGCTCGGCGTCGCTCACCGCCGCGCCCCAACCTCCGGTCTCCCGCATCGCATGGGCGGCCGACACCCCGTCGGCCGGGTTGCCGATTGCGAGCGAGCGGCAGATCGTTTGCGGCACCTCCGGCTCCAGCGTATTTCCGCCGCGCTCCAGCAGTCTCACGATCGGCGCGCATCCGGCGGCCTGCGCGCCGAACAGCCGTGGCGGCTGGCCGTGAACCAGGCCGGCGGCGAGAAACTCCCCGAAGCCTTTGCGCAGCTTGGTCAAGAGCGAGCCACCCGCCATCGGTGCGACGACGGCGCTCGGGAGCCGCCAGCCAAGCTGCTCCGCAATCTCGAAGGCGACGGTCTTCGAGCCTTCGCCGTAGTAGCCGCGCAGGTTCACGTTCACGATCCCCCAGCCGAACCGGTCGGCCACCTGAGCACAGAGGCGGTTGACGTCATCGTACGTCCCGCGGACGCGCACGAGCCGCGCACCGTACACGCTGGTCCCGATGATCTTGGCACGCTCGAGCTCTTCCGGGATGAAGACCCACGCCGTGAGCCCGGCCCGTGCCGCGTGCGCGGCGACCGCGTTCGCCAGATTGCCGGTGGAAGCGCAGCCGATCGTATCGAGACCGAAGGCCGCGGCCGCGTTGATCGCGGCAGCGACGACGCGGTCTTTGAACGACAATGACGGGTGTGACACGGTGTCGTTCTTCACCCACGCTCGGGCCACGCCGAGCCGCCGCGCCAGCGCGGGTGCGTCGATGAGCGGTGTGAACCCGCTATCGAGCGACCAAACCGGATCACCGTCGAACGGCAGCCATTCCTTGTATCGCCAGAGTGACGGAGGGCGGCGCGCGATCGTTTCCGGGTCCGGAAGCGGGCGACCGGCGTCATACACCGGGTCGAGCGGTCCGAGGCATCGCTCGCAGATCGCGAGCGGAGCGGGGGCGCGTTCCACCCCGCAGTGACGGCAGCGCAAGGGCCGGGCGGCGAGCGGCCGCGCGGCGGGCGACGTGGGGACGGAGATACGGGACGACGTGGCCGGCATCGGATCCTCAACAAAAAAGCCCGGGCAAAAGCCGCGGGCGGTCGCTTTTTAGCACCTTGTTTAACGTGGCGGCAATACGCGGCAAATCACCACGGGTGCAACGATTGTGAGTCGGAAGATACCCGGAGTACCGGCCGGGTCAAGCGGGGACGGGCGTCAGCGCTCCCACGAATGTCCGGATCGCGCCCAACGCCCGCTCGAGCTCGGAGGGCGCCGTGGCATAGCACAACCGCAAGTGACCCGCCCCACCAGGGCCGAACGCCGTCCCCGCGAGCACCGCCACGTGCTGCTCCGCCAGGAGCCGCTCGGCGAACGCCTCGCACGCGAGACCCGTCCGGTCGACCACGCCGCCGATGTCCGGGAAGCAATAGAAGGCACCCGCCGGCGACGCGCAGCGTATCCCGTCGATCGCATTGAGTCCCCGCACCAAGAGATCGCGCTTGGCCTTGAGGCCGGTGACCATCCCGGTGACCGCGTCCTGCGGTCCCGTGAGCGCGGCCAGTCCGGCGTATTGGACGAACGTGGCGGTGCACGACACGTTGTTGATCAACAGAGTGGTCATCGGCTCGGTGAGCCAGGCGGGCATCACGCCGTAGCCCAACCGCCATCCCGTCATTGAATACGCTTTCGAGAAGCCGTCGACGATCACGGTGCGTTCCGACATACCCGGGAGCGCGGCGATGCTGTCCCACTGACCATCGTAGCGGATCCGGCCGTACACCTCGTCGGTGATCACCCAGAGATCGTGGCGCTCGACCAGCGCCGCCAGCGCCTCGAGATCGCTCGGAGTGGCCACACCGCCCGTCGGGTTGTGGGGCAGATTGAGGATCAAGACGCGCGTGCGCGGCGTGATGCGCTCCGCGATCGCCGCTACGTCGGGCGCGAAGCGGCGCGACTCGTCGAGCGGATAGTACACTGGGCGTCCGCCGGCGAACCGCACGACCGATTCGTAGATCGGGAAACCGGGGTCGGGACACAGGACGTCGTCCCCGGGCTCGATGAGCGCGAGCGCCGTACAGAACAGGATCGGCTTGGCCCCCGGCGTGACCACGACATTCTCGGCGGTCGCGCGGACGCCACGCTGCGCGAGCGAACGCGCGATCGCGTCGCGCAGCTCGGGAACGCCCGCCGCGAGGGCGTAGCGGGTGAGGCCGTCCCGCAGCGCGCGCACCCCCGCCTCCACGACGTGCGGCGGCGTAGGCATGTCCGGCTCGCCGATCTCGAGATGCACGACGTGGTGCCCCGCGGCCTCCAGCCGCTTGGCGGCCGCTAGGACGACGTAGGCCTGCTCGGTACCGAGCGTGTCGAGTCGGGCGGCTGAACGCATGCAGTTACTTGGCGCGCTCCAGGTACACGCCCTGTCGCGGATCCACCCGGACCTTCTCGCCTTCGGAGATGAACTCCGGTACCTGGACCGTGACGCCGTTCGACAGCTTGGCGGGCTTGGTGCTCGCCGTCTTGGTGGCACCCCGCATCACCGGAGACGTCTGCACGACGGTCAGCTCAACGACAGACGGCAGCTCGATGCCCACGGGCCGGCCGTTCAGCCACTCGACCTGAATGTGCATCTCGGGCTGCAGCCAGTCCCCGCTGTCACCGGCCGCCTCGGGATCGAGCGTGTGCTGCTCGTACGTGCTCGTGTCCATCACGTGCACACCCGCCTGATCGCGGTAGAGCACCTGGAACTCCTTGGTTTCGAGCGGCGCCTCTTCCATGAAATCGGTCGCGGCGAGACGCGTGTCGAACGTGTTCCCCGTGACGAGATTACGGAGCCGAACCTGGACGAACGCACGCAGGTTTCCGGGCGTGCGATGTGTGAACTCCAGGACACGGGACGGCTGCCCGTCGATGATGATCACGTGACCACGTCGGATATCGGTCGCTTTCATCTGATACACTCCGCAAAGGCCATGCCCTAAAAACAAATTGCGCGGGCATGAACCGGAAGGCCCGCGCGAGGACCGGAAGATAAGCCGCCGGGGAGCGGGGTCAACGGGGTGCGGCGAAGTCGGCAACCGTCAGCGCCCGCGTCAGATACCCGACAGGCTCGCGGTGCCACCATGCCCCGCTCCTCGCTCGCTCGCTGGGCTCGGCGAACCGGTACCGGTAGTACACGAGCCGGACATACCGGGGCGGCCGGGCCGGGAATGGATTCGCACCCAGCAGTTCGAGGACCGCCGGCGTCCCCTCCAGCACGTGGCGAACCAGCGGCAAGAGCCACGGCTGCGCGCCCGCCGGGTCGAGCCCGGCGAACCACATCTGCCAGTCGAGCCGCGGCATATGCGGGGCCATGAACGCGGGGCGTCGCGTCACGTCGCCCGGTGTCCAACGAAACCCGTACTCCCGCCAGTGGAGCGTATCGTCGCTTCCTTCGAGGATGATCTCGGGCCGCTCCGTGGTCATCACGCGGAAGAGGCCATAGCCATTGACGGATCGAAGCGGCGCCACGGCATCGAGCAGTGGATTCTCGAGCGGCCGGCCGACGCCCGGCGCGGTCTGCGCGATCTCCCGTACAAACGCGAGGAGCGCGAGCAGGGCCAGCACCGAGCCGAGCCCGCGGACGGTGTGGACCTTCCAGCGGGGCTCGGGCTCGCCGGCCGTGAGCGGGAGCGGCAGCACGCGCCGTAAGAAGGCGTCGTCGAGGAGCGGGACGCAGAGCACGATCGCCAGGAGGTTGAAGAACCCGTAGTTCCCTGTGAGCGCGATTGCCAACTGCCCGACGATCAATGCCCCGCAGGCCGAATGCCTCATGCGGCGCGCGTACCGCCATCGAGCGGGCGCGAGTATCAACCAGGGGACGCCGAGCTCGATCACCAGGATGGCGAGTGTCATGCCCCGATGCATCCATTCGGGCAGCCATTGCGCGTACCATGCGGGCCACGCCGGCAGCGGTTGGGTCCAGAAGTGGTAATCGAGCGCGGTCAGATGGCGCCACGTCGGATCACCGCTCGCGAGCTTCGTGGCCCCGGACAGCACCATGAGTCTGAACAACAGCCCCCATACGAGCCAGCGAGCCAGCGCGAGCGGCGGGCGCTCGGTCGTGAGACGCGGTACGACTTGCGTGGGGGCGAACAGGAGCGCGAGCAGCCCGGTCTCGAGGAGGAGCGCATCCCATTGAAACCACAGGAATGTCTGTCCCGCCACGGACAGAGAGAGGTAGCAGGCCCATAACAGAAGAAGGACGGGTGCCTGCGCCACGCCCGCGAGTAGGAGGAGGGAGAGCACGACACCCGCCCAGCACAGCCCCTCGAGCATCCCATCGCCCGCGCCGAGCCAGCACAGGGTGGGGAATAGCCGGTACGCCGAGCTCCCGTATATTGCGTGCGCCCGGGCGAGGAACTCCCCCGCCGGTAGGAGCCCGTGCTCTCCGACGAGGCCCGTGACTTGCGTGACCAATGAGAGGAAGGCGACGAGGTAGACGACACCGAGGAGACGCAGGAAGAGCCAGCGGGACAGGAGGTACGTCTCACCGTCCGCCTGCCGTGTGGCCAAACCCTCGGTGATGTTTATCGTTGCCATTTCTCAGCGAGTGGGACTATATGTGTGAAGGAAACCGTGTCACGCCTTCCGGTGTAGCACCTGTCCGACACAGAAGGGTTGCTCCAATTCAACAGCCGTGTGATCCGCATCACACTCGTTCCGGTATGAGGAGGCCGAGATCATGATTCGCACCAGCCGTCGCCTTGCGCGCGGCGCGTGGCTCCCGATCGCGCTGCTCGTCGCCGTAGGGTGCAAACAGGGGCCGACACCCGAGGTGCAGGCGCGCCTGGACAGCCTGACTCAGGCGTCGTCCCAGCGCGACCGCCTGATGCAGGAGGTCGCGGAGAACACCCGCCTCGTGAGTGAGATCAGCCGGGAGCTCGCGACGGTCAACATCCCCGCGCGCCAGCTCAAGGTGTCCGCCGAGTCGCCGCTGCGCGCGTCGCGCGACACGTTGATTCAGAAGATCCATTATATGAGCGCGCGCGTGAAGGACATCGAGCCGCGGCTCAAGGCGAGCGAGCAGAAAGTCAAAGATCTCACCACCCTGTCCGACAGCCTGCGCGACGCGCTCGGCTCGACCTTACAGAACCTGCAAGGCGTGATCGACAACCAGAAGGAAACGATCGACGCGCTCACGCTGCAAGTCGAGACGCTCACCGCCGAGAACGTGGCCCTGAAGGATACGCTCGAGAACATGTCCACGATCAACAATACGGTCTACTACGTCGTGGGCACGAAGGATGAGCTGGAGCAGAAGGGCATCGTCCAGGAGGAAGGTGGGGCGCGGTTCCTGTTCGTGCTGTGGAAGAGCGGCAAGACGCTCGTCCCCGCGCGCAACCTCGATCCCGGCGTCTTCACGGTGGCCGATCGCCGCCACTTCACGGAGCTGCCGCTGCCGGCCGCCGACAAGGAATACCGGATCGTGTCGCGTCAGGATACCTCGGCGCTCGACACACCGCCCGGCTCGGATGGAAAGCTGACGGGGCACGCGGTGAAGATCGCGGACCCGGCGAAGTTCTGGGCCGCGTCGAAGTATCTGATCATCGTCGAAGGCTGAGCGCATAAAAACGAACGGGGTGAGGCGCGCGGCGCTTGACCGAAACGGTCATCGTCGCTAGCCTCACCCCGTGGTGTATCGTTCACCCATGCGGGACCCGGTCTGTGAGCCCGGACCGGTCGGCCTGTACCAGGTGAGCACCAGTTGTGTGGCGGATTCGGTCCGCCTCAGGGTGAGTCGGATCACAGGGGAACACGGTGCTTTCGCTATGCCCCCGGGGCGCGGGACTTGCGACGCCCCCGCCCCGGCAGCACGAACCGACCTAGAAGAGGGGGGCTCATGCACGGAGTAATCAGGCGGTATCGGGTACGGTTGGGCACGGTGGCGCAGGCGGCCCACTATGCGGA
>DASQIB010000040.1:0-14845 GCA_035631795.1 Gemmatimonadales bacterium | reverse complement strand
CCGTCCCCCTCACCTTCGGCGCCGCGCGCTCATGACGATCTATCCGCTCTCGTTCCATCTGGGCCCGATCACGATCACCGGCTACGGGATCATGATGATGGTGGCGTTCCTCATGGCCGCCTGGGCGATTCAGGTCGACCTTCAGCGCCGCGGCATGAAACAGGACTACGCGGCCGACATCGTTTTCGCGGCCGTCGTGGGCGGCATCGTCGGCGCCAAGATCTGGTACGTGCTGCTCACCGGCGAGTGGGATGCCCTGTTCCGGCGTGGGGGGTTCGTGTGGTACGGCGGGTTTCTCGGAGGCGTAGCGGGCGTGCTCGCGATGGGCTGGTGGAAGCGCGTTCCAGCGCGATGGACCATGGAGCTCACGGCGGCGCCCCTGGCCCTGGGGTACGCACTGGGTCGGGTGGGGTGCTTTCTCGTCAACGACGACTACGGAACTCCCTCCACGCTGCCCTGGGCGATGAAGTTCCCTGAGGGCCTCCCCCCCACCACGGTCGCGAACCTGCAACAAATGCACGTGGTGTTTCCCCCCGGCGCGATCCCCACCGAGGTCGTCGCCGTGCACCCCACCCAGATCTACGAGACGGCGCTGATGCTGCTTGCGTTCGCGTGGCTCTGGCGGTTGCGGAATCACCGGCACGCCGTCGGGTGGCGGTTCGGCGTCTACCTGGTGATCGCGGGGGTAGAGCGGTTCCTGATCGAGATCGTGCGCGCCAAGGACGACCGCCTGCTCGGGCCGTTCACGCTCGCGCAGCTCACGAGCATTCTGCTGATCGTCGCCGGGTTGATCGTGATGCACCGCCTGTCGAAACCCGAAGCGGCGCCGGTGGCCGCGCCCCCCGTCCTCAAGGGAACGACGGCCGTCGATCCTGCCCGGTCCGGCTGAAGCGGTCACGCTGGAGCCACGCCACCGCGATCAGCAGCAGCACGATCAGGAGGAGCTGCACCGACAACGATTGCACCGTGGGATAAATGCCGAGCACCGGAACGCGCGGCCCCCATTCGACCACGGTGGTGCGCAACAGCCCGGATTCCTGCAGATCCGCGACCCCCTTCCCCGCGAACACGAACGCCATGTAGTAGAGCATCGCACTCGTGACGGCGAAAAAGGGCTTCAGCGGCACCCGCATCCCGAATCGATCGATCGCTACGTAGACGATCAAGAGCCCCACGGCCCCGGAGAGGATCCCCGCGGCCACAGCCGGGACCGCCGTGCCGCCGCTCGCCGGACCCGCGGAGGTGAGCAGGGCCTTGTAGAACAGGATCGTTTCGAAGCCTTCACGATAGACGGCGAGGAACGCGACGGACGCGAGCGCGTATCCAGACCCGCTCGAGAGGGCATCCTCCATCCGGCCCTTCACGAAGGCATTCCACTTGGCCACCTCGATCTTCGAGAGGAGCCAATAGCTGACGTAGAACAAGACGGCGGTCGCGAGCAGCATCGTGATGCCTTCGAGCGCCTCCCGCTGCCCCGGCGTGATCTCGAACAGCAGCTCGACCAACACGGCCGTCACGATGCTCGCACCCACCGCCGCCCACGCCCCTTCCGCCACATGACGGCGCTTATCCGTCGCGCCGGCCTTGTGGAGGAACGCCATCAACGCGGCGACGATCAGGATCGCCTCGAACCCCTCTCGGAGCAGTAGCACGAACGATTGCATGAACAGGGTCGGCGCCGAGCCGCGATCGGCGACGAGTCGTTCGGCGCGCTCGAGGTCGCCGAGGAGGCGGGCCCGGACTGCCTCGAGCGCCCCCTCGTCACCGGGGCTCCCACGCGCGGATTCCGAGCGCAGAGCGGCGAAGGCGGACTCGAGGTCGGTCGCGAGCCCAGCGTTCCTGGCGCGCACCGCCGGCTCGACCTGTTCGAACGTGAGATACGCGTCGAAGGCCATCTTGTCGGAGCGCAGCGTCACGGCCGAGTCGATTTGCCGACGCACTGCAGCGAACGTGACGGCCTCGCGCGACGCCCGCTCCTGCTGGTGCTCGGCGGCGGGCAGGACCCGGAGGAACGCCACGAGGCTCGACACCTGTCGGGGATTGAGCGCGCGGACCACGCCGGGCATCGGCACGCCGGGTTTGCCGTGCAGCACGAGCTGGTCCAGGTCCCGGTCCGTCAGCGGGCCCTGGACGGCCAAGTCGCGGAGTGCCGGCAGGTGCACCGAGAGACTGGTCGCGAACGGTCCGTCTCCGCCGCCGGTCGAGCCATGACAAGACGCGCATTTCGCGGCATACAGCGTCGACCCCGCGTGTACCATGGCGTCGTCGGTCCGGAGCGTGGCGATGTACGTGGCGACCGCCCAGCGATCGTCCGGTGACAGTGATTCCTCGAACTCGGGCATCGCGGTCCCCGCGACACCGATCGTCACCTTTCGATAGGCGTCGACCGGCGACACGTCCGCCATCGCCGTACGGTCCGCGAGGTCGGCCGGCGGCGGCCCTTCGAGGTGTCGCGCCTTCGGCCCGTCGCCGTGGCCCGCGGTACCGTGACACTGTACGCATTGTTCCTTGAAAACCGCGGCACCCCGCGCCAGAGACGGAGGCTGGGTGGGAAACGGATCGAGCACCGCTCCCGTCGCTGCCGTGATCCGTCTGATCAGGGCGCCCGCGCGCGCCGCCAGCGAGTCGGGCGCGACCTTGCGATCGATCATCGCCACCATCGCGCGCATGTCCGCGTCCGCGGTCGCCCGGACCGGGGCCGGCAACGAGCCCACGTCGAGGAGGGCGTGTTCGAGGAATTCTTTGGCCTCGGACACCTCTTCGGGCGCGGTCACGGCACCACCGGTCGGCGGGACACCGTTCGCGTATTCCTTGACTGCCAGGGACGCGGCCGCGACGGTGCGCCGGGCCACCGAGAGCGAATCCATCGCCTGCCCGGCTGCCGGAGCGGGGGCAGCCAGACATGCGCTCAACAACAAGCCGAGGAGGGGCTTACGGTAGATGAGAACGATTCTCAAAGCTCGAGGTGTCAAATACTAGAGTAAGTCAGTCGGGAATTCAAGCAGAAACTAGTCTGAGCCCTCGAGCACGACCATGGCGACGGCCGCTTGATGGGTGTGTGAGAGCGAGAGCAACACCCGTGTCACGCCCAGCTCCCGCGCGCGGGCCGCCGCGAAGCCACGCAAGTCGACGTCGGGCCGCCCATCGGACGCTCGCGTCACCTCGATTTCCCGCCATCCGATCCCGCGCGCCGCCTCGCTCCCCTGGAGCGCCTTGTAAACGGCCTCTTTGGCGGCCAGCCGCACCGCCACGTGGGTCGCGGGATCGGGTCGGCTCTCACAATAGGCCCGCTCAGCGGGCGTGAGCAGCCGCTCGAACACCCGAGAGCCCTTGTCCGCGATGATCGCCGCGACGCGGGAGACCTCGACCAGATCGACGCCGACGCCTATCGCGGCCACGCCGTTCAGAATCCGAGCCGCGCCGCGAGCCAGGCTGGAGCGGGGAGGTAGCCGCCGAGCACGAGCCCGAGCCAGAGCAGGAGGACGGCGAGGGGCGTCCACACGGCGATGAGCGGCCAGAGCGGCGGGCGCCAGCGTCCAATCGCCTCGATCTCGCCGGCCCAGGTGCGACCTTCCTCGGCCACTTCCGTCTCGAGGGCGAGCCAGGCGACCTCCAGGCGGCGCGCCGCCGTGCGCAATGCCTCCTGCCAATCGGCGTGGGCGTCCTTGTCGAGTACCGTCGCCTCCCGCACCCGCGCCGCCGCCGCATCGAGCGCGTCCAGGGCGGCCACGAGGGTTTCCCCTCCCGCGGCGAGCCGGGCGCTGATCGCGCGCTTCTCGGGTCCGGCGAGCCGACGGCGCTTCCGCTCACGCCGCGGCATGCGCACGCGATCGGCCGCGCGCCTGATTTCCAGGTCCACCGCCGCCGTCACGCGCTCCCCCGCGCGCCGCGCCGCGGCCTCCCACACGGCGAGCCAGGCGCGCCGGCTCACGGCTTCGAGCACACGATCGCGCTCCTCGCGAACCGCCGCGGCGCGCGCCTCACCGCCCAGCTCCATCACGCGCGTCGCGAGCTCTTCGCGGATATCGTCGAGGGGCACCCATGGCTCGGTCAGCCGGCGCGGCACGAGGACGCGGCCGAGCGAGGGCGCGAGCTCCGGCACGCGCAGCGGCATGGGGATCTTGACCTGAGGGCTCATCGGGCGAGCAGCGCGGCGCGGCCGGTGCGAGCTTCGTACCGCTCCACGAAGTACGGCAGCGACTCCGGAAGGAATGCCTCGCGCGCCAGTCCCGTCGCACCGATCGCTTGCTCGATGGCCCCTGGCTCCCCCTCGACCTCGAGCAGCACGTCCATGGCAGGATACCACTCCAAGCGGAGCACGGCCCCGGCGAGTCGATAGATCTCGACTTGCCGGTCGATCTGCAACGAGACCTTGAACCCCACCTGCTCGAGGATCGTCACGACGGCGTCGGGGTCCGCGACCCGCGCCTCTACCTCGGCGCGATGACGGTACTCACCTCGCTTGGAGTGCTTGCCCTTCCACGCGAGGACGCCGTATGGGGCGCTCCCGTCTGCCGGCCGGAACATCCGCAAGCGCAGCACTTCGTCGCGTCGCGACAGCGCGCGCTTGCGGTCGAACCGCCGGTCGCTCATTTCGCCGCGGAACTCGAGCCGCGCTCCGGCGCCAGCCACGGCGGCTCGGAGCGTGTCGGGATCGTCCACACGTGCTTTGACCTCGAGCTCGTCCAACGGAGATGCGGAGCTCACGCGAAAATCGCGTCGAGGACGGCCGCCGTATCCGCCAGAGTCTCGAACACGTAGGCAGCGCCACAGGCACGCAGAGCCGAGACGTCGTAGAAACCGGTCGCCACGGCCACGCTCCGCGCGCCGAGCGAACGACCGCAGGCAACGTCGTCCGGCGTGTCGCCCAGGATCACGATATCGGAGCCCGCGAAGACGTCACCCGTCAGGGCCGCCGCGCGCGCTGCGGCGACCCGCGGCAGCTCTCCCCGCTGCGCGGAGTCCGACCCGTAGGCGCCGACGCGGAACCGCCCCGGGTCCAGTCCGGCGGAGCGGAGCTTCAACGCCGCGCCCGGGGCCACGTTCCCCGTGAGGAGTCCAACCAGCGCCCCCTCCGCCCGCTCGTGGGGCTCGAGCGCCGCCAGCAGCGGCTCGATGCCTGTCAAGATCCTGGTGGACTGGGCGGGACGGTCCAGCTCGGCCCGCAAATGATCTACGTAGCGTCGACAGACCGTCTGAATCATCGCGTCATCGGTCGCGTGTGGATGGTGCGCGAGGGTGAGGAGCTCCCGCACGATCTGCGGGTCCGTCTTGCCGTCGAACCGGTAGGTGTCGATCGGTCCGGCCGTGCCGGCCTCGTCGAGCAAAGCGCGGTGAATGGCGCGGCGACCGGCACCGTCGGTCCATAGAAGCGTGCCGTCGACGTCGAAAAGAACGAGCTTCATGGGGGAAAGATAGGCAGTTAGACGGTTGGCCGGTTAGGCGGTTAGTACTCCGCCGTCCTACCAACCGCCCGACCGGCTACCCGGCTAACCGCCTAACTGCTACCAGGAACTCCTTCAGTCTCTTCGCTCCCGGCGTGTCCGCGAACAGGTCGTCGGATCCCACGCCGCCCCGGGCGAGCGCCGAGTGCACGATGTGACCCGCGCCGGCCCAGAGCGCCACGTGCGAGACGCGCTGCCCGTCGGTGAAGCACAGGATGTCGCCGGCCTCGTACCCTGCACCGGCCGCGTCGATCCGCACCTCGCGGCCGGCGAGCGATTGTTGGTCGCTGTCGCGGGGGAGCGCCACGCCGCGGGCCGCGTACGTGGCCTGCACGAGACCCGAGCAGTCGACGCCCCACTCGGTCCGACCGCCCCACATGTAGGGCGCGCCTGAGAACCACCGTGCCGCCCATTCGGGTGCGGCGATATGGCGTGCCTCCGCCCGCAGCTCCGCGTCGAGGCGCACCAGACCGGCACTGACGTCACCGATGCGCCCGTCGGCGATCTCCACCTGACCGTCGTGACGCAACACGACGCGCGCGCCCACCGCGAGCCGGAACCGCCGATCCTCCAGTCGTACTTCCGCGCCGAGCGACCGTCCGTTCGCCCGCACGCTCCAATCCTCGGCCCAGTCGGCCGACCCCACCGCCAAGTACCCGGCGTGCGTCCAGGCGTGGTAGCCGTCGGCCGCGCGCACGCGCAACCACACGCCGTCCCGCCGCTCGAGCAACGTCAGAGACTCCCCGTGCAGCGCTTCGCTCGCCCGGTCGGCGCTGATGCGCGGATCGCGCAGCAGCGGCGCCACCGCCGCCGTCACCACGGCGGCGGGCTGGTCTCGCACCGAGACATCCGGGAGCAGTCGCACTTCGGCCGTGCGCCCCGCCTCCGCCGCCAACCGGCGCAGTGCGGTCAGCGCCTCGCGGCTCGTGGTGGATCCCACGAGCCGCTCGGGCTCGACGGACACGTCCAGGACGCCGAGTCGGACATCGGGGACCCACTTCCGGGTGAGGTCCGAGACGTCGCGCGCTAGGCGGTCGCTCACTGCGCGCGTCCGTCCGCGAGACCCGGAATGTCCCGGGCCCCCGTGGCCAGTCGGACCGCCCGCTCCACCGCGACCGGCATCGCGAGGCCGGCGAGCGCCTCCGGCTGGAGCGGCGTCGCCGGTGCGCGCGCCGCGGTGGAGATGGCGAACACCACGTCCCCGTCGTACAGAGTCCCGTACGGGATGATGCGCCTCGCGAGGGCGTCGCCCGCGGCATGGGCGAGACCCTGGAGCGCCATGCGGTCGAGCGTGGCATTCGTCGCGATGACCGCGAGGGTGGTGTTGCGGCCGCTCGTCGCGTTCGGAGCCTGAGCGCCAAACGGCGACCGCCCCCTCGCCAGCTGCGCGAGCGCGTCGACGAACGTGCCGTCGGCCCCGCGCGCACCCGCCAGGATCTTCCCGGAACCATCCATGACGTTCCCGACGGCGTTAACCACTACCAGCGCACCGACCACGATGTCGCCGCCCCCCCCCGTGGTCGACCACGTGCCCACTCCACCTTTCATCGCGGCGCGAGGCCCGAGCGCCTTCCCAACGGTGGCGCCCGTTCCCGCGCCAACGCTGCCCTCGGCGACATCCGTCGACGCGGCCGCGCAGGCCCGATACGCGTCGTCCGCGACGGGCCAGCGGTCCGCCTTGCCGCCCGGGGCCAAATCGAAGTCGAAGATCACGGCCGTGGGGACGATGGGCACGATTCCCGCCGGCCCTACCGGCAGCCCGCGCCCGCGCTCGCGCAACCAGCGCATCACACCGTCCGCCGCGCCCAGGCCGTAGGCGGATCCACCCGTGAGGAGAATTGCGTCCACGCGATCGACCAGATGATGGGGGTCGAGGGCATCGAGCTCCCGCGTGCCGGTGGCGCGCCCGCGCACGACGCACGCGGCGCGCATGCCGCCGTCGGGCGCGAGGACAACCGTGCAGCCGGTCGCGCGTGGGAGGTCGGTCCAATGACCAACGGTCAGCCCGCGGACGTCGGTGATGCGCGCGGAAACGTCGGACGCCATGGAAGCGCGAAGATACGTCGGCTTGCTCGGCTTGTGGAGGGCACATACGTTAGCGCCATGGCCAAGCCCGATACGCAGGAATCCCCGACGACCGTCCTGGTGGTCGACGACGAAGAAGGCATCCGGCAGGCGCTCGACCGGTTTCTCAGCCGGCTCGGCTACAAGGTCCTGCAGGCGGCGAGCGGCGCCGAGGCGCTCGACCGTCAGGCGGCACAGCAGCCGCAGGCCATGCTCTCGGATATCCGCATGCCCAACATGAGCGGCGTGGAGCTCGTGCCCAAGGCCCTCGCGTTCGACTCGGACCTCGCGATCATCATGCTGACCGCCATCGACGAGCCGCGCACGGCCATCGAGTGCCTCAAGCTCGGTGCGTACGACTACCTGATCAAACCAGTAGACCTGGACGAGCTGGAGATGTCGCTACAGAGCGCGCTGCGCCAGCGACAGCTCGAAATCGACCGGCGCGAGCTCGAGCAGTGGCTCGCCCGCGAGGTCGCCGTCCGGACGCGCGACTTGGAGGAGCGGACGACGGTGGTGGAGGATATCGCGCTGGCGGCGCTGGCAGCCGCCGGCGACTGGCCGGGCGCCGGTGACGCGGTCGCGCGCTTGGCGAAGGAGCTCGGGACCTCGGCCGACGACGTCGCGCGCGAGGTGAAGAAGCGGCGCGGGAACTAGGCTCGCTGCGAGGCCTTCGCCTTCTCCTCGCACGCCTTGCACCGGGTGACGCCGCGGAATGAGCAAATCAGGCAGATGAAGGTACCGCAGTCGGCGCACGGATAGCCTTCCGAGGCGCGCTCTTCATTCCCACACGAACGGCACACCATCCCGTCGTGCTCCATCAGCTTCGGCTTCTCCGTCATAACCCGCCCCCCTCCTCAGACGTCGAGCCCGTAGGACTTAATCTTATTGATCAACGTCGCCCGCGAAATGCCGAGCTCCTGCGCGGACCGCGTGCGATTCCCGCCATGGAACCTGAGCGTCCGTTCAATGTGCACGCGCTCCACCTCCGCGAGCGCGACCGGCTGGTGGCGCTGACCGCCGTCCTCCCGACGGGGATCGGCGGGGATGGGGGGGCGTTCGACGCCGATCTGCGCCGCCCCGCGGGCCAGGATCATCGCGCGCTCGAGAACGTTGCGCATCTGGCGCACGCCGCCCGCCCAGGGAGCGGCCAGCAACCGATCGAGCGCCTCCGCGCGCTCGCGCAGCAGCGCGTTCTGACGGGCCAGACGGACCTTCTCTACGACGCGTGCCGTAGTTGCCGCCAGGTGGTTCAAGTCGAGCGGCTGGGTGAAGAAATGCTCCGCGCCCATCTGCATGGCTCGGAGGGCCATTTCCGTGTCTCCCTGCCGGGTGAGCAGGATGACCGCCGCCCCCTCCGCCCCCCCCGCCCCTCCCTGAGCACGCAGGCGCTCCAGTGCCTCCAGGCCACTCTGGTCCGGGAGGTGGAGGTCGAGGATCACGACGTCGGGGTGCGTCCGCTCGAACACCTCCAAGCCCGCCTCGCCGGTGGCGGCGCGCCCCACTCCATAACCGAGCCGGTCGAAATGGTCGCCCACCGCGCCGAGGACGCCCGCGTCGCCGTGGATTAGCAGGATGGTGTCAGCCACGGCGGCCCCCATCGCCCTGCCCCTGCCCCCGCCCCCGCCCCCGCCCATTCCCCAGTGGTGCCGTGGCCGGGTCCACGATCACGGATAGGGCCGCGGGCCGCAAGCGCGCCTCAAACGGCGCGTGGCCGCACGGCTCCCCATCGAGCTGCATCGGCTGGGGTGGGCCCTCGAGCACTTCCACGCGGACGGAGCGGCCCCGACCGAACCACAGCTGGCGGGCGCCGTTCGCGGGTCGTCGCCACAGCTCGAGGAACGCGCTCAAACTCTGCAGCACGCCCTCAGCCCGAAGCACGAGGACATCGAGCCAGCCATCGTCGGGCGCGATGTTCTCGCGCAGGCGCAGAAACGGCGGCACGAGCTCGCCGCAGTTCGCCACGAGGACCATCGCCGCGGGCATTTCGTGCGCGACGTCGTCGACGGTCACGCGATGGAGTGGGCTGGTCACGTCCGGCAGGGTGGCGAACGCCTTCATCACGTAGGCGGCCATCTTCCACCGCCGCTTTTCCGACGGGTGTGTGAGCGCCATCAGCCGCGCATCGAACCCCGTCCCGCCGCAGACCGCGAAGAAGTGCGTCCCGTCGTCGCGCTCGACCGTGCCCAGGTCGATCGGGGCGGTGCGGCCGGCGAGGATCACCCGCGCGGCGGCCGCCGGGTCGCGTGGCAGCCGGAGGTTGCCGGCGAGGAGATTTCCGGTCCCGCCCGGCACGAGCCCGAGCGGGATGCGGCTCTCCGCCGCGCCCGCCGCGATCTCCATCGCCGTGCCGTCACCGCCGTAGCACACGAGGACGTCGAATCCCTGCGCTCGTCCTTCGCCGGCGAAACGCCGCGCGTCACCGGCCTGTGCGGTGGCCCGCACTTCGACGGTCCAGCCGCCGCGACGCAGCGTGTCGCGGATCGCGGTCACCGCCCGGGCGTCCGTTCGCGCGGCGGCGGGATTCGCGATCAACAGGGCGCGCGTCACGTTAGAAGCGCTTCTCCCAGAAGAGATCGAGACCCACTTGCCGGGGCACGGTCGTGCCGAGCGTCTCGGCGGACGGGTCGACGCAGGTCTGCGCCGGCTCAAAGCTCGCTTCCGTCCGCCACTCGGGACTGATACGGAACTGCAGGGACACGCCCAGGGTGTTGCCCACGTACACCGGCCGCCCTCCGCAGAACCCGGCGTTCACCACGAGGAAGGTTTTGGAGCCGAGCTGGCGGCCGACCGCGAATTGCCAGCCGAGGAGCGGGTCGCCCTGCCCGCCGCCGCCGGGACGGATCTCCACGTAGTCCACGGGCACGCCGCCCGAAACGATCTGTTGCTCGATCTCACCCGAGAGCAATGACAGCGCGCTCTGCACGACGGCCCGCTGATCGGCGATCCCGCCCTGGTCGCCGCCCAAGTCCACGGTACTCTTACCGAAGAGCAGATAGGAAATGAGCTCTGTCTGCGAGAGGTCGCGCTTCTCCGCCTCGAGCGTGACCTTCGGTACGAGCAGGGTGCCCGTGATGTGCGCGACGACCGTGATGTCCTCCGGGTTGCGCTGGCTCGGGGTCGGCACCGGATGGACCACGTGCTTGGCCTCGATGTCGAGCGCCGCGTCCTGATCGGGGGTGCCGAAGTACTTGACGGTCCCCTGTGACACGACAAACTCGCGGGACAGCACGCCAACCTTGAGCCGGTACGTTCCGCGGACGGCTTGCAGCGAGCCGCTCACCAGGTAGAGGTTGCGCCGTTTGGTGAGCCGGACCGAGCCGGTGAGCTGAATGTTCGCCTCGTTCGATCGCAGCCAGACGTCGCTCCCCATCTCCAGGCCGAGATCGTCGATGCGCAGACTATCGAGGAACACGTTCTTGAACTCGGGCCCGAGGCGCTGCTGCTCGATCATCGAGGCGAGCACGGTGTCCGCCAGCTCGTCGAGATTGATGATCCGCTTCTGCACGAGGTCCGCGAAGTACAGCACACCCGATGTCACCTTCGCCTGGCCCGTGAGCGCGGCGCCGAACACCGGCCCTTGCAGGGCGAGCCGCCCGCTGGCGGTGATGGCCACGTTGTTCCGGAGGTCGAGCGCCTTGAACTGGTCGGCGGCGATCCGGAGGTCGAGCACGGGATGGGTGAGCTGCTCGAGTCGCACGACGCCGGTGATGTCGGCCCGGCCCCGATCGCTTCTGACGGACAGGGGTTGGACGGAAATGGAGTCGCCCGAGAGCGCGAATCGGCCGTTCACGTCCTCGTAGCGAACGCTCAGCGTCGGAATCGTGGCCGCGGCACCATTGATCTGGAGCCCCCCTCGCAGCCGCGGCGCGTCCCACGTCCCAGCGATCCCGAGGTCCGTCGAGAACACGCCCGTCACCTGCTGCACGGCGGGCGTGAGCGCCTCGAGCACCGACAGGTCCACGCTGTCGGCCGCGGCTTGGACGGAGAGCGTGTCGGGAAGCTGGCGGCGGGGGACGGGCTGCAGCGCCAGGTCGAGCGGGAGATAGGCCCGCACATCGAGGATCTGCTGGCCCGAGCGCCAGAGGTGCAGCGCCGAATTCAGCCGTCGATCGTGGTAGTCGAACGTGCCGTCGACGAACGGGGTCCGGAATTCCCCGATCGACCCGTTCGTGAGCGAGAACGAGCCGCTCGATATCGGGCTCGCGCGCGTCCCGGTAAGGCCCGCGGTCAGCGTCACCGTTCCCGCCACCCCCGTTGTATCGCGTTCGAGGAGCGCGTACAGCCCTGTCAACGGGAAGGCTTCGAGCTGCAGGTGGGCATTCGCCCGGCCCCGCGTCGGCAGGTCTCCCTCGAGCGACAGCTTGCCCGATCCATATACGCTTTGGAGAGCGAGTCGACTCACCGTCGCGGTCGAGTCGGTGACCCGCAGCTCAGTCGGCTGCTGCAGCAGCCACACGTCGCCCGGGAGCTGGATCGCTAGCGAATCCACCGCCACGAGCCGTACGATCGCGCTGTCCGGCACCCCCCCGCTTCCCCCGCCCGCCCCGCCCCCTTTAGCGGCATAGCGCCCGCCGGCGAGAATGGCGGCGCCGTCGCCGATTCGGGAACGCGCGAACCAGGTCAGCGAGTCGAGCGTCCCACGCGCCGTGGCCGCCGCACCCGAGAAGCCGAGCCCGCCATGAGCCAGTGAATCCGCGGTCGCATCCAGCGTGAACACCGGTCGCGGTCCCGGACTGTACGCGAACCTTGCCCGGCCCGATGGGACCCGCCAATCACGCCAGGCGAGACGATCGACGCTCGCGCGCGCGTCCAACCCAAGAGAGTCGAGCGAGCCCTCGAGCGTGAGGAGAACGCGGGCGGCGCCGCCCAGCGGCTTGCCCTCGGCGTCAGGGGACGGAGGGGGGGGTCGTCGGCGGTACCGGACGGCTTCCGGGCGCGCGTCACCCAGCTCACGAGCGAATCGATGGCGTTGAGGCTGTCGGCATCGAAGTCGAGGGCGAGCTGCCCCCCCCCGCCAGCGTCGCGCGTCCACCCCAGGGAGCCAGAGCCGGTGGTGATCAGGCCCGGCTGCGCCAACCGCAGCGAGTCGACGTACAGCCGCCGGTCGGCGAACCGGACGCGTGCGCCGCCTGAATCCACGTCGGACCCGGCCAAGTGAGATTGCCCGACGGATACGCTGACCACGCCGGTGGGCGGAACAGCGCTGTCGCCCTCCACCGTCCCCGACACCGTGACGTTCAACCGCGAGGAGGGCGCCGCGTCGATCCAGCGCGCCAGGTTCACTTCACTGGCGAGCACTTTCAGGTCGCGCGCGCCGTAATGCGGCAGATCGAGCCGCAGCGTTCCATCGGACCGCAGCACGCCGCCCGGGCCGTGCAGTTCGACGTGCGTCTCGAGCGAGTCGAGCCGGCCCGCCAACCGCACCGGTCCGGCGACCGCGCCCCGCAACGGCAGGGACGCAAAGCTGCCCTTCAGTCCATCGAACGAAAGCGAGTCCGCCACCATGTCGGCGCGGAGGGCGAGGACCTCGCCGCGCGTGTCGAGATGCAGGGTGCCCTTCAGCGTGCTCGGCGGCAGCGCTCCATCCCGCTGCTCGAGTGTCCCCGCGAAATGCGCGTCCTTGAGCGGCCCGTTGAGCGTGCCCGCGGCGTACAGGGTGCCGTGGAGTCGTACGGCGGGCACCAGGCGCGCGACGGTACCCAGGTCCAGGCTCGCCGCGTCGACGGCGAACGCGTGAAACCGCAATCCATCGCCCGACGCGAGGTCCACCTCGCCCTTTCCGCGCAGTCGACTTTCCGGCCACCCCGATACCAGCGAATCGCGGAACGCCCAATCGGTCTCGAGCGCCAGCGCGTTCCGCGGCCCGGTCGCCACGGTATGCCCGGTGAGTCGTCCGGCGAACGGCAGCGTGTCGAGGAACGGACGGGCGAACTCCAGGTCGAAGTCCTGCGCGCTCAGATCCGCGTCGCGGAGCGCGACGATCCCCGAGTCCGATGCGCTGAATGCGGTGAGGCGACCGGTCACCGTGCCCCCCTCGTAGGCGAGGCGGAGCGGGTCCAACCCCACCTCCAGGACGCGTGCGCCATGCGAGCGCAACCGCACGTCGCCGGACACCACACCGGTTCCGGGCGTGCCTCCGAAGCGACGGTCGATGAACGGCACGTCGCGCAGCGACGCCGAGTCCACACGCATGCGGAGATCGAACAGGAGGGTGCCGTGCGGCCAGCTCACCAGTCCGCGCGCGTCTCGGAGAGCGGTGGCTGGGAGCCGCACGCGCGCGAGCTGCACATCCATCGAATCCCCCCGCACACGCAGACGCCCCGCGACGTCGGTCAATCGGGCGGGGGGATCGAAGCTTTGCACGCCGAGGCGCGTGACATCGATGCGGATCCCGCGCTCGCGCGGCGAAGATACCTGTAGCGCGCCCAGCTGGGCGTCGAGGTGCTCGAAGCGGCGGATCCTGAGACGCCCGTTCGGGCCTCCGCTCGCGATCTCGAGGCTCGAGTCCCCCGCTGCCGCCTGCGCCGCCTGGAGTCGCAGGATCACCGTCCCGTCGGTGATCCGCACGTTGCGGAACAGAATGAGCGTCGGAGGCCCCCCCCCGTGTGGTTCGGTGTCCGGCTTCCCGGCTGCGCCGATACGCAGCAACTCTTCCACGTTCAGCCGTCCGCTGGGGTGTTGCACGATGTTGATCACGGGTTGCTCGAGATTGAGCTCGAACAGCACCACGCGTCCGGCCGCGAAGTCGAACGGGTTATAGCTCACCTCGGCTCGGGGCAGCCAGGCGACGAGCGTGGTGTCGGCGTCGAACAGCCGCACATCGCGCAGCGAGAGGCCGGTGAGGAGGGAACCGTGGACCCCCCCGATCTCCACCGTCCCCGTGAACACCTGCCGCAGTCCGCCCTCGGTCACGCGCGCGAGGAGGTCGCGTCCCGCCTCCGTGCCCACGAGGGATGACAACGCGCCGAGAAACCCCGCGAGCAGTCCCACCAGGGTCCAGAGCGCGGCTCCGAGCGAGCGCCGCACCATTAGAACGCCTGCCCCACCGAGAACTGCACCATCACTCGCCGCCAAAACCCCGGCGGCAGGCCGGGACGGACCGGCACGCTGGTGAGCGTGAGACTCTTGTTCGCGGTGTTCAGGAAATACAGCGGACCGGGCTCCGGCGGGTAGCCATTGTAGGCGGCATCGAGTCGGACCGGGCCGAGCGGCGTGACGAACCGGAGCCCCACCCCCGGGGTGACGCGCAGGCCGCTCACCGTCGTCACGGTATCTCCCCGCTCCCACACCTGCCCGACGTCCACGAACACCCCCAGGCGCACGCGGTCGGGGAG
>DASQIB010000039.1:0-3567 GCA_035631795.1 Gemmatimonadales bacterium | reverse complement strand
TACGCCCCGATCAGCCACGCGACGAAGATGACGAGGACAACCAGCAATATCAGTGGGCCCATGTTAGCTCCGTTGGTGAAGTAGGTCTTCCCCTTGTTACGCGCCGGCCGAGGGCAGGAGTTTCGCGAGCGCCTGGCGGATCGCCTCGGCCACGGCCGCGTCATCGGGCCCGAGCCGTGCCAACGGGTGAGCCGTCTCGACGTGGAGCTCGACCCCGCGGCCGACCGGAATGCGCCGCCAGGAGCTCGAGCCCGCGGGGTCCCGCGCCGCGTCCCGCTCCAGCCACGCGGTCAGGGCCCGGCCGGACTTTCCCCGCGGCGGGGCGCCTTTGCTCTTGAGCGGCAACCGGTCCGGCACCAACAGCGACGTGCCCAGCGCCTGAGCCGCCCGCCGCTCCAGCACGTCACCCGTCTGATCCTTCATTTCCTTCGTGATCGTTGCCAGCGTCGTGCCTTCCATCTGGCGCAGCTTGATCCAGAGCAGCTGGAGGAAGTGCCGGTAGGAATACGTCGCCGCGGTGCCACGCCCCTCGGGTGGACTGACGAGGCCCTTCGTCACGTAAAACCGAATCGCCCGCTCGCTCGGTTGCGCCCGGGCGGCCGCATTGATCGGCGTGATGGCGGAGGTATCGAGCACCGCCCCGACTAACGAAGCCAGATCTCGAAGATTCCAGGGGGCGAGATTGCGGTACTCCCGCAGAACGTGGAGCGGCTCGTGCTGTGGCGCTCCCCCGGCGGTCACGCCTCAGCGCCTCCCCGCTGGCGCGCATCGCCGGCGCGAATGGTCTGGGCGAGCCAGTCGAGGATTTCCTGCAGATTGAACGGCTTCCGAATCACCGGGCACTGGTGGTGCTCCAACCATGTGCGTACCTCTTCCGCCTCCGCATCCCCCGTCATGATCGCGATGCGACCATCGAGCCCCGGCCAGCGGTGCACAATCGCCAAGTACAAAGCGAGCCCCGACATCGTCGGCAGGCGGATGTCGAGCAGGATGGCGTCGGGCGCTTCGCTCGCGAGGAGCTCGTACGCGGTCTCGGCGCTGCCGGCGCCGATCATGCGGATGCCGTGGCGCGCGAGCGACCGCTCGAGCACGCGGCGCAGGGGCGCCTCGTCGTCGACGACGAGAATGGTCCGGGGCGGGGGGGGCGTCATGCCGAAGAGACCGACGCCTGCGTCGGCGGCGCGGTCAGGAAACGCTGCACCACGCGCGCGAGCGCGTCGCTCGAGCCGAGGGAGAGCCGCATCTCGCCGGCGGTGAGTCCCAGGTAGGCGCGGGCGTGCAGCTGCAGCGTCTTGGTCTGGGAGTACCCCAACCGTTTGGCCACGTCCTCGATCGTGAAGCCGGGGTCCTGCAGCAGCCGGTGAGCGTAGAGCACGCGCGCGGCACAGAGGAAATGCCGTGGCGACGGGAGTCCCACACGTGTGAACCACCGTTCGCAGGTGCGCCGGTCAACCCGCGCGCGGGCCGCGACCTGGCCGACCGTCTGCACCTCACCCGGCGAACGGAGGGCCTCCTCCAGCACCCAGCGCAGCTCGCTGGGCAGCGGCGAGAGCGCCTCGGCGAGCTGGTCGAGGAGTTGGCGGGATGAGGAGCGCGCCTCCTCCTGCCCCAACACCTCGCGAAGCCGGCTCGGGTGATCGTCGTAATTCGCGAACACCACGTGCTGGATGCCTCGCTGGCCCAATGCGAGGAGCACGCCCGCGGTCTGAGGGGTGAGCGTCGTGTAGAGAATCAGCGGGAGCGAGGGAAACAGTACCCGCAGCCGCTCGATCTCTTGCGAGCGCGCATCCCCTGAGAGCAGGGGATCCACCACGGCCAACTCCACGGGTCGTCCGCGGATGGCGCCGAGCACGTCGTCCCAGGTTTGGGCCTGGGCAACGTCGAATCGCGACGCGGCGGCCCGGCGGAGCTTGTGGAACTGGATGTCCGAGACGGCGGCTAGAACGAGCATGAATGCCCCAAAACCCCCAAATGTCGCAAAATCGCCCTACGATGCCGCAAAAACGCCCTAAAAACTGGACGCCCCCGCCCTGAGCTTGTGGTGTCCTGTTGCGCTGGCCCCATACCCAGAAATTCGGAGGTTTTCATGTCCCGGATTCGCGCCCTCTTCGCCGTGTTGGTCGTCGCCTTTGCCCTCTCGACTGTCGCCTGCGCCGACGCCACCGGTCCCCGTCACGGCTGCGATTATCAGAACAGCAACACCTGCCACTAACCGCTTAGCTCTCGAGCTGCGCGAGGGACTCCGACACCTCGCGCAGCTCGGCGGTCTGTAACACCGGCTCGGTGGTGAGATGGGCTTCATGCGCCATCGCCCGCTCACACTCTCGTAGCCCCCCGGAGATCCGCTCGATTCGGAATTCGAGCTCGTGTAGTCCGGCAGTGCTCGCGATCTCGAGGGCCTGTTTCATCAGCGCCTCGGCACGCCGAAACCGTCCGAACCGCGCCTGTCCGATCCCCTGCTTGAGATAGAAGTCCGCCAAGATGTTCGGCGGCATGTCCGCGACGCGTTCCTCACAGCGCTCGCGCCAACGAGCAAATCCGACGTGGTCTCGCTTGAAGGAGGCGCAATGCATCAATTCGACCAGTGCATTGCTGGTACTGTCGCGAGTGCCTCCACGGCGCACGACCTCTGACAACGCACGCTCCGCACCCTTCGCGTCGCCCAGACTCAACAGCATGAGACCCAAGTCGCTCAGGGCGCGCACGCGCGACTCATCCTCCTCGTACAACTCGAACGCTCGCCAGGCGTGCACGATCGCTTCCGCCGCCTGGCCCATCTGGTGTTGCGCGACGGCGATGCCGTGCTCCGCGCGCGCCTCGGCGTCCTGCTCCTTCGCGACGCGTGCGTCGGCGAGAACCCCCTGCAACCGGCGCTCGGCATCCACGAGGTTCCCGCGCCCCAGGACCGTGTTGGCACGACCGATCCGGCTGAGCAACGCGGAGTAGCGATCGCCGGCGGCGGTCGCGAGGTCCCCGGCCTCGGCATACGCGGCCTCCGCGTCGTCGAACCGGTTCAGTTTCCGATGCACGCGGGCGAATCGCAGGTGCGCGGCGACCACGTCGGCCGACGACAACCGGTTCCCCACCACGACGAGCAGCGTCGTCAGGACGTCGATCGACTCTTCGAGCCGTAGCTCGTCTTCGAGGAAGTGCGCGTACGCGAAAAGCGCCGGCGCGATCAGCTGGACTTCGCCCAGGCGATGGGCATCGGCGGCGCTCGATGCAATGCCGTGGACGTGCGCCCCCTCGGTCGCGACGGCGCGCAGCTCGCGGCAGAATCGGTCCGTGGCAACCCACTGGTAGTGGAAGGCATCCGCCGACGCCGGTGCGCGATCCGAAGCAAGGAGGTCGACCAGCCGCAGCGCGAGAAACGCGCCCTGTCCGAGACGCGCGTCGAGCGTCGTGGCGGTCTGGCGACCGGACACGCGTTGCAAAAAGATGGCGTGAGGGAGCGATTCGAACTTGAGGCGTGAAACCGGCATCCCTTATCTCCCAGTAGGCACGTGGCTTGGTGCTCCCGGTAAGGGCAGGGACCATGCCTCAATGCAACGTACGGCCGGCACTGAA
>DASQIB010000038.1:0-23088 GCA_035631795.1 Gemmatimonadales bacterium | reverse complement strand
ATAGCGTCCCCTACGAGAATGGCGGTGCCGGCTTCATGTTCCCGCACCGTTTGCCGGCCGACAGCGCCCAGGCGGCGGTCGCGCTCGCCGGGGTCCCGACGATGGACTCGCTCACGCTCGCGTTCGCGCTCGAGGGCGTGCGCGCGCTGCGCCTGGGCGGGCGCGGCGCGACCGACCTGCTCGCCGTGAGTCTCTCGACCACGGATGCGATCGGCCACGCCTATGGTCCGGACTCGCGCGAGATCCACGATCAGATCCTGCGGCTCGACCGCTATCTCGGCTGGTTCCTGCAGCAGCTGTTCGTGCGCTACGGCACCGGCAACGTCCTGGTCGTCCTCACCGCCGATCACGGGGTGACCCCGTACCCGGAACGATCGCGCGCGCTCGGACGGCGGGACGCCGTGCGGGTCATTCCGGACAGCCTCATCGCGGTCGCGAACGCCGCCCTCGACCGCCGGGCCGGCGGGCACGACTGGCTCCAGTTCGATACCGGGATGCTGCTCCTTCCCGATCGCTCGGGTCTCGCCGCGCACGGAGTGAACGTCGACAGCGTCATCAGGGATGTAGCGGATCAGGTGCGCGCCTTGCCGGGGGTGGCCCGCGTGGATCGTCCGGGTGATCTCGCGGGGCGGGATACCAGCGACCCGGTCGTGCGGCGTTGGATCCATCAGATCCCGCCCGACGCTGGCGTAGAGCTCGTCGTCACGCTGAAGCCGTATTCGATCTGGAGCTTTCCCAACCTGCCGATCGCGATGCACGGCCAGCCCACCGACTTGGACGCGCACGTGCCGCTGATCTTCATGGGTTCGGACATTCAGCGGGGTACGTATGAGCAGCGGGTGAGCACGGTGGACATCGCTCCCACGCTCGCGCGACTGCTCGAGCTGACTCCCACCGAGCCGCTGGATGGCCACGTGCTCGTGGAAGCCCTGGCCCAGCGGAACTGAGACGCTATGGCCCAACAGAAACTCACGGCCGACCAGGTGCGCCGCATCGAGGAGATCGAGGAGTTCAAGCGAGCGGCCGATCACCTCATGCACCTGGTGAAGGAGCTCGAGTCGAATCGCGCGGGACAAACCCGAGTCATCCAGCAGTTGAGCGAGAAGATCGTCAACGCGTCGTCGCAGATGCGCCAGCGGGCCCTCACCGCCAACATCGGGACCATCGCGGACGTCGCGGGAACGATGTCGGTTATGGCGGGCCGGGGTGGGGGCATCAATATGAAGATTCGCGCCTTGGCGGACAGCGTGGGCAGCCTCCACATGCAGCTCGAAGCGGCCGTGAGACACGCGATGGAGCCGCCGAAGCCGGACAAGAACAAGCCGAAGAAGGGCTAGTCGTGGCCGCCATCCGTTGCACCGGGCTCGTCAAGCGCTACGACGACGTCGTGGCGGTCGCGGGCCTGGACCTCACCGTCGACGCCCAGGAGTGCTTCGGCCTCCTCGGGCCGAACGGGGCCGGGAAGACGACGACCATCGAGATCCTCGAGGGGCTCACCGCGCCCGATGCCGGCGACGTCGAGGTCCTCGGCATGCGCTGGACCGGCGGGGCGGCCGAGACCCGGGCGTTGCGCGAGCGTCTGGGCATCCAGCTGCAGGATACGCAGCTCGCCGACAAGCTGACGGTCGAGGAGACGGTGCGGCTGTTCCGCAGCTTTTACCGCTCGGCGCACTCCGTCGACGAGGTCCTCGCGCTCGTCGAGCTCGAGGAGAAACGCGCGTCCTGGGTCGGCAAGCTCTCCGGCGGGCAGAAGCAGCGCCTCGCGGTCGCATGCGCGCTCGTGTCGCATCCCGAGCTGCTGTTCCTCGATGAGCCCACGACGGGTCTCGATCCTCAGTCACGGCGACAGCTGTGGGATGTCATCGGCCGGTTCCGCGCGGCCGGCGGCACCGTTCTGCTGACGACGCACTACATGGAAGAGGCGGAGCGCCTGTGCGACCGGGTGGCCATCATGGATCACGGTAAGGTCATCGCGCTCGGCACCCCGCAATCCCTGATTGCGTCGCTCGGCGCCGAGCACGTGGTGGAGTTCGCGCTCGCCGACGGCGCGGGTCGGTCGGGAAGCCCGCCGGGAACAGACGAGCTCGCGGCGCTGCCCGGCGTGCGCGCGGTCCGGCCAGCCGTCGATCGGATCGCGCTCACCGTGGAGGAGGTGCACCGCGCGGTGCCGGCGCTCCTCGCGCTCCTCGAGCGCCGCGGCGCCGAGCTCTCACTGCTCGCGACGCACCACGCCACGCTCGAGGACGTATTCGTCTCGCTCACCGGGAGGCAGCTCCGCGATGAGTGATCATCCGCTGGTCCAGCTCACCCTCGCGCGTATGCGCGAGTTCTACCGCGAGCCCGAGGCGATCTTCTGGGTGTTCGGGTTTCCGATCGTGCTGGCGTTCGCGCTGGGCATCGCGTTCCGAAACCGGGGCCCCGGCGAGCTGCGGGTGGCGGTGCTGCGCGGGGTGGGGGACTCCGTCGTCGCCGCCGCGGTGGGCCGTGCCCCCGGGCTCTCCCCGGTGGTCCTCGACTCGACGGAGGCACGCCTGCAGCTCCGCACCGGGCGTGTGGCGCTGCTCGTGCTCCCGGGGGAACCCGTGGTGTATCGCTTCGACTCGACCCGCACCGAGAGTCGCCTGGCGCGCCTCGAGGTGGACGACGCCCTGCAGCGTGCCCGCGGGCGGATCGATGTCGCGCGCGTCACGGACGAACGGGTGACCGAGCCCGGCTCGCGCTATATCGACTTCCTGATCCCCGGCCTCCTCGGAATGAACCTGATGGGGAGCGGGCTCTGGGGCGTGGGCTTCTCGGTCGTGCAGGCGCGCACCAAGAAGCTGCTCAAGCGCTTCATGGCGACGCCGATGCGCCGGAGCCACTACCTGCTGGCGTTCGTCCTGTCGCGGCTGGTGTTCCTCTTCGTGGAAGTCGCCGCGTTGGTCGGGTTCGGCTGGGTGATGTTTCGCGTGGGCGTCCGCGGCTCGATCGCCGCCGTCGCCTCAATCACGGTGCTCGGCGCCCTGTCCTTCGCGGGGCTGGGAATGCTCGTGGCGAGCCGCGCCCGGACCATCGAAGCGGTCTCGGGCCTCATGAACCTGGTCATGCTTCCGATGTGGATCCTCTCGGGCACGTTCTTCTCCTACGCCCGATTCCCCGATGCCATGCAGCCGTTCGTGAAAGCGCTGCCGCTCACGGCGCTGAACGACGCGCTGCGCGCCGTGATGATCGACGGCAGCTCGCTCGCGCACCTGGGCGCGCCGCTCGGGATCGTCTCGGTGTGGGGCCTCGTCAGCTTCCTGGTCGCGTTGCGGATCTTCCGGTGGCGCTAATTACGGCGTGACCTCGATTGCCCCGACCATTCCGTGGTAATTGGGACTCCCCACCACGCCGTGAAAGCTGCAATGGTAGGGGTACGTCCCCACCTTCGCGAACATCTGGGAGAATGACGCACCGGGCGACCCATCGCTTTCGTCATGCGTCCTCCTTGTTGACTGCTTCCTGAGTTGCGACGTTCGCGGCCCGCGCCGAGGATTGCTGACTCGTCAGTCGCTCCGGAGAAAGGCGCGCAGGCGGCGCAGGAACCCTTGCGAGCGGCGCAACGCCTGGCGAAACGCCGTGGCCGTGGGATAACGCGCCGCCGGATCACTGGCCAATGCCGTCCGTAAGACCTCCTCGAGCTCTCTCGATACCTCGGGCCGCGCGGCATGAAGCGGCGGGAGGTCGTTGGTCGTCTGCCGGGCGAGGATGCTTTCCGGTGTAGCGCCCTCGAACGGTGGCCGACCGAGTAACGCGAAATAGGTCGTCGCCGCGAGCGAGTAGAGGTCGGCCCGCTGGTCCACGCGCTCCCCGAGCAACTGTTCGGGCGCGGCGAACTGCGGCGTCCCACTGCGCGACGCCGCGCCGCCCGACCGGCCGTCCCCGCGGAGCGCGAGTGCCAGGCCGAAGTCCGTGATACGCAACCGCCCGTCCGGCTCGATCAACATGTTTTCCGGCTTCAAATCCCGGTGGACCAGCCCGAGCGCGTGGGCGTGCTCGAGGGCGGACAGCCCCTGATCGAGAATCCGGATCGCTTGGTCCACGGGCAGGCGCCCGCGCTGGCTCACGAGCTGCGCCAAGCTCGCGCCGGGCACGAGCTCCATCGTGTACCACTGCAACCCGGCCCGGCTCATGATGTCATAGATGCTGACGATGCTCGGGTGCCGAAGCCGCGCGGCAAGCTGGGCTTCCCGGCGAAAGCGCTCCATCACGGCCGGGTCCGCGGTCAGCGAGGGGTGCAGCACTTTGATCGCCACGTCGCGCTCGAGCCCCAGGTCACGGGCGCGATACACCCGGCCGAAGCCACCGGTGCCGAGCTCGTCGAGCAGCTCGTAGTCGTCGCCCAGGGCGCGGCGCAGTCGACCTTCGAACCCGGCCTCGGCCACGTGCGGGGCGGCGGCGGGCTCCTGAAACACCCCGGCGTCGCTCACGAAGTCCTCGAGCATTTCCGTCGCCGTGTAGTAGCGGTCGCCCGGCGCGGCCTTCAGGGCACGGAGCAACACGCGCTCGAGCGCTGCCGGCACGGCGGGCCGCAATTCGCGCGGCGGCTTGAGGCGAGCCGAATCGGCATCGGGTGGCTGACCCGTGAGCACGTAATACACCAATGCCGCCACCGCGTAGACATCGCTCGCCGGCTCACCCGCACTTCCCGCTCGCACTTCCGGCGCGACGAACACGCCGCCCGCGGCGCGGTCATCGGCTGGGATGTTCTGCAGACACCAGCTGCAGTAGCGTAGGTCTGTGATCACGGCGCGTCCCGAGAGCTCGAGCATCATCGTGGTCGGGACGATGCGCCGCAGGATGACGCCGCGCGCATGCGCGTGCTCGGCAGCGCCGAGCAGGTCCCTGACCAATCCGAGGGCGGTGGGCAGGGGCCGAGGGCCGCGCCGCAACGCGTCCGCGAGGCTCTCCCCGTCGACCCAGTTGGCGGTGCGGTAGGCGAACCGGCCGCTCACGCCGGCGGCGTACGCGTGCCGGATGGCGGGATGGTCGAGCGCGGCCAAGGTCTCGGTCTCGCGCAGGAACCAGGCCCGGCCGGGGGACGCAGGCTCGAGATGGACGTGCAGCGCCACGTAGCGCTTGAGCAGCCGGTCCCACGCCTGGTAGACCACGCGTTCCGGTGTCGCTGCCACGAGCGCCATGCGGAAACCGGGCTCGAACGCGGCCGCGACGTCCTCTAGCACGCTGGGCGCGGGACCCGCCTGCGGGAGCGGGGTCGTTGGGGGCGAGGGGGGCGAGGGGGGCGAGGGGGCGATGTCATCGCCCGGCCAATCTAACGTGCGGACGGCACGGGCACGACGACCGCGGCGAAACCGTCCTGGAGTGGCGGCGTGCGGTGGTAGCGGGCGTCCCACAGCGTGACCTGACGGTCGCCGCCGCGTGACTCGACGGTCGCGACGAGAAACCGCGCGAACTGGGCGATCGCCTTTCCCGGGCGGGTGTCGAGCGCGGCCCGGACCGCCGGGTCGTCGAGTCGTCGGGGGAACGCCCAGTCGGCGCCCGCCACGCTGTCGGATGAGGCCACGATCACCTGCCAGTAGAAGGGCCGGCCGACGACCGTGAGCGCCGCCCAGCGAGCATCCGGTCCGAACCGCTTCACCGCGGCGGCCTTGGCTTGTCGCTTCACCACCGTCGCGACCGCCGCGCTCGCTCCGGCGTAGAGGGCAAGGACAAGGAGGCCGTACGCGGCAGCACGACGACGGCGAGCGACACCAAACCAATGTTGCTCCCATCCGATCAAGCCAACCGCGGCCGCCAAGACCGTCACGACCTGCACCCACCACACGACCGGGCCGTTCCCGCGCCCCGCCCAGACGACAAGGCCCGTGACGGCGGCGAGCGCGAGCAGGTAGACCAGCGCGGGACGCCAGTGCCGGCGCTCGCCCCAGGCGAGGGCCACGAGCGGGACGATCCAAAAGAACGGGTCCACGATCGCCACCCAATCCCCGTAATACCACCGTCCGCTCCATGGGAGAAACGGGCGGAGGCCATAGGAGCCCTGCCAGTCGAGGTACAAATGGCTCGCGACCGTGACGGCGACGCAGGCGGCGATCCAGCGCCAGGGCGGGCTTCGTCCCCGCCACCGTGCGATCGCGCCGATGAGACCTGTCAGCACCGCGATCTCCACGGCCGCGCCGGCGAGCGAGTGCGTGATCCCGCGATGGAACACGAGGTAGGTCGCCCCGTCGTGGCCCCCCCAGGAGCTCGGGCGCAACAAGAGCTCAGCGATGTCGGGCGCGTTCCCCGCCACCGCGCCGATCCAGCCAGCGGCGGGTACGTCCCGCGCCGCGACCGTGCGCCCGAGCGCCGCGCCGATCAGGGTGTGAGCCAGATTATCCATGACCGACCGCAAGTTAGCACGAGGCGTGTGATTCCCGTCACACGGCGAGCGAAACATTCCATCGGGTTCGGAGTCTTCAAGGGGACGAAGGAGGAATGCTATGATGATCCGTTCACATATCTCGCTTGGCATCGCCGTGTTGCCGATGGCGGTCGCCGCGTGCGCGCCCGGCTATACGCGTGCCGAAGTCGTGTATGCGGAGCCCGCGCAGTACGAATATGTGGTGCCGGCGGACCGCGTCATGGTCGTCACGCGCGAGGTCCTCGTGCAGCGCGGCTACGTCGTGTATCGAGTTGAGACGCACGGTCCCGATCGCATCGTCTGGGCCCACCGCGGTGGCGACGATGACGATCTCGTGCGGGTGTTCGTGTCCCGCAACGGCGACCGCGTGGCGGTGCGGAGTCTCGCCGAGCGTCGCGATCACGGGAAGCACAAGGGCTGGTACAAGAACGGCAAGGCCGACGACGTGATGGCGGATATCGACGGCCGTCTCCGGGAGCGCCGGGAGCACTAGCCGCAGCGGCGATCGGCCGGTAGGTTTGGCGGCCACCCTCTCGGCCCGAGAGAGCCTCATGGCCTACCAGCCGTTGCCCGACCGCCGCTCCTCCATCGACCGTCGCCAGTTCGACGACCGTCGGTCCGGCGTGGACCGGCGGTCGTCCGGCGATCGGCGGCAGGCCGCCGTCGTCGTCTCGAGCGAACGCCGCGCCGGGCTGCTTCGTCGGGCCGGCCGCGAGCGGCGCCTGAAACCACGTCGCTCGCCGGTGCCCCGTCGGCTCGTTGCTGACCGCCGCGCCAGGGGAGGGGGAGTGCCCTCCCGCTTGTAGTCATCCAGGAGCCCCCCGGTGGACGCGCGGGCGTATGGAATCACGCTGCTCGATGCCGCCACTGGGCGCCTGTACGAGGCCCGCGGCGTGCGCATCCGGATCGGTCGCGGGCGCGAGTGCGAGCTGCGACTGGCGGACGCGGTGGAGAGCGTCGTGTCCCGCGTCCACGCGGAGTTGACGGTCGGCGCATCGGGAGCCCTGACCCTGTGCGACGCGGGGTCCAGTAACGGCACCTTCGTGAACGAAGAGCGCGTGACCGCGCCGATGCCGGTGCGCTTAGGCGACCGGATCGCCCTGGGGCGCGGAGGACCGGTGCTGGTGGTCGAGGGTCTGGGGACCTCTCCCCGAATGCCCGTGGCGCGCGCCGGGCTGGTGACGCCCGCATCGCGCCGCTCTCTTTGGTGGCTCGCGGCGCTCGGGATCGTCGTTCTCGCCCTGCTCGTGTTCAAGTGGTTGAAACGACCTGGGTGAAACGCTAGACCGGCCCTTTGCCCGCCGCCCGCGTGGCGACATCGCGGATCATCCGCTCGAGCTCGGCAAAGTCGAACGGTTTGGTCACGGTGGGGGCACCGGAGTCGCGGAGCAGGGCGGCCGTATCGGGTGCGAACGTGTCGCCCGTCGAAAAGACCAGGCGCGGCACGAGGCTCGGACGCTCGCGCCGCAGTTGATCCAGGAATTCCTGGCCGCTCATGCCCGGCATGCGGACGTCCGAGATGATGACGTCGAACGGACGCTCGCGCAGCGCGCGCAGGGCCGCCGCGCCGTCGGACGCGCCCTCCCCGGCGATGCCACGACGCTGCAGAAACCGCAACAAGGCGTCGCGGAGCGCGTCTTCATCGTCCACGATGAGCACGTTGAGATGTGAGGGGGCCTCCGTTCCCCTCGCGGCTGTCGGGGCCGCGCTGCCGCTCGCGGCCTTCGCGTCCGACGCGGGCCGGGTGACGGGACCGGGATCGCGCGGCAGCACGACGCAGAAGCGCGCCCCGCGTTTGGGCTCCGATTCCACCCAGATCCGACCGCCATGCTCCTGCGCGATCCCATAACAGATGGAGAGGCCGAGTCCGGTTCCCACCCCCTCGGGCTTGGTAGTGAAGAACGGGTCGAAGATCTTGTCCCGAATCTCGGGCGGGATCCCGGGGCCCGAATCGGCGACCTCGAAGCGGGCTTCCTGCTCGTCCGCCCGCGTACGGACGGTGATCGCGCGCGCGCCGTCGACCGTGACGAGCGCCTGCTCGGCGTTGATCAGCAGATTGAGGAGCATCTGCTGGAGCTCCGAGGCGTCGGCCCAGATCTTGGGCTCGCCGGGGTCGAGGTCGAGGGTCAGCGCGATGTTCAACGTCGAGAGGTGGTACGAGCGGAGCGCGAACGTGCGGCGCGCGATGTCGTTCAGGTCGACGAACGCCCGTTGTTTTCCACCGGCGCGCGCGAACGCCAGGAGGTTCGAGGTAATGCGCCCGATGCGCGTGGCCTCGTCGTAGATCATCCGCAGCATCTCCGCTTGCTCCGGCTTCAGGTGTTCCAGGAGGAGGGTTTGCGCGAATCCCGAGATGATCGCCGCCGGGTTGTTGATCTCGTGCGCCACGCCGCTCACGAGCTGGCCCATGGCGGCGAGCTTCTCGGCCTGCTGGAATTGCGACTCGCTGCGCCGTTGATCGGTGATGTCGCGCACGAGCACCAGCACGCGGGTGATGCCGCTGCCCTCGCGGATCGGGGCGTAGTGGGCGGCCGCGACGCCCTGGCTGCCGTCGGAACGGATGAACGGGACGTCGAAACGTTGCGGGTCGCCGTGGAACGCCGCGCCGAGCTTCTCGCGCACGACTGCCGCGGCACCGGGGGCGAGGAAGTCGAAGAGACTGCGGTGCTCCGCGGGCCCGACCAGCGCGCCGAGGGTGCGGGTCGGCCCGTTCGATTCGAGGACGCGTCCCTCGCGATCGACGACGACGATCGCGTCGGGTACCGAATCCATCAGCAGGCGCATGTTGCGCTCCGCCGCGGCCGTGGCGGCGAGCGAATTCATCAGGGAGCGGGTCTGGGCCGCGACTTCCTCCTCGAGGAGCTGCGTGTACCGCCAGTCGGCGCGGAGCGAGTGCGTGAAGCGCCACGCGATGACGACGACCGCCAGCGCGATCAAGATCGCGCTGCCCGCGTCGGGCTCCGGTGACATGGCTCGCGACACCGCGACCGCGGCGATGCCGGCGAGCCCGATCACCACGGCCGTGACCCGCGCCACGTGGCCCGAGAGGGCCGGGGCGCCCGCGTCCGGTGTGGAGGAAGGGGTCGGCGCCAGCGCCGCGGACCAGGCGAGCAGCATCAGCCCGGCGTCCCATCCGAGGTCGACCGCTCCGCCCGGCTGGAAGGTGCCGCGCAGCGACGCCATGGCGTACACCGCGTTCGTCACGCACAGCACCGCGAGCGCCGACAAGACCGTCACCGTCCCCGCCTGAACGCGCGTGTGGCGCACCGTCTCGACCAAGATGGCCCACAATACCGCGATGCCGCCGATCGACCAGGCGATGCTCGTGACGAGCGGCGCGAGTCGGCTTCCCGTCTCAGAGAACGGCTTGAGGAGGAATTCGTAGGCGAGCGCGCCGGCCGTGAGCGTGACCAATACCGTGTCGATCAGCACGCCGGCGTCGAAGCGACGTCGTGGCTCGGCACCTACGAGCTTCGTCACCGCGACGAGAAAACAGACGTAGACGCTCAGGTACCCCGCGTCGGCGAGCGACGGATA
The DNA here is from genome assembly GCA_035631795.1 of Gemmatimonadales bacterium. GTDB lineage: Bacteria > Gemmatimonadota > Gemmatimonadetes > Gemmatimonadales > GWC2-71-9 > AG41. The sequence continues at coordinate 13,172 of DASQIB010000038.1, read as the reverse complement.
TGGCAGGGGCTGGCGCGCGACCAGCTCGTAGACATCCCGCACCAGCTGGCCCGCCAGGAACAGACCGCAGCCCGCGCCCATCCACCACCAGGCGCGTCGTGGATCGGGTGATCGATGGCGACGGGCCGCCGCCACGCAGCAGAGGGCGGCGTAGAATGTCGCCCAGGTCCAGGAGACGTCGGCCACCGCCGCCCGGACCGCCCGGTCGGGAGGCGAGAGGAGATACGCCAGCACGATCGCCACGAACGAGCCAACGGCGATCGACGCCAGCATCCGCGTTTGCCGGTCGAGCTGTGGGGGCACGGGCGACCTCGCGCTAACCTAACGGTCGGCGCCGGGGGTCGCGAGGGAGCCGGACCGCGACCTAGCGACCCCGGAGGATGGCCCGGCGGGCGGCGGGCACCCGCTCGTGGGGGCGCACGCTCTCCCAGATCTCCCGGTTCAGGACCACCTCATCCGCGGCGTCGGCCTCCGTGAGATCGGCCTCGGGAATCGTCGAACGAAACGCCCGAGGATTGAGCTCGCCCAGCGGCCAGACACTCGGCACGTGAGTGAACGACGTCGAGTCCGGACGGCGCGAAAAGGCGTTCCAGAGGGGCGCGGCCGCCGCGTCGTACTGGCTGAGCGGGCCGAGCCCGAGAATCTGCTCGATCGTGAGCAGCACGGACGCGGTCGTATAGAACGTGCTGTCCACGATGCCGCGGCGGGCGTACGGCGAGGCAACGAGGAGCACCGACCGGTGCGCGTCGACGTGATCGGGACCGTTCTGCGCGTCATCCTCGAGAACGAACACGGCCAGGGACGGCCAGGCGGGAGACCGGGAGAGGCGCTCCACGATCTGGCCAAGGCCGAGATCGTTGTCCGCGACCATGGCCCGCGGACTCGGATGGTTGCCTCGGCGACCGTAGGTGTGATCGCGCGGCAGCCACATGAGCACGAGATCTGGGAATTTTCCCTGCGCGTCCCAGCTGCCGACGGAGTCGGCGAACAGGCGGGCCCGTGTCGTGTCGGAGATCGTGAGCACGAAGCCGGGAAAGTTCTTCGCGGTGATGCCACGGAGGCTCGCGATGTTCGTGCGGCCGGGCTCGGCAGTGCTCGAGTCGTGCTCGTCCGATTCGGTCTTCTCACCGAAATTCACGACCCACAGTCCCTTCCGCACCGCGGCGTCCCAGATGTAAGTGCCGTGCGGGTTCACGAGATCCTCGTCGCTGTTCAGATCCCACTCGCGCCGGTCGGAGTAGATCTGCGGCCATATCTTCTCGTTGTAGTCCCCGGCGAACGCGCGGTCGGTCCATTCGTGCCCGTTGGCGGAGACCTCGCCGTTCACGTAAAAGTTGTCGAACAGCACCCAGCGTCGAGCGATCTCGTGGGCGTTAGGGGTGACCGAGTCGTTGAAGATGGCGAGGCCGGGGTCACCGTTCCCGCGTGCTTCATCGCCGAACACCTGATCGTACGTGCGATTCTCCCGAATGATGTAGACGACGTGCTTCAGGCCAGCCGGCCGGTCGGACGGCCGGACCGGCGGCCGGAGGCGCGCGTTGGAGAACGGGCTGAGTGCGTACACCTGTTGGGTGTACCGAGCGAGTGTCGGTGCATCCGGAACCGGCACGACCGACACCGAGCCGGTGACGACGTCCGCGATGTACTTGCCGTCGGCGTTGGCGCCGGAACCGTTTCCCTTGCCGTTCGCGACGAAGAGCGTGCGCCCGTCCGCCGCCGCCGCGACCGCCGTCGGGTACCAGCCCACGGGAATGAGTCCCGCGACTCGCATCTCACGCGCGCCGATCCGGACCACCGCGACGGCGTTGTTGCCGGCCATCGCGACGTAGAGGGTGCGCCGATCCGGGGAGAGGGCGAGGGCGTTGGGGTCGCTCCCCACCGGGGCGTGCGGGGCCAAGGCAACCGTCAGCTGCTCGCGCACCTCGCCGGTCGCGAGATTGACCCGGGCGACGCCGTTCGCGCCCGCCAAAGCCGCGAACAGCTCCGAGCCCGAGAGAGCGAGCGCCGAGGGATGCGGGCCGACGTAGATGGACGGTTGGACGGTCGGACGGTCGGACACGTCAACGACGGAGACGGTCGAGTCGCCCCAGTTACTCACATACACATGCGACGAGTCGGCCACCGCGGTATACGGATGGTGTCCGACGGCGACGGCGGCGCGGCGCTCGAGCGACCCCGCGTCGACGAAGTACACCGAGTCGCTGAGATTGCCGGCGACCGCCACCCAACCCTTGCGCGGCAGCAGCGTGATGCCGGCCAGGAACACCTTGGCGCCCGAGTCAGCGAGCGCGACGCTGTCGACGGTCCAGGTGGCGCCACCCTGCCACGTGAATCGGTACAGTCGGTTGGTCGACCCGCCGCTCGCCCACACCGTGTCGCGCCAGTCGCGGCCGCTCCGGGCCAGGCCGAGCCAAGCGGACGGCAACGGCGCGCGCCACACGACCTCCGCTTTGACGGGTTCGATCCGCGCGAGGCCGTTCTCACCATGGCCGTTGTAACTCACCAGCGCGGAGCCGTCGGACAGGGTGACCAGCCCGAGCGGGAGCGTTCCCACGGTCACCGACTTGCCCGCGGGTCGGATGCGCCACCCCGATGGCAGCAACGTGGTACCGTCACGCAGGGGACCCGGAGCGAGCCGGGTGGCGAGCACCGCGAGACCAGCGAGGGCCGGCAAGGCGAAGAGGGATCGAGCGCGCATGCCGCAAGATATCCGGCTCGCGGGAGCGGCGTCATCCCCTTAGCCTTTAGGCGCCATGACCGGCCTGATCTTTCATCTCATCCCGCACACCCATTGGGATCGCGAATGGTATCTGCCGCGGGCCGCATTCCAGGCTCGGCTGGTGGCGGCGATGGACGATCTGATCGAGCGGCTGCAAGGCGATTCCGCGTATCGCAGCTTCTTGCTCGACGGGCAGACCGTGCTCGTGGAGGACTATCTCCGGGCCCGACCGGAGCGTGAATCGGACGTGCGGGCGCTCGTGAAGACCGGCCGGTTGCAGGTGGGTCCCTGGTACGTGCTGCCCGACGAACAAATCCCTTCCGGCGAAGGCCTGATCCGGAACCTGCTGCTCGGCGCCGCGGATGCGGACCGTCTGGGCGGTCGCCTCGACGTGCTGTATTCCCCGGACGCGTTCGGTCACCCGGCCGCCGTGCCGACGTTGGCGCGCGAGTTCGGCATCCGGTACGGCGTGGTGTGGCGCGGACTGGGCGGGGACGGAGGGCCGGGGGGGCGGGAGGGACCGGGGCCGGAGCGCGACCTGTTCCGTTGGGCCGGCCCGGATCGCAAGGAGATCCTCGTCTGGCATCTCCCACCCGCGGGCTACGAGATCGGCGCCGCGCTCCCAGCCGATGGCGAGCGGCTGTTCACCGCCTGGGCACCGGTGCGCCGGGCGCTCGTGCAGCGCGCCGCCGGCAAACACATCGCGGTGCTCATCGGCGCCGACCACCACGCGGCCCACCCGGACGTCCCCCGGCTCCGCGACCTGCTCGCGGAGCTCGACCCGCAAAGCGCGTTTCGCGTATCGCGACTCGACGAGTTCTTCCAGGCCGCCGCCGAAGGCACGAAACCCGCCCCGCTCGACGGAGAGCTGCGCTGGTCCTATCGCTACGCATGGACCCTGCAGGGCGTGCACGGCACGCGAGCGCCACTCAAACGGCGTTACAGCGCGGCCGAGCTCGCGCTCACGCGGGTCGCCGAGCCGCTGGTCGCGCTCGCGCGTCGGGCCGGCGGGCGCGACCGGCGGCCGGTGCTCGAGCTCGCCTGGCGCACGCTCGTGCGCTGCCAATTCCACGATGCGATCGCGGGCACCACGAGCGATGCCGTGGCGCGTGCCGTGGGCGAACGGCTTGAGAGCGTACAGGCGTTAGCGGCGGAGCTCGTGCGAGGCGGCGTCCACGATCTGCTGCGCCACGATCCCGACATGGCACGAGAGCGCGCCGCCGCAGCCGCGCCCACGCTGGTGCTTTGGAACGCCGCGGCGCGGCCACGCCGTGGCGTGATGCTCGCCGACATTACGCTGTTCCGGCGCGACGTGCCGGTGGGTCCTCCGGGCAACCGCGTACCCCGTCAGGGCGACGGGTATCGTCCGTTCGACCTCGTCTCGCCGGACGGCCGTCGCGTGACGGTGCAGATGCTCGACCGCCGCGTGGGCGCCGAGCGGCTCGACGCGGCCCGTCACTACCCCGATCAGGACGAGGTCGACCAGGTGCGGATCGCGTTCCGGGCGCCGAGCATGGCGGGACTGGGGTTGGCACGCCTCGGACTGGCTCCATCGGAGGGGCGGAGGGCGGGTGCCCGGGCGGAGCCGTCCGGTGAAAGCGCCGTGGTCCGCGGGCGATCGCTCGTCAACCGTTGGATCGAGGTGGCGCTCGAATCCACGGGAGCGCTCGCGCTGCGCGACCGGCGCAGCGGGCAGCGGTTCTCGGACCTGTTGCGGATCGAAGACGGCGGCGATGCCGGGGACACGTATACCTACTGCCCACCCGCGGGCGATCGATTGCTCAAGGCCAGCGGCCCGATCAAGGTCCGGCGCCTCGCCGCAGGACCCCTGGTCGCGGCGCTCGAGGCTCGCTTCCAGGTCGCACGGCGCGCCGACCTGCGGCTGGTCGCCATGCTGCACGCGGACAGTCCGGTGCTCCGCTGCATTCTCGAGGTGGAGAATCGCGCCGGGTGGCACCGGCTCCGCGCGCGAATGCCCACCGGACTGGCTGGCGCGTCCGCGGTGGCCGGTGCGGCGTTCGGGGCCGTCGTGCGGCCACCGGTGGTGGCGGATCCTGACGCGTATCCACTCGAGACGCCGGTGCGCACGGCCCCTGCCCACCGGTTCGTCGCCGCGGCGACCGGGGCCCGCGGGCTGGCGGTGCTGGCACCCGGCTTCTTCGAGTATGAGTGGACCAGTCGCGGCGACCTCGTCCTGACACTGCTGCGCGCGGTGGGCGAGCTGTCGCGCGCGGATCTGCCGGCACGTCCCGGCCACGCGGCGTGGCCCACGCACACGCCGCTCGCGCAGGTGCCGGGCACGAGTCGCATCGAGCTTGCACTCGCCTCCATGTCCCGAACCGAGATTGAGCGCGGCGACGTGCTGCCGGCGCTCTGGGAGGACTCCTTCCTCCCCCTCCGGGGATTCTGGCTCCGCGATGCCGTGGACCTCACGTTGGCGCCCATCGACGTTGCGCTCGAGGGATCGGGGCTCGTGCTCTCGGCGGTGAAGCCGGCGCAGCAGGGGTCTCCGCTCGTGCTCCGCTGCTATAACGCGACCGACCGAAAGGCCGCGGGCGCCTGGCGGTTCGGTGACGGCGTGAAGAGCGCCCATCGCGTGCGCGCCGACGAGCGCGAATCGGTGGCGTTGGTGCTCGAAGGTCGCGGGAAGACGGTTCGCTTCACGGCGGAGCCCCACGAGATCGTCACGATCCTGGTGACCTGATCATGGATGAACATCGCATTACAACGCAGCGAAGCGCGCGCTATTACACGCTGGGCCTGGCGGGGGCGGCTACCCGTGAGGTCTGGTTCGCATGCCATGGGTACGCTCAGCTCGCGGGCCGCTTCCTCGAGAAGCTGCGCGTGCTCGATGATGGGCACCGCCACCTTGTGGCGCCGGAGGGACTATCGCGGTTTTACTTGAGCGAGAGTCCCGCGGAGCGGCGCGTCGGCGCGTGCTGGATGACGCGCGAAGACCGGCTGGCAGAGATCGACGACTATGTGCACTATCTGGACGCGGTCTACGCCGCTGTCTTCGCCCGCGTGGATCGCGCGGCGGTGACCGTGCACGCGCTCGGGTACTCGCAGGGGGCGGCCACCGTCAGTCGGTGGGCGGGGACGGGGACGGCGCGCGTCGATAGAGTCGTGCTCTGGGGTGGCGAGCTGCCGCCGGACCTCGATCTCTCGAAAGGGACCGCGGCGGGACGGCTGCGCGCCGGTCGCCTCACATTCGTGTACGGCCGTTCGGACGAGTTCATCACGACCAAGATCGTCGAGAGCACGAAGCGGCGCCTGCGCGAGCACGACATTCCGTACCGGGAGATGCCGTTCGACGGTGGGCACGAGCTGAACGCCAGGGTACTGACGGAGCTCGCGGCCTCATGACGCCGCGCCTCCGCTCGCTCGATGCGTTTCGCGGGCTGACGATCGCCGGGATGTTGCTGGTGAACGATCCGGGGAGCTGGTCCTACGTTTACCGGCCGCTGGACCATGCCGAGTGGAACGGTTGGACGCCCACCGACCTCATCTTCCCCTTCTTCCTGTTCATCGTCGGGATCTCGCTGACGCTCTCGTTCGCCCGGCGCATGGAGCAAGGTGCGTCGCCTCGCGATCTGCTGCGCAAGGTCGTGGCGCGGGCGGGCATCATCTTCGCGCTCGGCCTGCTCTTGAACGGCTTTCCCCATTACAACCTGGCGACGATCCGCATCATGGGTGTGTTGCAGCGCATCGCCGTGGTCTACCTGATCACGGGCATTCTCTTCGTCACCACGGGAGAGCGGGCGCAGCGGTGGATCGTCGCGGGGGTCCTCGTGGGGTACTGGGCGGTCATGATCCTCGTCCCGGTGCCGGGCGCCGGGGCCGGCATCCTCGAGCGGCAGGGCAACCTCGCGCAGTACGTGGACCAGGTGGTCCTCGGGGCGCACCGCTGGAAGCCCGACTGGGATCCCGAGGGGATCATGAGCACCTTCCCAGCGGTCGCGACCTGCCTCCTGGGCGTCATGACCGGACGCTGGCTGCGGTCCGACCGGCCGGCCGTCGAGAAGGCGCTGGGGATGTATGTGTGGGGCGTGCTGACGATGCTCGCGGGCGTGGGCTGGAGCATCTGGTTCCCCATCAACAAGAACCTCTGGTCGAGCACGTACGTGCTCTTTACGGCCGGGTTCGCGCTGGTCCTGTTGGCGACGATCTACTACCTGATCGACATGCGCGGGCGCGAGCGCTGGGCATGGCCGTGGTACGTCTTCGGCACGAACTCCATTCTCGCGTTCGCCGCGTCCGGCCTGTTCGCGCGGATCCTGCTGATTTCGAGCGTGACGAAGGCGGACGGGTCGACCGTCTCCCTGTATACCTGGATCTACGAGCGCGGCTTCGCGAGCTGGGCTGGCCCCATGAATGGATCGCTGGCATTCGCAATCGCGTATGTGGCCCTGTTCCTGGGCGCGATGGCCGTCCTGTACGAGAAACGGTGGTTCGTGAAGATCTAGGTGTAGCGCGCCGTCGGGTTCAGCGCATCCTGCAGCGCGTCTCCCAACAGTGTGCACGCGACCACGACGAGCGCCAGCGCGATGCCGGGCGCCGTCGCCACCCATGGGGCGTTCACCAGGGTATCGCGCCCCGAGGCGATCATGTTTCCCCACGACGGTGTGGGCGGTTGCACGCCGAGACCGAGGAAGGAGAGGCTCGCCTCGAGCGTGATCGCCTGCCCGAGTCCCAACGCCGCCGACACGATGACCGGAGTCAGCGCGTTGGGAGCGATGTGACGCGCGAGGACGCGCCGCGGCGAGAGCCCCAGCGCGAGTGCTCCTTCGACGTAGGGGCGGGCCGTGAGAGCGCGCACCTCTCCCTGGACCAGCCGGGCGACCGACATCCAGCCGGTCAGACCGACGACGAGTATGACGAGCCCGGCGCTGGGCCGCGTGAGGGCCGCGAGCAGAAGGACGAGCACCACGCGCGGCACGGCGATCGTGAAGTCCGTGACGCCGAGGAGGACGACTCGCGGCACGCCGGGCCAATAGCCCGCCGCCGCGCCCACCACTAGGCCGATCGCCAGCGCGAGCAGCACCGCCACGCCTCCCACCGCGATCGAAATCCGGGCCCCATACACGAGCCGCGTCCACACGTCCCGCCCGAACCGGTCGGTGCCGAGCAGATGGAACGTGCCGGCGCGGTCGGTGGACAGCGGCGGCTGAAACCGCGTCGCGACCACCTCGTGCTGGGCGGTGGGCGCGCCGGTGGAGATCAGGGGTGCCGCGACGCCGGCTCCGGCGACGATGGCGAGCACGGCGATGCCGAACACGGCCCGCCGGTCCCGCCGCAGCCGGCTCACAGCGCGCGCCTCCCGTGCCGGATACGGGGGTCGATCCAGGCCGCGCACACGTCCGCGAGCACATTGCCCGCGACGACCAGCACGCCCGTCAGGACGGTCGCCGCCATGATCACGGGGTAGTCGCGAGCCAGCACGGCCTCGACCAACCGGCGCCCCACTCCGGGCCACGCGAACACCACCTCCACGAGCACGGTGCCCGACAGCAAGGCGGGAAGGGACATGCCGAGGAGGATGACCACCGGGATCATCGCGTTGCGTGCGACGTGCCGCGCGGCGACCTGAACGGGCGAAAGCCCCTTGGCTTCTGCGGTCGTGACGAAGGGCTGTCCTTGCACGTCGCGCATCGCGCCACGGACGAAGCGTGCGGCCCCCCCCACGCCGATGAGCGTGAGTGTGATGAGCGGAAGCGCGAGATGGCGGAGCCGGTCGACCAATCCAGTCCAACCCGCGAGCGTGTCGGCGTCGAGTCCGGTGGCACCGAACGCGGGAAGCCAGTGCGCCCAATACGTGAAGACCATCATCAACATGAGGCCGAGCCAGAAGCCCGGCAACGCGAACAGGGTGACGGTCGCGACGGACAGCGCGGTATCGACGCGCCGGTCGGCGCGCGCCTGCCACGCCCCGACCACGAAACCCAGTGCATAACTCAGGGCGAGCGACAGGCCCACCAGGAGGAGCGTGGCCGGGAGCGCGTCACCCAGCACGGCGCGCACCGGACGACCGGTCGCGATGCTCCGGCCCCACTCACCGCGCGCGAATTGCGCGATCCAGGTCGCGAACTGCAAGGGCAACGGGCGGTCGAGGCCCAGGGCATGTCGCTGCGCGGCGATCTGGGCCGACGTCCCCGTGGGGCCGAGCAGCCGCTGCACGGGGTCCCCCGGCGCAAGCTGAACCAGCCAGAACGTGAGCGTGAGGACACCGGCGACCACGGCCCCTCCCGCGACCAAGCGGCGTCCGATCTGCGCCAGCATGCCCCGAATCTCGCGCGGGCCCCCGAGCCCCGCTAGAATCCGGGCGTGCGATCACGGACACAGAGCCTGGTGATCGGGGCCGCGACGTTGATCGCGGCATGCGCGCGCGGAGGAGCAGCGGCCCGTCGCGCCCACACGGTCGTGTTTGCGTCGGGAGCGGAGCTTCAGAGCCTCAACCCGCTCCTCACCGTTCACCCGTTCGCCAAGCAGGTCGAACGATACGTCCTGCTCACCACGCTGGTGCGCTACGACTCGGCGCTCGTCGTGCAGCCGTATCTCGCGCGCGCGTGGACCTGGGCCGACGATCGGAAGGCGCTCGTGTTCCGCCTGCAGTCGGGCCTGCGGTGGGACGATGGAGTGCCCACCACGGCCCGCGACGTTGCCTGGACCCTCTCCACCGCGCGCGATCCCGCCACCGGCTACCCGCGGCTGAGCGACTTCTCCGACGTGGCGTTCGTGAACGACCCCAACGATTCGACGGTCGTCGTGCGCTTCGCGCACAGCCAACCCTCCGTTCCTGACGTCTTCACCGATCTCGCCATCCTGCCCGCCCACCTCCTCGATTCGACCTCGATCCCCCATGCGGAATTGCGGCGCGCGGCCTGGAACGAGCACCCCGTGGGCAACGGGCCGTTTCGGTTCGTGGCGCACGAGGCGAACCGTCGTTGGGTGTTCGCGGCGAATCCGAATTTTCCGGGGACGCTCGGGGGTCCACCCGCGCTGCAGCGGTTCGTCGTGGTCGTCGTGGACGAACCGACGACAAAGCTCGCCGCCCTGACCGCGGGCGAGGTCGACTTCGCGGGTATCCAGCCGGCCCACGCCGCGTTCGTGCGTAAGAACGCCGCGCTCGCCGTGCTCGATTACCCCCAGATGTTGCCGTACGGGATCGTGTTCAACACGCGCATCCCTCCGTTCGACGACGCCCGGATACGGTTGGCGGCGGCGCTCGCCCTCGATCGCCGCGAAATCGTGGATGGGTACCTCTATGGGTTCGGTGCCCCGGCAGATGGTCCAGTGCCCCCGGGAGTCCCGGGTTCTGTTCGTCTTCCTCCGCTCCCCGTGAATCCCGACTCGGCGCGGCGGCTGCTCGCCGGCCGGCGGATCGCCTTCGAGCTCCTCACGGTGGGCAGCGGGGAGGCGGCGTTGGAGCAGATGATTCAGGCGCGACTCGCGGCGGTCGGGTTCGACGTGACGATCCGCCAGCTCGAGCTCACCGCCTTCCTTGCGCGCGTCAACGCCACACGGCACGACTTTACGGCGGCGGTGCTCGGCACACCGGGCGATCTCGGCCTCGGGTACCTCGCGAGTCTCGCGGACTTGACCGGCTCGCGGCTACCCGCCGATCCGGTGCTCGCGCAGCACTGGTTCCGGGATTCCCTCCCCGTAGCCTTTCTCTATCACGCTCGGGGCGTGCAGGGGATGAACCGCCGGGTGCACGGCGTGCGCATGGATCTCCGCGGGGAGTTGCCCACCATCCCGCGCTGGCAAACGGACACTCAGCCGTGAAGCGCCGAGACCTCCCGACGCAGTTCCACGCCGAGGCGCCCGTGCGCCTCGACTTCGCGGGCGGCTGGACGGACGTCCCGCCGTTCTCGACGCGCGAGGGCGGCGTCGTCGTGAACGCGGCGATCGCCTTGCCGGCCCGCGTCGAGCTCACGCTCGGGGGGGGCGGCGCGGATCCCGGGATTCGGCTCGTCGCGGAGGACCTGGGGCAGACGTTCGAATGCGCGAACGCCGGCGGGCTGGTCCTGGACGGGCGCCTGGATCTCCTGAAAGCGGCGCTGCGCATGTTTCCGGTGCAGGCCTCCTGCACGCTCACCACGCGCTCCGCCGCGCCGCCCGGGTCGGGACTGGGGAGCTCCGGCGCACTGGATGTGGCGCTGGTGGCCGCGCTCGCGCAGGCGCGTGGCGAGCGTCTCGCTGGACGCGAGATCGCGGAGCAGGCGTGGTACCTGGAGACCGTGGAGGCGCACATCCCCGGGGGCAAGCAGGACCAGTTCGCCGCGGCGCTGGGTGGGTTCCAGCGACTCACGTTCCGCGACCCCGACGTGGGGGTCGAGCCGATCACGCTCGACCCCGGGTTCGCCACGGCGCTCGAGCGCCAGACCCTGCTGTGCTACACGGGCACGTCGCGCGTCTCCGGCGCGACGATCGCGCGTGTGATGACCGCGTACGATCGGGGCGATCCCCAGGTCACCGGGGCCCTGCGCGCGCTCAAGGATGTCGCCGCGGGGATGGCGGAAGCGCTGCGTGCGTCGGACCTCGCGCGCGTCGCGGCGCTGCTCTCCGAGAACTGGAAGCATCAGCAGGCGCTCGACGCCGAGATGCGCACGCCGGACATGGCTCGTCTCGAGCGCGACGTGCGTGCCGCGGGCGCGCTGGGCGGCAAGGCCGCGGGCGCGGGGGCGGGCGGCTCGATGTTCTTCGTGACCACGAACGGCCCGGCGCTCGCGACGGTGGCCTCAGCGGCCCGCGCGGCGGGCGCGACGGTGCTCCCGGTTCGATGGGCGCCGGATGGAGTGCGCGCGTGGTGAGCCCCGAAGAGCTCGCGGCGCGACGGGAAGCGATCGCGAGCTCGCGCGATCTCTCAGCCCTGCACGCGCATCTCCGTGCGCGGGCCGCCCCGCTGCTGGCCCGGATGCCGGTGATCCCGGACGCGAAGGCCCTCTTTTCGACTGACGGCGGCGTGTGTCCGGACGATGCAACGGAGCTCGCGTTCGATCCCTGGAGTCCCGCAGAGCATCGCTGCCCGCGCTGCGGGAAGGTCGTGGCAGGCGAGCGGCACGATCGTCACTGGGCACGATCGCAACACCTCTGGCTGGCCGAGCGCGCCGCTCACCTGGCGACGCTGGCGGTGCTCGACGACGACCGGGGCGCCGCCCGCCGAGCGTCGGACATCCTGCGCGCGTATGCGGCGCGCTACTGGCGGTATCCCAACCGGGACAATGTCCTGGGCCCGAGCCGGTTGTTCTTCTCGACATATCTCGAATCCATCTGGATCGGGCACTATCTCTCGGCGGCGTTCTTCCTGCGCGCCGCGGGCATGCTCGATGACGACACCACGCGCGGTGTCACGCAGGTGGCCGATGAAGCGGCGAACCTGATCGGCGATTTCGACGAGCGGTTCTCCAATCGCCAGACCTGGAACAACGCAGGCTTGGCCGCCATCGCCGTATGGTTCGAGGACGAGGATCTCGCCAAGCGGGCGATCGAGGGACCGACCGGCCTGCTGGAGCACCTGCTGCGCGGGTTCGGGCGCGACGGCATGTGGTACGAGGGCGAGAACTATCACCTGTTCGCGCTGCGCGGTCTCCTCATGGGGTCCGTCTGGGCCCGCCACGCCGGCGTCGACATGTTCGCCGCGCCGCAGCTCGCGACACGAATTCACGCGGCATTGGTGGCGCCCGCGCTTACGGCGCTCCCCGACTTCACGTATCCGGCGCGAAAGGACTCGCGTTACGGTGTGTCGCTGGCACAGCCGGCGCACGTCGAGCTGTGGGAGGTCGGGCTCACGTGGCTCGGGGAGCAGGGAGCGGGGAACGGTAACGTTCATCTCGCGAGCTGGCTCTCGGCTCTGTATGCCCGGGCGACAATGCGGCCTCAGCTCTTCGACTTCTATCTCCACGACGCGCCGCTCGACCCGCGCGCCGCGCCCCGCTCCCCGTCACGCGGCACGCTCTCCTGGTGGGCGCTCTGGTTCATGTCGCCGGAGCCGCCCGCCGATGTGCCGGCGTGGTCGCCCGGCAGCGTGTTACTCGAGTCGCATGGGCTCGCGGTACTGCGGACGGGCGATCGCTACGTGAGTCTCGAGTGCGGGCGCTACGGCGAGGGGCACGGCCATCCCGATCGGCTGCACCTCACGCTGCACGCGGGCGGCACGCACTGGCTGGCCGACCCGGGAACAGGGTCGTACGCCTCGCGCGACTTGTTCTGGTATCAGTCCACGCTCGCGCACAATGCGCCGCGCTTGGACGGGGTCTCCCAACCCGCCGGGGATGCTACGTGCGAGGCATACGCGACATCGGGCGAGTGGTCGTGGGTTCGCGGACGCTACGGCGAGGTCACGCGCACGGTGGTGTCGGGACCGGCCTACGTGCTCGACGTCGTGGAGCTCGCGAGCCGGACCGACCACACACTCGAGCTGCCGTGGCACGTCGCCGGCACGGGTGACGTG
>DASQIB010000037.1:0-18104 GCA_035631795.1 Gemmatimonadales bacterium | reverse complement strand
GTCGTGGAAGTGGCGGTGCGCGAGTGTGGCGTTCATCCGAACCGTCCCGTGATATAGGCCTCGGTGCGCTCGTCCGAGGGCCTGGTAAAGATCTGCTTCGTGTCGCCGAACTCGATCAGGCGACCGAGATAGAAGAAGCCGCTGAAGTCCGAGACGCGCGACGCCTGCTGCATGTTGTGTGTCACGATCACGATGGAGTAGCTCTGCTTGAGCTCGACCATCAGCTCTTCGATCCGCTGCGTGGCGGCGGGGTCGAGCGCCGAGCACGGCTCGTCCATCAGCAGCACCTCGGGCTCGTTCGCGAGCGCCCGCGCGATGCAGAGGCGTTGCTGTTGACCGCCCGAGAGGCTCGTCCCCGCCGCGCGCAACCGGTCCTTCACTTCGTCCCACAGCGCGGCGCGCCGCAGCGCGCGCTCGACGCGGTCCGGCATCTCTCGCTCCGCGGCCAGCCCGTTCAGGCGGGGTCCGTACGCCACGTTATCGAAGATCGTCTTGGGGAACGGATTCGGCTGCTGGAACACCATCCCCACCTCGCGCCGTAAGGCCACCGGGTCTGTGCCGCTCGAAAAGACCGAGACGCCCTCGAGCAGGATGTCGCCGGCGTGGCGGGTGTGCGGGATCAGCTCGTTCAGGCGATTGATCGAGCGGAGGAACGTGCTCTTGCCGCACCCCGATGGACCGATCAGCGCCGTGACCGCGCGCCGTGGAATGGTGAACGTCAGGTCGAAGAGCGCCTGCGTCGCGCCGTACCAGAAATTGTACGCCCGCACGTCGATGACGGGGGTCGGACGGTCGGCCGGGTGCACGGTCGGACCGACACCGCGCCCGGCCTGTTCGACGGTCCGACTATCCGGCAGGCCGACCATGGTCATCCAAACCTCCCGGTAATGTACGCCTCCGTCCGCTCTTGCGTCGGCGTCGTAAACAGCACTTCGGTGCGGCCGACCTCGACGAGGTCACCGACATAGAAGAAGGCGGTGTAGTCCGACACGCGCGCGGCCTGCTGCAGGTTGTGCGTGACGATCACGATGGTGTAGTTGGTCTTCAGCTCGTGACACAGCTCCTCGATCCGCTGCGTGCCTGCGGGATCGAGGGACGCGGTCGGCTCGTCGAGCAGCAGCACCTCGGGCTCCGGAGCGAGCGCGCGCGCGATGCAGAGTCGCTGTTGCTGGCCGCCGGAAAGCGCGAGGGCGCTCCGCCGGAGGCGATCCTTCACCTCGTCCCACAACGCGGCCCGCCGCAGCGCACGCTCCACGACCGCGTCGATGTCCGCGCGGGATCGGTGACCGTTGACCCGGAGGCCCGCCGCCACGTTGTCGTAGATGGACATCGTGGGGAACGGCGTCGGCCGCTGGAAGACCATGCCCACGCGGCGCCGCAGCTGCACCGGGTCGACCGCGTCGGCGTAAATGTCGTCTCCGTCGAGGAGCACCGTCCCCGTCACCCACCCGCCGTCGGAGAGCTCGTGCATCCGATTCAGACAGCGGAGAAAGGTGCTCTTGCCGCATCCCGATGGGCCGATCACGGCCGTGACGGTGTGTGCGGGAAAGATGATGGACACGTCTTTCACCACGGCGCGGCGGCCGTACAGCGCCGTGAGCCGCACCGTCTCGAGCTGCAACCGCGCGTCAGCGGGCGGCGCCATGACGTTGCCGGATGGCCCAGCGGGCCGCGACGGCGAGCAGCAGCACGAGACCCATCAAGACGATGGCCGCCGCCCACGCCAGGCGGTGCCACTCGTCGAACGGGCCCGTCGCGTACTGATAGATTTGCAGGGACAGCGCCTGCATCGGCTCGAGCACGTGGGTCGAGAAATTCAGATTGCCGAGCGCCGTGAACAGCAGGGGCGCCGTCTCTCCCGCGATCCGCGCGATCCCCACCAGCGACCCCGTGACGATCCCGGCGAGCGCCGTGCGCGCGACGATCCGCAGCGACGTGCGCCAGCGCGGGTACCCGAGGGCGAGGGCGGCCTCGCGCAGCGAGTGCGGCACGAGCCGCACCATCTCCTCCGTGGTGCGCGCCAGCATCGGGACCATGAGAATGGCGAGCGCCACGGCCCCGGCGAGCGCGGAGAAATGCCCCATCGGCTTGACGAGCCACGTCCACGCGAAGATGCCGACGACGATCGATGGCGTGCCGTTCAACACGTCGGCCACGAAGCGCACGGTCCAGCCGAGACGTCCGGACCCGAATTCCGCGAGATAGAGCCCCGCGCCGATGCCGATCGGGAGGCCGATGAGGCAGGCGAGTCCCACGATGATGCCCGTGCCGACGATGGCGTTCGCCACGCCGCCGCCGCTCTCGCCCGCCGGAACCGGATTCTTGGTGAAGAAATTCCAGTCCAGCGACGATGCGCCCTTCACCACGAGGTTCCCGAGGATCAGGATCAGGGACAGGACGGCGAGGAACGAGAGCACGCCCACCAGCCCCGTCATGACGCCGTTCACCACCCGCCGGCGGACCCGTCGCGCGTTCACAGGGCGCGGCTCCCGACCGCGGTCCCACGCGCCACCTGCCAGATCAACAAGCGCGCGAGCGCATTCACGACCACGGTGATGACGAACAGCAGCAGGCCCACTTCGAACAACGCCGAGAGGTAGAGATTGGTGGTGGCCTCGCTGAACTCGTTGGCGATCGCGGCGGCCATCGTGTACGCGGGCTGCAGCACCGACAGCCCGATGTCGTGCCGGTTTCCGATCAGCATGGTTACGGCCATGGTCTCGCCGAGCGCGCGGCCGAGACCGAGAATGACGGCGCCGATGAGCCCCGAGCGGCCGTAGGGCACAACGGCGGTCCACACCGCCTCCCACCGCGTGGCCCCCATGCCGAGGGCCGCCTCCCGCTGGCTCGGCGGCACGGCGAGCAGCACCTCGCGCGACACGGCGGCGATGTAGGGCACGATCATGATCGCGAGGATCACGCCGCCCGCGAGCAACGAGTTCCCGTAGAACACGCCATCGAAGAACGGCGTCCAGCCGAACACGGCCCGCAACGTCGGGACGACGGTCGAACGGAGGAACGGAATCAGCACGAAGATGCCCCACAGCCCGTATACCACGCTGGGGATCGCCGCCAGCAGCTCGACCAGGAAGGCGATCGGCTGACGCACCCACTTGGGCGCGAACTCCGTGAGGAAGATCGACACGCCCAACGCGAGCGGCACGGCGATCAAGAGGGCGATGAGCGACGAGGCGAGCGTGCCGAAGATCATCGGCGCCGCACCGAACACGCCCGCGACGGGGTCCCAGACGGATGACCAGAGGAAGTGGAGACCGAACCGCCGGATCGCGGGCCACGCGCTCACCACGAGCTCGCCCACGAGGGCGAGGAGCAGCAGCGGGAGGGTGACCGCCAGGACCGTCAGCACCCCCCGGTAGACGCGATCGCCGACATTGACGCCGCGCAGCAAACGCCAGCGGGGTTCCTGGGCGGCGGTGGCGACGGGCTCGATGGGGAGGGCAGTCATGGGCCGGAAACGTATCCGGCGTTTGTCACGGGATTGTAACGGCAGCGGATGAAGAAAAACCCCCGCCGGCGAATGCCGCCGGGCGGGGGGTGAAAACGGCAGCCGGAAGGAGGGGTTACCGGGCTGCCGTCGTCCAGACCGACTTGCCGCCGGACGTGATCGTCTTCAGCCGGGCCTCGATCCAGGGCCGCAGCTGCTTGGGCAGCGGCGCATAGCCGAGCTCAGAGGCCCGGCCCTGACCGTCCGTCTCGGCAAACCACACAAACTTCACGAGCGCGCCGGCTTTCGCCGCGTCCTCGTACTGCTTGTGCAGCAGGAACCAGGTGAAGCTCGCGATCGGATAGGCCTTCTCGCCGTCCGGGTTCGTGATCGACACCCGGAAATCGGTGCCGGGATCCATCGCCCTCATCGCGCCGGCCGCGGCCGCCGTGACGCTCTCGAGGGTGGGCGTAATGAACTTGCCCGCCTTATTCTGCAGCGCCGCGAAGGGCAGCTTGTTGATCTGCGCGTATCCCAGCTCCACGTAGCCGATGGCGCCCGGGGTCTGTTTCACGGTGGCGGTGACGCCTTCGTTGCCCTTCCCGCCGAGTCCAACCGGCCAGTTCACCGACGTCCCCTTGCTCACCTTGCTGGCCCACTCCGGGCTCACCTTGGACAGGTAGTCGGTGAAGATGAAGCTCGTGCCCGAGCCGTCCGAGCGATGCACCACCACGATGTCCTGCGCGGGCAGCTTCAGCCCGGGGTTGATGGAGGTGATGCGGGCGTCGCTCCACTTCGTGATCTTGCCGAGGAAGATGTCGGCGAGCACGTCGGGCGTGAACCGCAGCGTGCCGGGGACGTCGGCCAGGTTGTATGTCGCGACGACGCCACCCAGGACGGTGGGGACGTGCAACACGTTGCTCTGGATCGCGGCGATCGCCGAGTCGGTCATCGGGGCGTCGCTCGCGCCGAAGTCGACCGTGCCGTCGGAGAACTGCCGAATCCCGCCACCCGAGCCGATCGACTGATAATTGAGCTGCACGTCCGAGTGGGCGCGGTTGTAGTTGATGATCCAATCTTGATAGATGATGTTCGGGAACGTCGCGCCCGCGCCGTTCAGCTTCACCTGCGCGGCTGCCGGAGCAGCCAGCGTCAAGGCGGCGGCGAGTGCGACGATGGGATACTTGGTCATGAGTCGGTCCTCGTGCGGTCTAGAAGTTGAATTGCGTCTGGAACAGTGCCTGCGAGCGCGTCGCTTCCTGCCCGGCAGTCGGCGTTCCCTGGTAGCTCACGTAGTCCCAGTCGCCGAGCACGCGCAGATTGGGCGAGATCTGGTAGGACACCCCGCCGATGAACCGGGTCTGCTTGTCGGTGGTGCTGCCGGCCTGCGGGTGGAAGATGTCCACGCGTGCGAGGACCGCGGCCTTGGATTGGGTGATCTTGTACACCCCGAACGCGCTGTAGAGATGGCCGTTCGTGAGCGCCGGAGTGAGATCGCGTGTGAACGCCGCCTCTCCGGCGAGGGTGATCTGCTTGGATTTGTAGGAGATCATCCCGAGCCAACGGTGCCGCTGGGAGCCGCCCACGGCGTTTCCGTAATCGGCAAACCCGGTGACGCGAAGACCGCCGACGCGAGACGAGTCATCGGTATCCATGGCGCGGACGGAGACCCGGGCTTGCGCCCACTTGCGCTGATCGCCCACGCTTTGGCTGTAGAAGTGGTCGTTCGTCACGGTGACCTGCATGTTGACTTTGTCGGCTCCCCACTTGCCGTCTACGCCCAAGCCGAAGCCCGACGAGGAGAGATACGACCCGCCGCCGGTGCCGCCCGGGCCGTCGCGTTCCATGGCCATCGTCCCCTGCATCCGGTAGTCCCAGAGCGCCTCTTCCCAATCGAGCCACGGGGCGTGAATCTCGCCGATCTTGAAGGCGAGCGGGCTTCCCGTGGGCGTGTACTGGACGTAGGCGTACTTGATCCGGTACGTGTGCGAGCTGTCGGCGGCCGAAGGCGTGTAGATGTCGGCGGTGATGCGCGCGTACACACCGCCCGCGAATCTGCCGATCACGTTCACGTAGGCGCGCTTGACGTCGAAGTTGTTGATGTGATTCGTCGTGTCCTTGAGCTGATAGAGGTATTGCACGTACGCCAGCCCGCCGACGGAGATCTGCGGAGGCGTGGGCGTCTGCGCAGCCGCGGTGGAGGCGCCTACCGCGGCGGCCACGACGGCCACCCCAAGCGCGCGACGATAGGGAAACGCCATTGGGTCTCTCCCCTCCTTGGGGAATGTGTTGTGGTGTTCGTGCAGCATCGGGGAGGAAAGCGAACGCACGCCCGTCACGGGCGGGCGCGCGGTGTGTAACGAACTGGTAACGAGGGAGGCGGAGGCCCGGTGGGCTACCGCGTGGTCGCCCATAGCTGGGGGAGGAGCTCCCGCAGCCGGTCGCGCGCGGCGCGAAATGCGTCGAGCCGCTCGCCGTCAGAGCCCGAGGCCCGCGTCGGGTCCGGAAGCGGCCAATGCAGGCGCCGCACCGCGCTCGGCACGAACGGGCACACTTCCTCGGCGCACAAGGTGACGATGGTGTTCACCTCATCGAGCGGAATGCGGGACAGGCCCTTCGCCCGCTGGCCGGAAATGTCGATGCCCAGCTCCGCCAGCGCCTCGACGGCGAGCGGGTGCAACGTCCCCGGCTCCGAGCCGGCGCTCAAGAATCGGTAACCCGCCGGGGCCGTGGCGCGCGCGAGCCCTTCAGCCATCTGACTCCGGGCGGAGTTCGCGACGCAGAGAAACAGGACGGTGGGCATGCGCTCATAACTACGTCGATAACAGCGTTGAGAGAAGACGTGGAGGGACCCGTAGAGAAATGACGTACAGGAATTACGTACTCTCTCTACGCCGTTCGTCGACGTTTTTCTCTCGACGGCCTGCTTAGACGGTTTTCAGGATGTACGCAGCCGCGATCGCCCCCGCCAGCCCGAGTGCCACGCCAACAACTACGTCACTGACGTGGTGTACCCGCAGCGCAACGCGCGAATGCGCCACGACGCCAGCGAGCGGCAGGAGGATCGGCGCCGAGAGTGGGTGGGCCAGGACGATGGTCACGGCCACGGCGGTCGCCGCGGCGGCGTGACCAGAGGGGAACGAGTGCGGATCGGGCAGCGCAACGAGCGCGAGCGGACGCCCCATCGCGTCGCACGGCCGGGCGCGCGCTACCGAGCGCTTGAGGAGCTGGACGAGCACGTGCGACCCGGCGTTCGCCATGAGCACTGCGAGCCCGAGGCGGGTCTCGCCGAACGCCGCCAGCGCCAGGCCGATGCCGAGCGTCACGCGAGCGCCGCCGAGATGCGTGATCCAGGGCATCACGCCACCAGGGGCGCGGGCGCCGGGCCCGCGACCCGCACAAACGCGTCGGAGAGGGGACGGCCCTCGTAGCAGATGGGGACCGGCACGCCGAACCACCACAACACGGTGGCCGGAACGTCGAGCAGGGAAATTGTGCGGGTCAGCTGATGGCGTTGCGTCACGCCACGCCCGGCCACGACGAGCGGGATGTGGTCGTTCACCGGGTGCGGCTCGTCGTGCTCGTTGGCCGTCACGCCCCCACCGCCATGGTCCGCCGTTACGATGAACACGGCGTCCTCGGTCCACGACGAGAGCTGGCCGATACCGGCATCCACCTCGGCAGCGGCCTCGAGGTAGGGGACCGACATCCAGCCGTGGGCGTGCCCGGCGCGATCGCAGTCCGGCAGATACACGAACAGCATGCCCTCGTCGCGCTGGGACAAGAGCCGGGCGGCGGCGGCGGCAGTCTCGCGAGCCCTCGACCCCTTCGCGACCAGCCGCCGGACACCCGCCGTCGACGCGAGCGCCCAGGCAACCGGCAGCGCCGCCGGCCCCAGATCCGCGGTTACGATGTCGACGGGTACGCCGGCGCGCGCCAGCTCCCAGGCCACGGGGCGAATCCTGCCGAGGCGGGGAAGGAACCTGAGGCCCGGCTCGATCAGTCGATGGGTTTCCGGACCGACGCCGGTCGCGAGCGATGCCAGGGCGGCGACCGTGGCGCTCGGTCGCACGGTTTTCGCGCGGCGGGCGAGGGTGTAAGCATGGCCGAGCGCGTCGAGCGAGGGCATGAGGGTGGGCGAAACCGCGTCGGGCCGGAGTCCATCGGCCAGGACGATCACTAGGCGGCGCACGGGGAGGTCCTCCGATCGGAGACGCCGGCGAGCTCGGCGTAGCGGTCGAGCAGCTCGGTGTTTTCGTGGACGACGTCGCGGCCGAGCGCGCGGTCACGGGCCGCAGCCGCGAGCGCGAACCGGGCGGCGGGGTCGTTGACCAGCGCCGCGATGGCGGCGGCGTAGCCCTCCGGCTCATGCGCCGGAACCAGCAGGCCGTTCGCTCCCCGGCCGATGCTCTCCCGGAAGCCACCGGCATCGGCCGCGATCACCGCGATCCCCGACGCCATCGCCTCGAGCGCCACGAGCCCGCAGGTCTCCGTGTGGGACGGAAACACACAGACATCCGCGCTGGCGTAGAGCGTGGCGAGGTCCGTACGGGGCAAGAACCCCAGCATCCGTACGAACGGGAGCTCGGACTGCAGCCGCCGGGCTTCGGGACCTTCCCCAGCGATGACGAAGGCGGCGCGCTGGCCGAGGGTCGCGCGGGCCTGACGCCACGCCTCGATCAGGACTCGGAGGTTCTTCTCGTGCGCGAGCCGCCCGACGTGCAGGACGACCGCCGTGTCGTCGCCGCCGGCGAGCCAGCGCCGCCACGAGCCGTCGCGACGCCCGGGGTGGAAGAAATGGGGATCCACCCCGCGTCCCCACACGGCGGTCTGTCCGAGCCCACGGCGGATCAACTCATCGCGAATCGCTTCTCCCGGCGTGAAGGTCACGCGGGCCGGGCCGTGGAACCAGCGGAGCCAACGCCATACCAGCGGCTCGAGGAAGCCGACGCCGTAGTGTCGGCTGTATTCCGGGAAGTTCGTGTGATAGGAGGTGACGAGCGGTACGCGACGAGCACGGGCCCAGCGGCGTCCGGCGAGCCCGAGCGGGCCCTCCGTGTGCACGTGCACGACATCCGGCGGTGACGCATCGAAGAACCTCCCGACCCGGCGGAACGGCGGGAATGCGAGGCGGATGTCCGGATAAAGTGGGAACGCCGCCGACGGGATACGGAGCTCGTGTGGATCGGTCGACGGGGATCCGTTCGGATAACGGGGCGCGACGAGTGAGACGTCGTGGCCCTGCGCCCGCAACAGGGAAGCGATGCGGTGAACGACGGTGGTCACCCCGTTGACCTGCGGGGTGTACGTGTCGGAGACGAGGGCGATTCGCACGCAAGGAGAATGCGCGCCGTCCGTCAAGCGGCTGCTACGGCGGTGTGACGAACGCGTAACGACCGCTAGGCCGCTACGTCGGCTGCCGGGAAGAAGATACGGATAGTGGTGCCGCGCCCGAGGGTACTGCGAGCCTCGACGCGGCCGCCGTGCGCCTCCACCAGGTGTTTCACGATCGAGAGCCCCAGCCCCGTCCCTCCCTCTTCGCGCGAGCGCCCAGGGTCGGCCCGGTAGAAGCGCTCGAAGATGCGCGGTAGGTGCTCGGGCGCGATCCCGGAGCCCGTGTCCGCGACCACGAGCGTCACGCCGCCGGGGGCGGAGTCCATGGAGACCGTGATGCGCCCGCCGGGCGGCGTGTGACGCAGGGCGTTGTCGAACAGGTTCATGAAGACCTCGCGCAGGGCGTCCGGATCGGCCGTGAGCTCCCGGGTGCCTGTGGCGGTCGCGCTGAACTCGACCCGGCGCTCGCGTGCGTTCTCAGCGAACGTGGCCCAGGTGTCGCCCGCGAGGCTCACGACGTCCACACGGGCGGGCGTCGGCTGCCAGCGTCCGGACTCGATGCGGGAGAGATCGAGCAGATCGTCCACCAGGCGCTGCATCCGCTGGGCGTTCTTGAGAATGATCTGCGCGAAGCGCTCGGTCTGCGTGCCGGCGCTCGCCTCGGTGGCGAGGGTCTCGGCGTATCCCGCGATGGACGTGAGGGGCGTCTTGAGCTCATGCGACACGTTGGCGACGAAGTCGCGGCGAACGGCCTCGAGGTGCCGGAGCTCGGTGACATCGCGAATCACGAGCAGCGCGCCGCCGTTCGGCAGGCCGCGGCCCGACACGAGCAGCAGGCGGCCGTCCCGCTCGAGCTCCCGCGGCTCCGTCTCCCGACCGGCCAGTGCGGCAGCGACCAGTTCGCGCGCCGCCTTGTCGTAAAACAGCTCGGCGAGGGCGGGGAAGGGATCGTCGGGGCCGAACCCGAGCAGCCGACGGGCCGCCCGATTCAGCATCACAATCGCCCCGCGCGCGTCGGCCGCGACGATGCCGTCGGCCATCGTTTCGATAAGCGTGGCCGTCTCTTCCCGCTCGTGCACCAAGTCGAGGAAGCGCTGGTCCAGCTGCCGGTGCATCGCGCGTAGGGCGACGATGGGCTGGGCGATCTCCGGCACGTTCGACGCCGGGAAGGCGGGCGGCCCTCCGTCCGCGATTGCCCGGGCGGGGTCGCCGAGCTCGACGAGGGGTCGCGCGAGCTCGCGCGATAGGAGCCAGGCGAGTAAACCGGCCGCGACG
The DNA here is from genome assembly GCA_035631795.1 of Gemmatimonadales bacterium. Classification (GTDB taxonomy): domain Bacteria; phylum Gemmatimonadota; class Gemmatimonadetes; order Gemmatimonadales; family GWC2-71-9; genus AG41. The sequence continues at coordinate 8,050 of DASQIB010000037.1, read as the reverse complement.
ATCGCCGCCAGCCCGGCGAAGGCGACGGCACTTTGCACCGCCGTCACCTGGGCGTCCACGGCGGCGAGTGTCGTCGACACTCGCGTGATCGCGATGCCGGGCGGCCCGCCGCGCACCGCGACGTACAGGCGCCGCTCGTTGGTGGAAGCGCTCAAGCGCTCAGCCCGTCCCACACCGGTGGAACGGGCCTGCTGGACCTCCGGCCGCATCAGGTGGTTCTCGAGCTGGCCCAGCGCGTTGCGATCGAATTCGGTGTCGCCGCGGACGTTGCCCTTGGGATCGATGAGCGTGACCCGGTGACCAATACCCGCGCCGAGCTCACGTGCGAGGTCGGGCCAGCGGAGGGAATCGGCGGGCAGGAGGGCGGCGAGGACGCGCGCCTCGTGCTCGAGGCTCCGCGCGATTTCGTCCTCGAGATTGTGGCGGAGTAAGCGGTCCGCCGCCGCGACCAACCCGACCACGGCCACGGCGACTGGCAGGCTCGTCGTGACGAACAGTCGGGTGGCGAGCCTCACGGGCGCTTGCGCCCGCGCGCGCTCTGGCCGGGGCGGCGGAAACGGTACCCGGTGCCGCGCACCGTCTCGATGCAATCGCCCGCCGCGCCGAGCTTCTGACGCAGGCGCTGGACGTGCATGTCCACCGTGCGCGTCTGCACATCGGGGTGCGCCTGCCATACCGTCTCCAGCAGCTGCGCCCGGCTCTGCACCCGGCCTTCACGCTCGATCAGGGTGCGCAGCAGCTTGAACTCGGTGGCCGTGAGCTCGATCTCGCTTCCCTCGACCATCACGCGGTGGGCACTGCGGTCCAATACGATGGGGCCGGCGGTGACCAACCCACCCGCGGCGACGGCGGGAGCGCCCAGTCGGCGGAGCACGGCACTGACCCGAAGCACGAGCTCCTGCGGCGAAAACGGCTTGGGGAGATAGTCGTCGGCGCCGAGGGAGAGTCCCTTGATGCGGTCGGGCTCTTCCTTCCGCGCGGTGAGGACGATGACGCCCAGGTCTCGCGTTTCTTCGAGACGGCGCAGCTCGGTGAGCACATCGTATCCGGACACACCCGGCAGCATCAGGTCGAGCACCACGAGATCCGGGCGCTCTTCGCGCGCGGCGCGCAGCGCATCGCGGCCGTTTGCGGCGGTCGCGACGCGGTACCCCGCTTTCGCGAGATGGTATGCCACGAGCGCCGTGATGTCCGGCTCGTCGTCGACCACGAGGATGCGGTGCGCCGTCGGCTCGCTCATGAGCGACGGGAAGGTAGCGCAACGCGCTCGCCCTTGGCAATTTTGTGCGCACCTATGCATCTGCTCCTGGCGCTCGTCGCCGCCGTCCAACAACTCATTCCCACTCAGTCTCTCTCCGCCACTGCCCGCATTGTCGTCGTGACGGACGCGCAGGGACGCGACAGCACACTGCTCCGCGTCCTCGCGATCAATGACTTTCACGGAGCGTTGGAGCCGCAGGTGTGGCCCTGGTCAGGCGGGCGGCCGGTGGGCGGCGCGCCGGCGCTCAAGCCCTGGCTCGACAGCCTGGCGCGAGCTTGCCTGTGCACGAGCGTCCGCCTCGACGCCGGCGACGAAATGCAGGGGACACCCGTTTCGAACTTCAATTACGGCCGGCCGGCGATCGCCGCGCTCAACGGGCTGGGCATTGACGCGGCGGCGATCGGGAATCACGAGTTCGACTGGAGTGTCGACACGCTGCGCGCCCGCATGGCAGACGCGCACTATCGCTTCCTGGCGGCGAACATCACCGATACCACGGGCCTGGCACGGCCCGACTGGGCCCTGCCCTTCACCGTGATCGAGCGAGGCGGCACGCGGATCGCGGTCATCGGTCTCGCCCTGCCGGAGACCCCCGAGACAACCACGCCGAAGAACGTGCGTGGGCTCGCCTTCCGCGATCCCATAGCGGCGGTCAAGCGCGTCCTGCCGCAGGCGCGCGCCGCCGCCGACTATGTGATCGTGGTGGCGCACATCGGCGCGTTCTGCGACGCCGACTCGAGCGCGGCCACGTCCCCCGCGGGACCCCCTGCGTGTCACGGCGAGATCATCGACCTCGCCCGCGGCCTCGATTCGGGCTCCGTCGACCTGATCGTGAGCGGCCACACGCACTCGTTGGTGAACACGGTCGTCAACGGGATTCCGATCGTGCAGGCACGGTCATCGGGCGCGGGGATCGCCGTGGTGGACTTCGTCCGCGTGGCCGGCCGCTGTGAAGTGCGCGCACGAATCGAGACGCCCTTCAGCGATCGCGTCAGTCCCGACCCCGCGCTGGCCGACGCGCTCCGCATGGATAAGCTGGCGATCGAGACGATCACGGGCCGTCCGGTCACGCGCGTCGGCAAGGAGATGCGACGGAGCGGCGACGAGTACGGCCTCGGCCGCCTGATCGCCGATGCCCAGCGCAACATCGCAAAGACGGATGTCGCCTTGGTCAACAACGGCGGCATTCGCGCAGATCTGGGTGCCGGTGTCGCGACGTACGGGGACCTGTTCCGCGTCGAGCCGTTCCAGAACCGTCTGCTGCGGGTCGTGGTGTCGGGAAAGGTGCTGAGGGCGGCCCTCGAGCGCGCGGTGCAAGGAGAACGGCCGGACGCGCACGTGGCCGGCATCGAGGCGTGGTACGACCCGAAGAAGCCCGCCGGCTACCGCATCAAGAACCTGCGGCTGGCGGACGGCCGTGGCGTGGACGGCGACGGGCGTTACACCCTCGCGGTCAGCGACTTTCTCGGGTCCGGCGGCGGTGGCTACACGATGCTCCGCGGGTTGCCGTCGGGCGATGTCGGCATGACGGACCTGGACGCGCTCATCAAGTACCTCTCCGTGTTGCGCCAGCCGATCTTCCCGCCCGACGACGCGCGGTGGCACCGTGAAGGAGGCGGGGGGGGCCGGTGATTCAGATATTCGTCAACGAGCGACCCGTCAGTGTCGAGCGGGGAGCGAGTGTGCGCGATGCCGTCGAAGTACTCGATCACGGGCTTGCGGAGCTCCTCGGAAGTGGCGCGGCGTATGTGACCGACGGCGTGGGACGCCCGGTCGACGCGGCGGATCCAGTGGGGGAGGGCGGCGCCATCTTCCGCGTGGTGGGGAGCGCGCGTAAGGGCGCGCCCCGACTCAGCAAGGACGCGCTGCGCCGCTGGCCCAAGGCGGAGCTGCACGTGCATCTAGATGGCTGCCTGCGACCCGCGACGATGCTCGAGCTGGCTCGCGGCGCGGGGATCCGCCTCCCGGCGGACACGCCCGAGGGGCTCGCCCAGGCGCTCTACGTGAAGCACGCCAGGAATCTCGAGGAGTACCTCACCAAGTACGAGATCACCCTCTCGGTGATGCAGACGGCGGCGGCGCTCGAGCGGATCGCCTACGAGTTCGTGGTCGACGCGGCGGCCGACGGGCTTCGGTACGTCGAGGTGCGGTACTCCCCGCTGCTCCACCGGCCGGCGCTCACGCTGGCGCAAGCGATCGAGGCTCCGCTGCGCGGCGTCAGGCGCGCCGAGGTGGAGACCGGCACCAAGGTCGGGCTGATCGTGTGCGGCATTCGCACGCGGCCTCCGGCGGAGTCGCTCGAGCTCGCACGGGCGGCGGCGGACTACCGCAGCGCCGGCGTCGTCGCGTTCGATCTCGCGGGCGCCGAGCACGGCCACCCCGCGCGAGACCACGCGAGCGCCTTCGCGTACGCCGCACAGCATGGGATGGGGTGCACTTGTCACGCGGGGGAGGGGGACGGCCCGGACTCCATTCACCAGGCACTGCACGAGTGCGGCGCCCGCCGCGTCGGGCACGGCACCCGGCTCGGCGAAGACCCCGCGCTGCTCGAGTACGTGATCGAGCGGAAGATTCCGCTCGAGATGTGCCTCACGTCCAACGTGCACACCCATACGGTGCCGTCGCTCGCCGAGCACCCCTTCAAGCAGTATCTGGATCGGGGCGTGGTCGTCACCCTCAACACGGATGGGCGACTGGTGGACGGTATCACGCTCACGGACGAGTATTTCGCTGCGCAAAGCGTCTTGGGACTGACCAAGGCAGACCTCGCGCGGGTGACGCTGAATGCTTGCGAGAGTGCGTTTCTTCCCGACTTCGAAAAGGTGGCGTTGGTCTCCCGCGTGCAGAGCGAACTGGAGGCTCTCTAATGGCGCTGCGCCGTACAATCTTCGCCTTCGCGATCACGTTCGTCTGCGCGCTGGTCGTGTTCACGTTGCCCCGGTTCGTGTGGAATACGGTGCAGGGGGCGCCACGCCAGCAGCCCACGGCGGCCGACACCATGCACGCGACGCCCCCTCCAGCCCCCGTCCCGCAGGCCGCCTCCCGCTCGATTCCTCAGCGGCTCACCGGGATCTTCGGCATCGCGGTCATACTCGGGATCGGCGTGGCCCTGTCGCGGAATCGCCGGGCGATCAGCCCGCGGGTCGTCGGCTGGGGGGTCGGGCTGCAGCTCGCCTTCGCGATCTTCGTGCTGCGCGTGCCGATCGGACAGCGGATCTTCCGGATGCTCGGCGATGCCGTGTCGGCCCTGTTGGCGTTTTCATACGCCGGATCGGGATTCGTCTTCGGCGAGCTCGGCAAGCAACACTCGAGCCTCGGTGTGGTGTTCGCGTTTCAGGTCCTTCCGGCAATCATCTTCGTGTCCGCGCTGTTCGCCATTCTCTATTATCTGGGCGTGATGCAGTTCGTCGTGAAGGCCTTCGCCATCATGATGAACAAGGTGATGGGAGCGAGCGGCGCAGAAAGCTTGAACGTGGCCGCCTCGATCTTCATGGGGCAGACCGAGGCACCGCTCACCGTTCGCCCGTTTCTGCCGAAGATGACCCAGTCCGAGCTGATGACGGTGATGACCGCAGGTATGGCCCACGTTTCGGGGTCTATCATGGCGGCGTACATCGCGTTCGGCATCGAGGCGCGGCACTTGCTCACCGCGGTGATCATGACTGCGCCCGGGACGATCATGATGGCCAAGATCCTCGAGCCCGAGACGCAGGTGCCGGAGACGCTCGGTGGGGTCAAGATCGAGATTCCGCGGACCGACGTGAATGTGGTGGACGCTGCGGCCCGCGGCACGAGCGAAGGCCTGCACCTGATGCTGAATGTCATCGCGATGTTGATCTCGTTCATCGCGCTGATCGCCTTGACGAACGGCATCCTGGGGTGGGTACACGGATATGCGACGTGGTTCCCAGCGGATCTGCAGACGATCCTCGGATGGATCTTTCGCCCCATCGCGTTCGTGATGGGGGTCCCGTGGCACGACTCGGGCACGATCGGCGGCCTGCTCGGCACGCGTATGGTGTTGAACGAGTTCATCGCCTACGCGCAGCTGGGACCAATGAGAGGGCAGCTCGATCCGGTGTCCTTTACGATCGCGACTTTCGCGCTCTGCGGCTTTGCGAACGTAAGCTCGGTCGGCATTCAGATCGGCGGGATCGGAGCGCTCGTCCCCGAGCGGAAGCACGATCTCGCCCGTCTCGGGTTCCGCGCCATGATCGCGGGGACGTTGGCGAATTTCCTGTCGGCGACGCTCGCGGGCATGCTGCTGTGAAGAAACGGGAGAGGGGAGAGGGTAGAGGTACGCTCCGAGAGGCGACCGACATCATTGCGCAACGACTCGGGAAGCTCAAACCCCAGGTCGCGATCGTGCTCGGCTCCGGGCTCGCGGGCGTGGCCGATGCGGTACGCGATCCGGTGCGCATCCTCTACAAGGACATCCCGGGATTCCCCGAGCCGGGCGCGCCCGGACACAAGGGCGAGCTCGTCGGCGGCATGCTCGAGGGCGTCCCGGTGCTCGTGCAGAGCGGCCGCTTTCATTTGTATGAGGGCCACGCGCCGGCACTCGCCGCCCTCCCGACGCGGGTCTTCGCGACCCTCGGCGTCAAGACGCTCGTGGTGACGAACGCCGCGGGCGGGATTCGCCGCAGCTTCCGGCCACCGACGTTGATGCTGATCGCGGATCACATCAACCTGATGTTCCGCAATCCCCTCGTCGGTCCCGTCGAGGAGGGCGAGGAGCGCTTCCCCGACATGAGCGATCCCTACGACCCCGGCCTGCGGACACTCGCGCGCCAGGTGGCGAAAGACGAGCGGATACCGCTCGAGGAGGGCGTGTACGCGGCGCTCCTGGGCCCATCATTCGAGAGCCCGGCGGAAATCCGCATGCTGGAGCGGATCGGCGCGGACGCCGTGGGGATGTCCACCGTGCCGGAGGTCATCGCCGCGCGGGCGCGGGGGCTGCGGTGCCTGGGATTCTCGAGCATCACGAACGTGGCGGCGGGGCTATCGGCGCAGAAGCTGTCGCACGTGGAAGTGCTCGAAGCGGGGAAGCAGGTGGCCGGTCAGCTCGAACGGTTGATCAGGGGAGTGCTGAAGCGACTGAGTCCGTAGGGGGGAAAACCGAGACCTCCGAGCCCTCGGCGAAGGCGACCGACACCGGCGCGGCACGATTCAAGAATTCCCACTCGGCGCCATAGAGCGACCCAAAGTCGAACCGGTAATCGAGCGCGCGGACCCCCCGCACCGCCCACGGTGGGTGCTCAACGCGGAAGATGCTCAAGCGGCCGTCCGGCCGGGCGCGACACCCCAGCGCTCGATCGGTGAAGAAGTGCTCGGGTGAATCCGGCGGCGGCAAGCCCGCCGCGCGCGTGCCGGTGACGCTCACGTGCCAGCCCAACGCCGCGGGACCGACCGCGTACTCCGCCCGCACTTCGGTCGCCGAATCGATCACGCGACGACGGATGGGCGTGGGCCAGAACGGCTCGTTGTAACGCAGCCGGCCGACCGCGGCGATCAGGCGACTCGGCACGAGCTGCCGAATGAACCACACGCCCGGCTCGCCGCCGACGCGGACGTACGTCCGGAAGTTGACCTGGGGATGCGAGCCGAACCCCGGAACTCCCCACCCGAGGACGCGCACGTCGCGCATGTAGAGCGCCACGAGGCTCACGTGAGTACACCCGTCCCGGCGATCGGGCTCGACGCCGGCCGGAATGCTCCGCGCAATCAGGTCGGCCGGCGCCTCGAAGGTCAGCAGGACGATGTCCGACCAGCGGGCCGTGAGAAACGGGCGGGGCTGCGGCACCTACCAGCCGTCCGTCGGCGGCCTGGGGGGCGCCGGAACGAAGTGGTTCAGGGGGCCGTGGCCGCGTCCCAGCGCGGGTGCGGCGGCCATCGCCCGCTGCACGAAGTCGAGCGCGTCCTCAACGGCGCGCGCGAGCGGCCGGTCGAGCGCGAGCCCGGCGGCCACCGCCGCGGACAGCGTGCAGCCCGTGCCATGCGTGGACGACGTCTCGAGCCGCCGCCGAGTGAAGCGCCGGGCGATGCCATCGGTTACCAGGACGTCGACGATCTCGTCGCCCGCGAGATGCCCGCCTTTGACTAGCACGGCCGTTGCCCCGAGGCGCACGAGCGTCCGGCCCGCGCGCTCCATCTCATCGGGCGTCCGGACGGTCTCCGCCGTGAGCACCTCGGCTTCGTCGAGGTTCGGTGTGACGAGCGTGGCGAGCGGCACCAGCCGTTGCCCGATGAGTCGCTCCGCGTCCGCATCGAGCAGCCGGTCTCCCGAGGTGGCGACCATCACGGGATCGAGGACATAGTGCGGCAGGCCTCGGCGCGTGATCCCATCGGCGACCGCGGCGACGATGGCGGCGGACCCCAGCATGCCCGACTTCACGGCGACCGGCGGCAGATCGTCGGCGAGGGCGTCCAACTGGCTCGTCACGAGCTGCACCGGCACGGCCTCCCAGGCGCGAACGCCCACGGTATTCTGGGCCGTGACGGCGGTGACGACGCTCGTGCCGAATACGCCGAACTGATGGAACGTCTTGAGGTCCGCCTGGATGCCGGCGCCGCCGCCCGAATCGGACCCCGCGATGGTGAGGGCGATCTTCACGTAGCGCCCTTCCCACGCTTCTTCGCATATTGATGGGCTTGCCCGGCATCCGCGAGGCGCATCATCGCCAGTAATCTGCTATCGACCATCCGCGATCTCCAACGCCGCCAGGCGCGTGGCCGGCGGGGACTCGCGCTGATCGAAGGGGTTCGTCTCGTCGAGGAGGCCCTCGCCGC
>DASQIB010000036.1:0-3620 GCA_035631795.1 Gemmatimonadales bacterium | reverse complement strand
TGATCGACGCACACGATCATCACGACCATCGCGAGGATCGCCAGCGCCATCGCGGCGACGTTCCCCTGGTCGAGCGCGACGCTCATGTACGATCCAATGCCGGGCAGCCGGTAGTCCCGGTCACCCAGCCGGAACGCCTCGTTCACCATAAGGAAGAACCAGCCGCCCGCCATCGAGAGCATCCCGTTCCAGACCAGACCCTGCGCCGCCGCCGGGACCTCGAGCTGCCAGAAGGTTCGGCGCGGGGGCCATCCGGCGACCTTGCACGCGTCGCGGAGCGGATCCGGAAGACCCTTCAACGAGTTGTAAAACGACAGGGCGAGGTTCCACGCCTGAGCGGTGAAGATCATCAAGATCGCCGCCAGCTCGAGCCCCACGTTCCGCGTCGGGAACAGGGACATCAATCCGAGAACGAGCCCGGGAAGAAACCCGAGGACCGGAATACTCTGGAGGATGTCGAGGACCGGGAGCAGCAGCCGCTCGGCGGCCCGCGACTTCGCGGCCGTCCAGCCGAACCCGAGGGCGAACACGTAGGAGATCACCAGCGCGAACACGCCGCGCGACAGCGAATACAGCGTGTAGCGGGGGAGCGCCGCGGGGCTCAAGTCGATCCGTACCGCCTGCGAAAAGGGGGCCTCGAACTCGCGCGCGAAGGAGATCACCGTCGCGATCACCCCGCCCAGGAGACAGAGGACGGCGATGTCCGCGAGCCCGAGCCGGCGCAAGCCCGGGGGCGCGAGCGTGGTTGGAAAGCCAGGCAGCTTCATGTGTGCGCGAACAGTTTAAGTTGAGGCGCCATGCCAGAACAGGCCGTCGAGACGATCGTCGAGGTCAACGGCGTCCGGCTTTACACGCGACAGGTGGGAGACGGCCCGTCGGTGGTGGTGCTACACGGAGGACCCGGCGCCCACCACGACTATCTTCTCCCCCAATACGACCGGCTCGCCGCGGGGCGGACCCTCCGCTATTACGATCAGCGTGGTGGCGGCCAGTCGGCGGTCCCGCGCGACGTGGCGGTGGGGTGGCGCGAGCACGCGGCGGATCTCGAGGCCCTGCGCAACCACTGGCGGCTCGATCGCCTCACCCTGCTCGGCTACTCGTGGGGGGGGCTCCTCGCCGTGCTGTATGCCCTCGAGCATCCGGACCGCATCGCACGCCTCGCGCTCGTCTCGGCCGCGCCACTGACCGCCGTGTGGCGCGAGGAATTCGAGCGCCGCTTCGCCGCCCGCATGGACCAGCCCTGGATCGCCCGGAGTCGCGCCGAGCTCTCGGCCCTGGGGCTCGCGCAGCGCGACCCCGAAAAGTATCGCCGCATTGCGTTCGCGCTATCCGTCGCCGGCTACTTCCATGATCCCAGTCGCGCGCGGGAGATGACCCCGTTCCGGGTCACGGAGCGTACACGCCGAGCCGTCTGGGAGAGCCTCGGGGAATACGACCTGCGCGAACAGATCCGGCGGAAGTTTCCGAACGGTACCGCTCCCCGCTCCCTGCTCCTGCACGGCATTTACGACCCCATGCCGATCGAGGCGGCGCGCGAGACCGCGGCCCTGCTCTCGACCGGGGTGGTCGAGCTCGCGACCGGTCACGCGCCGCACGTGGAGGCAACGGAAGAGTTCGTGCGGGTGCTCGATGGATTCTTACCGAGGGACTAACTTCCCCTGCATGGACAAGCCGTCGGTCACCCATACCCTCGATCAGCTCGCGGCGGTCCTCGAGCTCCGAGGGGAGAGTGCCGGGCGAGTGCGGGCGGTCCAGCGCGCAGCCCGATCGGAAATCCTGGCGACCGGCCGATCGAGTACCCTGGATGAACTGCGGGAGCAGGTACCGCCCGGCCTCGTGGAGATGCTCCGCATCCCCGGCCTCGGGGTTGCCAAGGTCCGCCTCATCCACGAAGCCCTCGCCATTGAATCACTCGCGGAGCTCGAGGTCGCCGCCACCGATGGGCGCCTCGCCGCGCTCCCGCGCTTCGGCGCGAAGACGGCGGAGAACGTGCGCCGGGGAATCGCGCAGCTCCGCCAGGCCACAGGGCTCCGGCTGTTCCATCACGCCCGCGACGAAATCGAGCAGGTACGGCACGCGCTGGCGGCGCTCGACGGCGTGCAACGGGTGGAGGTCGGCGGCGCCGTGCGCCGCCGCTGCGAGCTGATCGGACGTCTGGACCTGATTGCCGTGCACGCAGGCGCCGCCGCGCGCGATGCGTTGATCCACCGCCTCGGCCATGCGCCGGGCGTCATCGAGATCGGAGGGCACGGGGAGCAGGGCGTTGGGAGAACCATCACACTGCGCTTCGCGTCCGGTACGGTCGTCGACGTGCTACTCACCACGCCCGAGCGGTTCGGGCTCGATTGGGTCCGGGCGACCGGGTCCTCCGCACACGTCGCGGCGCTCGAGACCCGGGCACGCACGATGGGCGTCGCGCTGGATGGCGCGTTCCCGGACGAGGCCGACGTGTATCGGGCAGTCGATTGCGCCTGGGTGCCTCCCGAGCTGCGTGAGTCAGACGACACGCTCGACACCGCCGCCGCGGGTCGCTTGCCGCACCTCGTCGAGGCACGGGACCTCCGCGGCCTGCTCCACTGTCATTCGCATTACTCCGATGGCACCGTCACGATCTCGGAGTGGGCGACCGCGTGCCGGGCCGCGGGATACGAGTGGGTAGGCATCACGGATCATTCGCAGTCGTCGGCGTATGCCGGCGGCCTCAGGGCGGAGGACGTAGCGCGGCAGCACGCGGAGATCGATGCCGTGAACGCCGGCGCGGCGGGTGGCGGAATCCGCGTGCTCAAGGGGGTCGAGGCTGACATCCTCGCCGATGGGAGCCTCGACTACGGCCCTGATGTGCTCGATCGGTTCGACTTCGTGATCGGCTCGATTCACTCCCGCTTCGGCATGACCCAAGCGGAGATGACCCGCCGCGTTCTGACGGCCATGGAAGACCCGCGGCTGACGATCCTGGGGCATCCCACGGGGCGCCTGCTGCTCCAGCGCGAGCCTTACGCGATCGATCTCGAGCGCGTGCTCCGGACCGCAGCCGACCGAGGCATCGCGGTCGAGGTCAACGCCGATCCGCACCGCCTCGATCTAGATTGGCGCATGGTGCGGCGCGCGCGCGAGCTGGATGTCACAATTTCCATCGGCGCCGACGCGCATTCGACCGCCGGGATGGCGAACGTGGAGATCGGCCTCGGGATCGCCCGCAAAGGCTGGCTCGAACCCGCCGGAGTGCTCAACACACGGGACGCAGAGGAGCTCCTGGCCTTCGCGCGCCAGCGCCGCACGGTCGCGGCGTGATGGCCACGAAGACCAAGGCCCGATCGCGTGAAACGCCTGCCGCGCTGCGAGCGCGCGTCCGCAAGATCATCGCGCGCCTCGAGCGCGAATATCCCGACGCCACCTGCGCCCTGCATCACCGGAGCGCGCTCGAGCTGCTCGTCGCAACGATCCTGTCCGCGCAGTCGACCGACGCGCGCGTGAACCTGGTCACCCCGGCGTTGTTCGAGAAGTACAAGTCCGCCGCGGACTTCGCCGCAGCTGATCCCCAGGTTCTGGAGCAGGAGATCCACAGCACCGGGTTCTTTCGCAACAAGACCAAATCGATCATCGGCATGGCGCAAGCAGTC
>DASQIB010000035.1:0-11369 GCA_035631795.1 Gemmatimonadales bacterium | reverse complement strand
TGACAGGCACCGGTTTGTGCAGGCCGTTTTTTCACCCCTCATCCTCAACATGAGGTCAGCTATGAAAAGCTTCAAAATGCTGTCCGGTGGACTCGTGGCGAGTCTGATGGTACTCGTCACGGCGTCCGCCATCGCCCAGGAGGCGGGCCAGTGGACGATGACAGGTCGGACGTACGACCTGCAGCGTTTCAGCCCCCTCACGGCGATCAACAAAGCGAACGTGAAGAACCTCAAGGCCGCGTGGACGTTCTCCACGGGCGTGCTCAACGGCCATGAGGGGAACCCGCTCGTGATCGGGACCGTGATGTACGTTCACAGCGCGTTTCCGAACATCGTGTTCGCGCTCGATTTGACGAAAGAGGGCGCGCCGATGATCTGGAAGTTCGTCCCGCCCCAGCCGGCCGAAGCGAAACCGATCGCCTGCTGCGATCTGGTGAACCGCGGCCTCGCCTACCATTCGAGCGGCAAGCTGTTCATCGAGCTGCTCGCCGGCGATCTGCTGGCCCTGGACGCAAAGACGGGCAAGCAGCTGTGGCGCGTGCCGAACGCCGACTATAAGACCGGCTCGACCATGACGAACGCCCCCATCGTGATCAAGGACATCGTGATCGCGGGTATCTCGGGCGGTGAGTTCGGCGTGCGCGGCCGCGTCACGGCGTTCGACGTGAACACCGGCAAGGAGCTGTGGCGCGGGTATTCGACCGGGCCCGACGCCGACGTGAAGATCGTTGGCGACGCCAACCCCAATTATCCGTCGATGCGCGGCAAGGACCTCGGCGTCAGCACCTGGCAGGGCGACGAGTGGCAGCACGGCGGCGGCACGACCTGGGGCTGGTACTCCTATGACCCGCAGCTCAATCTGTTCTACTACAGCTCGGGCAACCCCGGGACGTGGAACCCGGATCAGCGGCCCGGCGACAACAAGTGGTCGATGACGATCTTCGCTCGTAATCCGGACAACGGCGAAGTGAAGTGGGCATACCAGATGACGCCGCACGACGAGTGGGACTATGACGGCGTCAACGAGAACGTCCTTGTCGACCTGACGATCGGCGGGAAGCCGGTGAAGGCGCTGGTGCACTTCGACCGCAACGGCTTCGGCTACACGCTCGATCGGACGAACGGCAAGGTGCTCGTGGCCGAGCCCTTCGGCCCGGTCAACTGGGCGTCGAAGATCGACCTGACGACGGGCGTCCCGGTTCGCAATCCGCAGTTCGGGACCACCTCGAAGAAGAACACCGAGGGTATCTGCCCCGCCGCCATCGGCTTCAAGGATCAGCAGCCTTCCGCTTTCTCGCCGCAGACCAAGCTCTTCTACGTCCCCGTCAACAACATCTGCATGGACTATGAGGGCGTCGAAGTGAAGTACTCGGCGGGTCAGCCCTACGTCGGCGCGATCGTGCGCATGTTCCCGGGCCCGGGCGGTAACCGCGGCCGGTTCATCGCGTGGGATCCGACGACCGGGAAGATCAAGTGGGAGGTCAAGGAGAATCTGGCCGCGTACGGCGGCGCGCTGGCGACCGCGAGTGGCATCGTGTTCTATGGCACGATGGAGGGCTGGCTCAAGGCCGTGGACGCGACGACCGGCACGCTGCTGTGGAAGTTCAAGTGCCCGTCGGGCATTATCGGCAACCCGATGACGTATCTCGGACCCGATGGCAAGCAGTACGTCGCCGTGCTCTCCGGAGTGGGCGGCTGGGCTGGCGCAGGCATCGCGCTCGGCATCGGCCCCGAGGATCCGACCGCCGCGTTGGGCGCGATCGGGGCCTTCGGTGACTACGTGAACATCAGCAACGCGGGCGGCACGCTGCTCGTATTCGGGTTGTAAGCAGCGGGCAGTCACACCAATCGCGGTATGCTGACGCAGGATCCCCGGTGCCGGAGCGAACGCGTTCCGGCACCGGGTGTAGTATGGTGGCCACTTCCGCAGGGAGTACTATGCACCGCAAGGCCGTAACGCTCTGGGGCGCGTCGCTCGTCACCGCCGCCGCGGTCGCGCTCATGGGCAGCGCGCCGCGACGCCCGGTCGCGGAGCTGCGTGTCTGCGTGGACCCGTACGACATGCCCTTCTCCAACAATCAGGAGGAGGGGTTCGAGAACAAGATCGCCCATCTGGTCGCGCAGGATCTCAACGCGACCGTCATCAATTACTGGTGGCCCAGCCGTCGGGGTGTGCTGCGCAACTCCATCCTGGCGGGCTTCTGCGACGTCATGATCCAAGCGCCCGTCGGGTTCGATCCGGTCGCCACCACCAAGCCCTACTATCGATCCACGTATTTCCTGGTATACCGCGCAGATCATGGATTGCAGCTACGCTCGCTCGACGACACGATCCTGAAGCACCTCCGGATCGGCGTGAACATGATCGGCTACGACTACACCAACACACCCCCCGCCCACGCCCTGAGCGTGCGCGGCATCGTGGGCCTCGTGGGGTTCGGCAATTTCTTGAACCCGGATCCGAACGCGGACCACCCCGAGGACATCGTCAACGCCGTGGCCAAGGATTCGATCGACGTCGCCATCGTCTGGGGGCCGCTCGCCGGCTACTGGGTGAAGCGTGCGTCGGTGCCGCTCACCATGATCGCGCTGCCCGACTCGGACGCCGTGTCGGGAATGCCGTTCGCGTTCGACATGGCGATGGCGGTGCGGCATCGCGACAAGGAGCTCCTGGCCAGGCTCGACTCGGTGATCGTGCGTCGGCACGCGGACATCATCCGTGTTCTCCAAGACTTTAACGTGCCGATGATCCAGATGCACCCGTAGGGCATCTCGCCGACGGCACTATCACACGAGAACGGGGGGGGGAGAAACGCGACGTGATCACCAAGCATGGCGTGCGGGGCGGCCTGGTCGGCGCCTGGATCCTGGTGGCGGCGACGGTCGCGCTGGTCTCGCGCGGGGGACGGCTCGCGGCAGCGGCCGGAGCGCCGGTGCGTGACACCGTGAAGGACAGCCTCCTCGTGTCGGATTCCGTCTACCAGGGCTGGAAGTGGTTCGCCGTGTACTGCTTCCGCTGCCACGGCGAAGATGCGATGCGCCCCATCCTCCCGAACGCGCCGGACCTGCGGTGGGCGGTGAGCCCCACGGGCGCGAACTTCCCGCGCGACAGCTTCGTCAACACCGCACTGAACGGGCGCCCCGAGAAGGGCATGCCGTCGTGGAAGGTGCTGCTCGACACCTCGGCGATCAACGAGCTGTATCTGTACGTGAAGGCCCGGAGCGACGGGTGGCTCAAGCCCGGACGGCCGCACCGGTTGTCCGACCTGCAGAACACCCATAAGTGATCGGTTACACCGTCAGGTGGTCCAGGGTGCTGTACGCCGTGCTCGCGGCGAACGTCGCCCCCGGGCCGGCGTCCGCCCAGGGCCGTATCACCCGCGATCAAGTGCTCGCGGCCCTCGCGCAGGCCACACCCGAGCACCCGGCTGACTTCACCGGTCAAGATCTCTCGGGCCTCGATCTCGCGGGCGTTGATTTCAAGCGTGCGAACCTCACGAAGTGTCGGCTGGTGGGGACGAAGCTCGCCAAGGCCCGACTCTTCTCCGCCACGCTCACGGACGCGGTCGCGACCGACGCCGACTTCACGGGCGCCACGCTCGACCTCGCGGTCGGCTACCGCGTGGATCTCCGGCGCGCGCTACTGCACGACGCCACGATGTTCGCCGTGATCCTGTACGATGCGGATCTCTCCGACGCCGACCTGAGCGGCGTGCGCCTGATCGGCCCCATAACCAACGCCAAGGCGTTGCGCGCCCGATTCGTGAAGGCCGACCTGGGCGTGGACCCGGGCAACCAGTCCATGGGTATCATGCGAGTCGACGCCACGGGCGTCGATTTCAGTGGGGCGGATTTCACCGGCGCGAACCTCCGCAAGATGCTCCTCGTACGGGCGAACCTCACCGGGGCCGATCTGACGGACGCCGACGTAACGGGCGCCGATCTCGCCGGCGCGGTGTTGAGGAACATTCGCGGGCGCGAACGCTTGCGTGGCCTCGATCACGCGCTCCACGTCGATCAAGCGCTGTTTCACGACTGACCCGGACGTACACATGACGCGTACCCCACGGCGCCCCACCGCCGCTCTCGCCGTCCCCCTGGTTCTCGGGACCACGCTCGCAACACCCGGCCCCAAGGAGCCGCTGCTCTATGTGAGCAACGAGATCCCGAACACCATCTCCGTCGTTTCCCTGCGGACGAACAGCGTGGTCGCCACCATCCCGGTCGGGAAACGACCGCGGGGCATGGCGCTGAGCCCGGATGAGCGCACGGTGTACGTGGCGCTCGGGCAGGACGACGCTCTTGGCGTGGTGGACGTGGCGACCGCGAAGATGACCAAGACGATCCCCGCCGGCCGGGATCCCGAGCTCGTCGTGCTCAGTCCCGACGGCAAGGTGGCGTACGTGTCGAACGAAGAGATCGCGCACGCGTCGGCGATCGACCTCGCGAGCGGAAAGATCCTCTTCTCGACGCCCGTCGGCGTCGAGCCCGAGGGTGTCGGGTTGAGCCGGGACGGGGGGAAGCTCTACGTCTCGGCCGAGACCAACAACACGGTATCGGTGATCGCCACGACGACCGGTCAGGTGCTGCACACGCTGCATGTCGGTGAGAATCCGCGCACCGTGGCATTCACGCCGGACGGCAGCCGCGCCTGGGTCTCGGCCGAGGCGGGCGGAAACGTGACGATCATCGACGTGGCCAAGGACAGCGTGCTCAGCCAGTTCACGATCCGGGACGGTAAGACCAAGCCGGTGCGGATCGTCTTTTCACCGAACGGACGGCTCGCCTACATCACGGAGGGCGCGGCGGCGAGCGTGAGCGTCGTGGACGTCGCACAGCAAGCGGTGATCGATTCGATTCGGGTGGGGCGACGGCCCTGGGGGCTCGCGATCTCGCCCGACGGAAAACTGCTCTACACGGCAGACGGACGGTCGAACACCGTGTCGGTGATCGACACTGACGTGCGCCGGGTAATCATGGCCGTGACGGTCGGGGAGCGGCCGAACGACTTGCGGTATATCCCTTAGCCCAAGGGCAGCCTCGCGAGCCACGACCCCGGCCGGTGGACGCGCACCCAGCCGTCCACACCCCATATCCGCCCCGCATGGGCACCAATGATCACCACCAGGGCGGTGATCAGCATGTAGTGGAACCCCTGCTGCGACGAACCCTGCCACTGCACGGCGAGCCCGTAGTTCACCACGAGCACCAATCCGATCGCCGACGCGAGCGTCGTGAGACAGCCGAAGACCAGTCCCAGTCCCACGGCCGTTTCGCCAAACGCGGTGAGCTGCGCGAACAGGTGCGCATGCGTGACGACAGTGGTCTGAAGGAACTCCCGGAAGAAACCGACGGGATTACCCTCGGCGTATTTGCCAACGAGCGTCGGCATCACGTGGATCCAGCGGTCCGATGCCGTGGGAACGGGGAGAAACCCCCACGCCAGCGTGATGGTCAGCTTGGTGAAGATCGCCTTCGCGAACCACACGCCGACCGCGATCCGCAGGACCGCGAGCCAGCGCTCGGGAAAGCGCATCGGGGGCACCGGTTGGGGCTGTCCGTCCATCTCGGCAGTCTCCTCTTCTCGTTCTCCAGGCATACGGCCGTGTCCGCAGCGGCGTTGGGAGGTAGCCAGCAAGACGGAGGGCGGCGGCCACATCGGCCGCCGCCCTTTCATTTAATTCAATTTCGCCTACTTCGTCAGGGGATGGCCCCGACGGCGCGAGCCACATTCAGCCGGCCCTTGCCGTAGAATTGCGTGGTGCCGTTGCCGGCCACGTTGTCCGCGGTCTGCTGAATTCGCGCCTTGATCTGGCCCGGGTTGCGCCCGAGGATGGAGACCAGAAGCGCGGCGGTGCCCGTTACGTGCGGTGCCGACATGCTCGTTCCCTGCGCCCCGACGATGAACAACGGCGAGGAGAAGCAGCCGATGAGCAGGCTCGTCTGGCTGCACGCCGCCCACACAAAGACGTCGCGACCGGCGGGCAAGGGAAGCGGGGGACCGAAGGAGCTGTTGCCGCCGGGCGCCCCGACGCTGATTGCCGAACGGCCGAAGTTGGTGAAGTACGCGGGTGCGTCGACGCTCGTGAAGGGACCGGTCCGTGCGAGGTTGCCGTTGGGATTGAAGGCGTTCGCATCGGCGAGAGGACCGGTTGCCGAAACGCAGATCACGGACGGGGTGTTGCAGAACGTCGCGTATGTGTTGCCGTCATGGTCCAGGTCGCTCGCGGCGTTCCCAGCGGACACGACCACCGTGACACCCCTGCTCCGGGCAAAGTTGAACACCTTGTTGAGCAAACCGACGAAGCGCCCGTTGCCGGCCTTCGGGAACGCCCCGCCGAGACTCATGTTGACCACGTCGCCCCCATTGAGGGCGGCGTAGATGATACCGTTGAGAATGGAGCTGAACGGGCACTCGTTGATGTAGCCGCACACCTTCACGGCCACGAGCGTCGTGCCGGACGTGATTCCCGCGGCGCGGACCGCATTGCTGCTTACCGTCGCGCCGGTGTGTGTGCCGTGGAAGAACAGATCCGTGAATGCGAACCGCCCGGGGAAGTACTTCGCCACCGTGTCGGCCTCTGTGAACGACACGATGCTGCCGTCCTGCAGCTGGGTATCGAACGTCCCCGTGAGGTCGATCGAGCGATTGAGATCCACGCGGCCGACCAAGTCGGCGTGGAGATAGTCGATTCCCGAATCCAGCATGAAGATCGAAACGTTCGAGGAGCCGAGGAACCCGTGCGCCCAGGCCGCGTCGGCCTGCACGGCCAGCATGTTCCACTGGCGGGCGAAGCGAACCGCTCCGGCGGGATTGGCATTACTCGCCACGCCGCCGCCATCCGCCGCGCTCTCGGTTGCGATCAGCGGAATGTGGAGGGGAATCGCCGCGTCGGCGTCCACTTCCTGAATGCCCTTCATGCCAGCGAGCTTCGTGGGCGCGGCGCCGACGAGACCGCTGACCGCGGCGAGGCCGGCGTCCGGCGAGGCCCAGACCACCTTGCCGCCGAGCGCCGCCACTTGGGCCGCGAAGTTAGCTGGCGCTACGCCGGTGAACGAGACGATATGCCGACCGGTCGCGACCACGCCGGCGCTCGACGCGACGCTCATCGCCATCGCCGAGAGCTGCGGAGCCCGAGCGACCGCCGGCTCGGATGGAATGCGCGCGTCGTGCACACACGCGGCTGTCGCCACCACGGCCAGGGTGGCGAGTCCGGGAACGGACCTGACAATTGACACGGGGCGCCTCACGGAGGAAGGGGACGGAAAACATGGCGCCGATTGTGAAGGTCGGCAACTCGTGGGGTCAACACTTCGTCAAGCGTTCCCGGCTATTTCCCGATACAGAAACTCGCGAACACGCGGTCGAGCACGTCGTCCGGCGTGACGACGCCGATCAGGTCATCGAGCGCGCCCATGGCGGCCCGCAGGTGCGTGGCCGTGGCCGCCGCCTCCACGCCGTCCGCTCTGGCGTTGCGAAACGCGTTAACCTCTCCGAGGGCGCGTTCGAGCGCCGTCCTGTGGCGGGCGCGCGTCACCACAGGCTCGACGTCCCCCAAGGCGAGGAGCCGCCCGAACGCCGTCTCCGCCAGGCGGCGCCGCAGGTCGGCGAGTCCGGCGCCCGTGACCACGGAAACCCCAAGTCGGTCAGCCGGATCGGTTGGGCGATCCACGAGATCAATCTTCGTCTGAACCAGTACCACGGGAGCGGCCACGTTAGCTAGGAACTCGTCACGCTCCCGATGTTCCCGCTCCCCGCTCCCCGCTCCCTTGTCTTCGCAAAAGAGCACCAAGTCCGCTGCCGCCAAGTACTTTCGCGATACTTCGATGCCGATCTTCTCGACGCGATCGTCGCTCGCCCGCAGCCCCGCCGTATCCACCAGCCGAAACGGAAAGCCTTCGAGCACGGCGTGAGCCTCGATCGCATCCCGCGTGGTCCCGGGCACCTCGGTGACGATCGCGCGCTCCGTACCGAGTAACGCGTTGAAGAGCGACGACTTGCCCGCGTTAGGCCGGCCGGCGATCACCAGGAGCGCGCCTTCCCGCAGGCGCTCTCCTTCCGGGGCCGTGGCGAGGAGCTGCCCGAGCCGATCGCGCACGGCCATCCACGCGGCCTCCACCCGCTCGGGGGCGACGGGCCCCTCGTCCTCATCCGGGAAATCGATGTCGTAGGCGATCAACGCTTCGAGCTCGAGGAGGTCGGTCCGTAGCCGCTCGAGGCGGGTCGAGAGCCCACGGTCGAGCTGCTGCAGCGCGCGGCGGGCCTGCGCGGGTGAGCCCGCGTCGATCAGGTCGCCCGTCGCCTCGGCCTGCAGCACGTCGAGCTTGCCGTTCAATACGGCGCGGCGCGTGAACTCCCCGGGTGCCGCCGGGCGCGCGCCGGCCGCGGCGAGCGCCGCGACCACGGCCGCCGGGACCAGCAGGCCGCCATGCGTCGAGATCTCGACGAGGTCCTCGCCGGTGTAGGACCTAGGGCCCGGAAAACACGCGGCGAGCGCGTCGTCCCCGACCTCGCCCGTGGCGGGATGGACCACCTGGACCCGGTGCACCGTGCGCGGGGGCTCCGGCCGAAACGGGCGCAGCGCGCGCGCCGCGACGTCGAACGCGCCGCGCCCGGAAAGACGGATCAGCGCGAGGGCGGAACGTCCGGGCGGCGTGGCGAGCGCGACGATCGGATCAGAAAGCACCGCTCACCGCCTACCGCTCACCGGTCTTACGTCTTTCCCGCCTGCTCCCGCAACCGCCGCTTCGCGATCAGGTACTGCTGCGGGATGCTGAAGAGGTTGCTCACGGCGTAATAGAGGTTCAGCCCCGACGCGAAGCGGAGGAACAGGACGGTCATAAACACCGGCATGAAATACACCATCATCTTCGCCTGCGGGTTCGGCGGCACGCCGATCTGGCCGACCTTGGAGAGCACGAACATCGAGAGCCCCATCACGATCGGGATGATGTAATACGGGTCGGACCGGGAGAGGTCGGTGAGCCACAGGAACGGCACCCCTCGGAACTCGATCGTGTTGGCGAACACGAAGAACAGCGCAAACAGCACCGGCATCGGCAGCAGCATCGGCAGGCAACCGCCCAGCGGGTTGACGTTGTGCTCTTTGTACAGCCGCATCATTTCCTTCTGCAGGCGCTCAGGATCGTTCTTGTAGCGGTCCTGCATCTGCTTCATAAGCGGCGCCACGGCCTGCATCCGGATGCTCGACTCCATGGCGCGCTGGTTGAGCGGCCAGAGCAGGCCGCGCACCAGCACGCCGAAGATGATGAGCACCCACCCGTACGCGAGCGACAAGCGGTCGTGCATCCAGATCAAGATGTTCACCACCAGCACCGACACCGGCTGGATGAGGGGGCGGAGCACGCCGCCGTACGGATTGGCGTCGTCCAGGTCGTGGCCCAGCTTGGCCAGGCGCCGATATTCGAGCGGGCCGACGTAGAGATCGAAGCCGAAATCGCCCGCCGGCGGCACGGGCAGCGTGAGCGTGAGAGCGGCACGAGTCGCGACGGCCGAGCGGCCGAACATCCCGGAGGCGGTCACCGTCCGCGGTCCCCCTTCGACGAGGGCGGCGCCGAAGCGCGGCGCGTTCTCCTCGATCGCCAGTGCCGCGGTGAAGAAATACTTCGACTTGACGCCGGCCCATTCGAAGGGCCCGTCGAGGATCTTGCGCTCTCCCGGATTGAGGGACTGGAGCGCGAGGCTCTGCGTCTTCGCGGCCTTGGTGACTACGGCGAAGTGCCGGTAGTCGTCCATCGAATCGGCTTCGACCGTCCGCAGCCCGTCTCCCATCCCGAGGAGTAACGTGCCGCCAGTCTGCCCGAAGCCCTCCATGTGCCCCCGCACCGACACGCGGTACTCACCCGGGAGGAAGTGGTATTCCAGCGCGACCTCCGCCCCGGCCTGCTCTCCCTGGAACGTGAGCGTGGCGCCCTCCGGCCCCACGGTGATCTGCTTGGCGCTCGGGCTCAGGTGCCACGACGCGAGCGCCGCGGTGTCGCTCCCCGTGGTCCGGGAAAACACGAGCATCGGCCGGTCCGGCGGCACCAGCTGCACGGGATGCCCCGAATCGGCGGGCGTGAAGGACTTGTAGTCGAGGAGCGCCGCGCTCACCAGGGCGCCGCCCTGCGTCGTGAAGCCCAAACGGTAGAGAGGCGAGGTGACCCAGACCGTTTCTCCAACGGCGACGGAAGGAACGGCAGACGGAACGACGGAACGTCGTGCCGGCGCTGTGTCCGGCCGCTGCGCCGGAGTGCGGGCCGTGGTGTCACCTTCCGTCTTTCCAACGTTCGGTCTTTCCGTCTTTTTGGGCGGAAACAGGATGCTCGGCAGCACTGCTACGATGAGCATCGCCAGGATGGCCAGAATGACGCGTCGTTCCACGGTGTCCTTTAGGGAACGGGATCGTACCCGCCCGGATGGAGCGGATGACAACGGAGAATGCGCTTGACGCCGAGCCACGAACCTCTCACGGCGCCGTAGCGTTCCACCGCCTCGAATGTGTACCGCGAGCACGACGGCAAGAAGCGACACTGCGTGAACACGAGATGCGACAGCGTCAGCTGGTAACCACGAATGAGGGCCATGACGACGAGTCGAGGCCAGCGCCGGACGTTCATGTGATACGCGTCACGCTCTCGGTCAAATCGGCACGCAGCGCTGCAAACGGGGCGGCGTAGGCGGCGCGCTTCGCGCGGACCACGAGATCGACTACGGGGAGCGTCGTGCGCGAGTTACGTCGGAGGATCTCCCGCAGGCGCCGACGCAACCGATTGCGTGCCACAGCGGTGAACTGATAGCGAGGAACCACGATCGCCGTCCGCGGGTGGCCCACCGGGCTCTCGCGCCAGGCCAGGTCGAAATGCGGCGTGCGCATGCGGCGACCCTGTTCCCAGCAGGCAGTGAGGTCCGTGCCGCGCGCGAGTCGCGCGCGACGCGGGAACCGCTCTCCCGTTAGTGGCTCCGGTGTTTGGACGGCAGGCGGACGGTGAGGCGCTTGCGCCCCTTCTTCCGCCGGCGGGACAGGACGGCGCGGCCCCACACATCCTTCATCCGCGCGCGAAATCCATGCTTATTGATGCGCCGCCGATTGCGCGGGCGATACGTCGGACCCATACATTCCTCTCGTAAGGCCGGGAAACGTACACCGGCGTCGGCGCGCGGGTCAAGGTTGACTTTTCCACATGCGAGCCGTAGTTTCGGGCCGCCCTTGCTGGACGTCCCACCTTTTCGTCAATCGCGGATGGAGCAGTCTACCAAAGAAGCTTGGAAGCGCCTCCTCGACGAGGCGCGGCGTGAACTTCCCGACGCGACGGTGCGGACCTGGCTCGAGCCCGCGGTGCCGATCGCGTTGGACGACGGTCGCCTG
>DASQIB010000034.1:0-5337 GCA_035631795.1 Gemmatimonadales bacterium | reverse complement strand
GCCGGGCAACCCCGTGAGCGTCATGGTCACGTTCGAGCTGTTCGTCCGACCCGCGCTGCGCCGGTTGCTCGGCCATCGCTTGCCGTTTCGCCGCACCGTGCCCGTGTGCGTGGGCGAGCCGATCACGCTTGGGCCGAAACTCCGGCACTTCCTCCGGGCGGTTGTCAAGCCGGAGGGCTCGGAGGGGCGCCTCACGGCGCGCTTGACGGGCCCGCAGGGTTCCGGCATCCTGACGTCCATGGCCCGCGCGAACGCGCTCCTCATCGTGCCGGAAGACCGCCCCGCGGTGCCCGCGGGGGAGACCCTGGCGGCCCTGCTGCTCGACGATCCGCACCACGTCGCTGAGGCTCCCTTTTAGTGAGGGCGCTGCGGCTGATCGGGCTGGCGGCGATCGTCGCGGGGGTCTACCTGCTCAACGCCCGGACGCCCGGCGAGCTGCGGTTGGGCATTCTATATGTCATTCCCGTGCTGCTCGCGACGTGGTCGGAGGGGACGGGGTGGGGCCTGGCCTTCGCGGCGGCGACCAGCCTCCTCCGGTTCCGTGTCGGGATCGACCAGATGCCCGAGACCACCCCGCTCCAGCTCCGCATTCTGAACGAAGCGGCATACCTCGCGGTCGTAGGAATCGCGATCGCCGGCCTCTCGCAGCTCCGCCGGACGCAGGACCAGCTCGCCGAGCTGGCCACACAGGATCCGCTCACGACGGTGCTGAACGCGCGCGCTTTCTCGCGCGAGCTGACGCAGGAGCTGGGACGCAACCGGCGGTACGGGCGCCCGCTGGCGCTGATCTACCTCGATCTCGACGACTTCAAGAAGGTCAACGACGCCCATGGCCACGCCACGGGCGACGCCGTGCTCCGCCTCGTCGCGGACGCGATGCGCGGCGCCGTGCGTCAGGCCGACGTCGTGGGCCGCCTGGGCGGCGACGAATTCGCCGTGCTCATGCCCGAAACCGATGGAGACGTGGCGCACGCCGCCGCGTCACGCCTGGTGGCGGGGATCCGCACGGTGTTCCGGGGCACGCCCTCCGTCACCGCGAGCATCGGCGTCGTGGCGGTGTCCGGCACGGAAGCGGGGAGCGACGAGCTCCTGCGGAAGGCCGATCAAGCGATGTATGCGGCGAAGCAGAGCGGGAAGGACCGGGTGGTCCAGGTCGCCATGTGACGGACATGGTGAAGATACTGCAGGAGCTGTTCCTGATTTTCACGTCTGTCCTGTTCATCGTCGATCCCCTCACGGCCGTACCGACGTTCCTCGCCATGACCGCGCGTGATGCGCCGGAAACGCGTCGCCTCATGGCTCGCCGGGGCGCCTGGACGTGCCTGATCACGCTGACGTCGTTCGCCCTCGGTGGCAGCTTGATCTTCCGTCTGTTCGGTATCACGATCGCGGCGTTCAAGGTCGCGGGTGGGGTGCTCATCGGCTTGAATGCGCTCGACATGGTCCAGGCGCGCCGGAGCCAACAAAAGGAGACGCCAGTCGAGAAGGCGGAAGGAATTCAGAAGGAAGATGTGGGCATCATGCCCCTCGGCGTCCCGATGCTCGCGGGGCCGGGCGCGATCTCCACTGTGATGGTCCTCGCCGGGGCGTCGAAGAGTCCGGTGGCCACGATCGGCGTCTACGCCGCCATCGCCCTCACGGCGTTTCTTTGCTACGTGACGCTCGCGGCCGCCACCCGGCTGGAGCGCCGGCTCGGCCAGACCGGGATGCGGATCCTCACGCGGCTCATGGGTCTCGTGCTGTGCGCCATCGCGGTGCAGTTCATCATCGACGGGATCAAGATGGCGGGGCTCTGAGCTACATCCGCTTGTACTTGGGACCGCTGCCGCCTTCGCGCGGCGTCCAGCGCGGGCCCAGCACGTCCGTGGCCTTGCAGTCCACGCAGTTGGGCGCGTTGATGCGCAGCGTCCCCTGCGCCACCTCGTACACACCCGCCGGGCAGAGGTGCGCGTAAAACTCGGCCACGTCGGTGGGTATGTCTGTCCCCACGACAAGATGGACCGGGATCGTATCCCGTGTCGCGTTGCCTGACTTGAAGACTCCGTCGACCTTCGAAAACGTCAACTTGCCGTCCGGGGTGATCCCCGGGCTGGCGCCCGGGGTTAGCCGGCGCTCCACCTCGGCATCGCTCTCCACCGCGATCTTTCCGCCCGGTATGCGACCACCGGTCGCAGTCATTACCGCCGCCTTCGCTCCGCCCACGTAAAATCCGTCCTTGAACGCGAGCCGCATGTTTCGCGTGCGGTACAGGTCCTTCATGATGAAGGACTCGTTGACCAGCCGGTCGTAATCCGCGAGTCGCTCCGCCGACGGATCGTTCGCCTTGAGCGCCTGGAAAATCGTGCGCGCCGCGAACATGCCCGACTGCATGGCATAATGGATCCCCTTGAGCGACGGCACATCGACGAAACCCGCCGAATCACCGAGGATCACGACGCCCTCGCCCGAGCGGCGCGTGGGCACGGAGTAGTACCCGCCCTCGGGAATCGTCTTCGCGCCCCACTCGACCATCTCTCCACCCGCGAGGTACTGCCGGAACAGGGGATGGGACTTCATCCGCTGCAGCAACGCGTGGACATCGAGCCCGGCGTCGCGGTAGTCGAGGCCGACCACCAATCCCAGGGCGACGAGATTGGGCTCGAGCGGATACATGAAGCTCCCGCCGAAGGCGTCCGTCGGGAGCGGCCATCCGAGCGTGTGCACGATCGCGTCGAGCGGCCGCTTCGTCTCCCAGATCTCCTTGACACCGAGCGCGTAGATCTGCGGATTCGCGGCCCCGATGTTCTGCCACTGGATCCACGCTTGGGACAGGGTGCCTCGCGTGCCCTCCGCGAGGGCGGTGACGCCCGCGACCAGATCGTTCGGCGCCATGTAGTTGGCGAGCGGCCGGCCATCCCGATCGAGACCGGTGGCGGCCGTCCGGACGCCGGCCACACGTTGCCCGTCCACGATGAGGCTCGCCGCGGGAAATCCCGTGAAGACATTCACGCCCAGGGCCTCAGCGCGTGCGCCGAGCCACCGCACGACCTCGCACAAGGAGGCGATGTAGTTACCCGCGTTGCGCATCGTGGGAGGGGTCGGCAGGGGGATGGTGGCGCGCGAGGTCAGGAGGCATACCCGCTCGTGCGTCACGGGCCCGCGGAACGGGAGCTCCGCCGCCGGCACGTCGGGGAAGAGCTCCCGGAACGCCCGCGGATTCACGACGGCGCCCGAGAGGGAGTGCTCGCCCAGCGCCTCCGCTTTCTCGAGCACGCCGATGTTGAGGTCACTATTGTCGCGCTTGGCCAGTTGAGCCAGCTCGATCGCGCAGGCGAGCCCGGCCGGCCCCGCACCCACGATCAGCACGTCCAGGTCCATCCGGTCGCCCGCGCCCGCGGCGCCGTTTTTCAGTATCAGCCGGTCCAACGGCAACGGGGGTTGATACTGCGCGGGAACGAACCTCTCCCCTCTCCCCTCTCCCCGGTCAGCCATGCAGCTTCTTTATCTCTTCCGTGAGCTTTGGCACGACTTCGAAGAGATCTCCCACGATCCCGTAGTCCGCCACCTTGAAGATCGGCGCGTCCTTGTCCTTGTTGATCGCGACGATGACCTTGGACGTGCGCATGCCGGCGAGATGCTGAATCGCGCCGGAAACGCCCACCGCTACGTAGAGCGTCGGGCTTACCGTCTTGCCGGTCTGGCCCACCTGATCCGCGTGGGGACGCCAGCCGGCGTCCACAACGGCGCGCGACGCCCCGACCGCCGCCCGCCCACCGAACGCCGCCGCCAGCTCCTCCAGGACTTTGAAGTTTGCCGGCTCCTTGAGCCCGCGGCCGCCGGAAACGACGATCGGCGCCTCGGCCACGTCGAGCGTGCCCGCGGGAGCCGCTTTGATCTGCTTCACCACCACCCGTCCGGCCGATCCATCCACCGCGGTCGTCTCGGATGCCCCGGCCTTGGGACGTTGGACCGGCGTGAACACGTTGGGCCGCAACGAGAGCACGGCGGGGCTCCCCGCGATCTTGAGCTTGAGCAAGGCCTTGCCCGCGTAGACCGGCCGAACCGCGATGACGGCGCCGCCTTCGACCGCCACATCGGTAACCTCCTGCGCGAGCGGTCGACCGAGCCGCGCCGCCACTCGCGGGGCGAGATCCTTCCCGGTGGCGCTGGCGGCGAGCACCACGGCGTCGTAGCCGCCACCCTTCACCCGGTCCGCGATTGCCCGCGCGTACCCTTCGGGGGCATAGCTGCCAAACGTGGCGTTGGTCAACGTGATCACCCTGTCGGCGCCGAACGCGCCCACCGCGTCGGCACCTCGTACCGCTCCGGCGGCGATCACGAGCGCGTCCACCGTGCTATTGCCGAAGGCGTCCGCCACGCGACGCGCACCGGTCACCACCTCGTGCGAGACCTTTCGCAGCGCGCCGTCACGCTGCTCCAACACCGCGAGCACGCGGCTCACAGGACCTTCGCCTCTTCCCGCAGCAGCCGCACCAGCTCCGCAACGGCCGCGGCGCCTTCACCCACGATCTTCCCCGCCTGACGCTCGGGCGGCAGCATGAGGGCGAGGACGTCGATTCCTCCCGTGTCTAAAGACACGGGCTTCGACACCAGCGGCTTCTTTTTTGCCGCCATGATCCCTTTCAACGCTGGATACCGGGGCTCGTTCAGTCCTTTGTCGGTCGTGAGAACGGCGGGCAACGGGAATTCCACGACTTCGACGCCGCCCTCGATCTCACGCTCCGCGGTCCCTTTGCCGTTTTCGATCTCGAGGTGCGCGACCGTCGTCACGCACGGCAGGTCGAGCAGCTCCGCCACCATCGGGCCGATCTGATGGTTGTAGTCGTCGATCGCCATCTTGCCGAACAGGATCAGGTCGAAGCCGCCGGCTTTCAGCTCGGCGGCCAGCGCGGTGGCGGCCTGGAGACCATCGGCGGGGATCCGGTCGGCCTGGAGCAACACGCCGCGGTCCGCGCCCATCGCGAGCGCGGTGCGGATCGTCTCCTGGGCCGCCGCCGGCCCGAGCGCGATGACCACGACCTCACCCGCGCCGGCTTTTTCCTTGCGGCGCAACGCCTCCTCGACCGCGAACTCGTCGTACGGATTGAGGATGAACTTCACGCCGGCCTCGTCGATCGACTTGCCGTCGGGGGCGATCTTCACGCGCGTTTCGGAGTCGGGGACGCGCTTGATGCAGACTGCGATTTTCATGGCGGAGGAAAAGAAACCCGGCTCGTGCCGTCTGGCAACCGCTCAGAAGTCCGCGCTGATACTCACGAGGAGGTGTCGCGGCTGTCCCGGCGTGAGAAACCGTTGCACCGGCGCGCCGGCCACGGTCGGATTCTCCGCGAACGTTCC
>DASQIB010000033.1:0-3964 GCA_035631795.1 Gemmatimonadales bacterium | reverse complement strand
ACCAGCGAGTAGCCCCGCTCGAGGATCGTGTCCTCGATAAAGCGTCGCAGCTGGAACTGGAGGATCGCCCCCTTGGGATGCCACAGGATCAGTCCCGGCCCGACGTCCTCCTGGATCGAGAAGAGGTCGAGCTGCTTGCCGAGAATCCGGTGGTCGCGC
Source organism: Gemmatimonadales bacterium (assembly GCA_035631795.1). Taxonomy (GTDB): domain Bacteria; phylum Gemmatimonadota; class Gemmatimonadetes; order Gemmatimonadales; family GWC2-71-9; genus AG41. The sequence goes on along the minus strand of DASQIB010000033.1, from coordinate 3,805 downwards.
TTCTTCGCCTCCTCGAGCCGCCGCAAGTACGCGTCGAGGTCGTCCTTGGCGAACCACGCGGTGCCGTAGATACGCTGCAGCATCTGGCGGCGCTCGTCCCCGCGCCAATACGCGCCGGCGGCGTGCAGCAGCTTGAAGTGCTTGATACGCCCGGTACTCGGCACGTGCGGCCCGCGACAGAGGTCGACGAACGGCCCGTCGGTGTACACGGAGATGACTTCGTCCGGCCCCAGGTCGTCGATGCGCTCGAGTTTGAGCGGGTCGTCCTTGAAGCGCTGCTTGGCTTCCGCACGCGACACTTCTTCCCGAACAAACGGGTAGTCGGCCTTCACCACTTCCACCATCTTTTTTTCAATCGCCTCCAAATCCTCCGGCCCGAAAGGCCGTTCAACCTGAAAGTCGTAGTAGAAGCCGTCTTCGATAGGCGGCCCGAAGCCGATTTTGGCCAGCGGAAAGAGCTGTCGCACGGCCGTGGCCAGCACGTGCGCGGACGAGTGGCGCAGGACGTCGAGCGCCTGTGGGTCCTTGTCCGTGAGTATCGCGACCCGCTTGCCGTCCGGGAGGGGGCGCGAGAGATCCCGCACGTCGCCGTTCACGCGCAGGGCGAGCGCCGCCTTGGCGAGCCCGGGTCCGATCGCCTTCGCGAGGTCGGCGCCCGTCGAGCCCGCCGGGAGACGCTTCTCGCTCCCATCCGGGAGCGTCACACGAATCTCCGACGCCATCAGCTCAGTTGGCCGGCTGGCCGGTCTGCGCAGCCGGAGCGGTAGATGGGGTGTTCGTCAGCGGCTGAACGTGCAGCCCCTCGCGGAAATAGAGCGCGACCGTGAACACGATCGCCGCGGCAATCGCGATCCAGCGCGCGATGCGGCTGGTAGCAAGAACTGGAGATTCGTCGGGCATCGGAGGGAATCTTAAGAAGGTTGGGGGAGGTTGGGGAGGAGGTTCGGGAGGTTAGAGGAGGCTTGGGGAGGTTAGGGCAGGTTGGCCGCTTACGCTTCAACCTCCTCTAACCTCCCCAACCTCCCCAACCTCCCCAACCTCCCCTAACGGTCTATTATAAGGAATGACCGCCACGCGCTTCGAGCTTCCCCCCCAATACGATCCGCATGCCGTCGAGCGCCCGCTCTACGAGCGCTGGCTCGCCGCCCAGGCCTTCACGGCCCACGTGGCGTCGCCCAAGCCCCCGTACGTGATCGTCATCCCGCCCCCCAACGTCACGGCGGTGTTGCACATGGGTCAGGGACTCAACAACGTCACCCAGGATGTGCTCATCCGGTTCGAGCGCATGCGGGGGCGCGAGGCGCTCTGGCTTCCGGGCACCGATCACGCCGGCATCGCCACGCAGAACGTGGTCGAGCGGATCATCGCCAAAGAAGGCAAGACGCGGTTCGACCTGGGGCGGGAGCGGTTCGTGGAGCGCGTCTGGGCCTTCGTTCGCGAGACCGGCTCCACCATCCTCGAGCAGCTGAAGATCATCGGCGCGTCCTGCGACTGGAGTCGCACCCGATTCACGCTCGACCCCGCCTACTCGCGCGCGGTGCGCGAGGTGTTCGTCCGCCTGTGGGAGGAGGAGCTCATCTATCGGGGCCATCGCGTGATCCATTGGTGCCCCCGCTGTCTCACGTCCCTCTCAGATGAAGAAGCCGAGGCGGAGGAGACCGACGGCAAGCTGTATTACATCCGGTATCCGGTCGAAGACGGACCGAAGCCCTACCTCACGGTCGCCACGACGCGGCCCGAGACCATGCTCGGCGACACCGCGGTGGCGGTGAACCCGAACGACGAGCGCTATGCCGGGTTCGTGGGCAAGCTCGCGCGACTCCCCATTGTCGACCTCCCGATCCCGATCCTCGCCGACCAGGCGGTCGTGCCCGAGTTCGGTACCGGCGCCGTGAAAGTGACCCCCGCACACGACGCGACCGATTTCGACATCGGCCTCCGCCACAAGCTCGAGATGCCGATCGTGATGACCGAGGACGCCCGCATGGAGCATCCCACGCGGGTCCCGCCGTCGCTGTCGGGCCTCGATCGGTTCGACGCGCGCGCCAAGATCGTGGACCTCCTCAAGCAGCGTGGGCTCCTCGAGAAGATCGAGCCCCACCGCCACTCCGTGCGCCACTGCTACCGCTGCGGCACGGTGGTCGAGCCCAGGCTCAGCGATCAATGGTTCGTGAAGATGAAGCCGCTCGCGGAGCCCGCCCTCGAGGCATACCGCTCGGGGGAGATCCAGCTCGTGCCCGAGCGCTGGGGCGCGACGTATCAGAACTGGATGGAGAACATCCGCGACTGGAACATCTCGCGGCAGTTGTGGTGGGGCCACCGTATCCCCGTGTTCACGTGCACCGGGTGCGAGCATCGGTGGGCGGACCGCGAGGATCCGACGACGTGCCCGAAGTGTGGCGGTCCGGTCGAGCAGGACCCCGACGTGCTCGACACGTGGTTCTCGTCCTGGCTCTGGCCGTTCGCCACGCTGGGCTGGCCGGACGAGACGCGCGACCTGAAGCGCTTCTACCCGGGACACACGCTCGTCACGGCACCCGAGATCCTATTCTTCTGGGTCGCCCGAATGATCATGGCCGGGTATTATTTTCGGGGCGCGCGTCCATTCTCGACCGTGTACCTCCACGGCACCGTGCGGGACACGCAGCATCGCAAGATGTCCAAGTCGCTCGGCAACGGGATCGATCCGCTCGACGTGGTGCGGCTCTACGGCGCCGATGCGCTCCGGTGGACAGCGATCGCGGGCGTCTCACTTGGCTCCGACCTGATCCTGGACCCGAACGATCTCGCCACGACGTTCGCGCCGGGGCGGAACTTCGCCAACAAGCTGTGGAATATCGGCCGCTTCATCCTGGGGCAGCTGCCGGAGCAGGTGCCCGCGCTCGAGTCACTCGACGTCGAGCGGCTGCCGCTCGCCGATCGGTGGATCCTGTCCCGTGCGCAGCGGGCGATTCAGGAGGCCACGGCGTCGCTCGAGCAGTTCCGGCTGGACGAGGCGGCGAAGCGCTGCTTCGACTTCGTGTGGAAGGAGCTTGCTGACTGGTACGTCGAGGCGGTCAAGCCTCGTTTGGAAGCGGCGTCGCGGGCCGCTCCGGCCGGCGGCCCGCCGGGCTCGGCGGCCGTCGCGGCCTCGGACGCCTCTGCCGCTCACTCGGTCCTAGCCTACTGCTTCGACACGGCGCTACGCCTACTGCACCCCGTCGTGCCGTTCATCACCGAGGAGCTGTGGCAGAAGCTGCCGGGCCGCGAGGAAGGCGAGCTCCTCGCGGTGGCGGCATGGCCCGAGGCGCGCGAGGCGCTCATCGCCGCCGATGCCGAAACTCGATTCACCATGGTGCAGGACGCCATCTCGGCGATCCGCAACATCCGCGCGGAATACCGCGTGAGCCCCAAGGCGCAGGTCGGCGTCGTCGTCACCGGCCGAACCACCGAAGCCCGGCGTGCGTTCGAGGGCGAGCGCGAGACGATCATCCGGCTCGCGCAGATCAAGGCGCTCCGGCTCGACGGCCGGCGCGCGTCGGACGCCGGGGCGCACGCCGTGCTGGCGGATGGGTCCGAAGTGTTCGTGGCCCTGGCGGGCGCGATCGACGTGCAACAGGAGTGCCGGCGCCTGTCGAGCGATCTGACCCGGCTTGACCAGCAGCTTGCCGCACTCGCCGGCAAACTCACCAACCAGCAGTTCGTCGCGCGGGCGCCCGCCGAGGTGGTCGCCAAGGAGCGCGAGAAGGAGCGGGCGTGGCGCGACCAGCGACAAGTGCTGGCCGACAAGCTCAAGTCGCTGGGCTGCTCCTAGGGGTCCTCGCGG
>DASQIB010000032.1:0-3168 GCA_035631795.1 Gemmatimonadales bacterium | reverse complement strand
CGCCACCGCGCGCACCTGGTTCCGTCCGATGTGCTGTTGCACCTCGGCGGTCAGGTGGATCGGCGGTCCCCCCGGCCCCCCCGCCCCGTTGCCCGGGGAGTCGATCACGAGTGCGTTCAAGAGCTCCGGCAACCGCTCCGGCTCGAACTCCACGTCGAGCACGGGGCCGATGACTTGGACGATTTTGCCGACGTTGTGGGTCGGCTCGCCCGCGGGTTTTTTGGGAGCTGCTTTGGTTCGTGTCGCCATGACACCTATCCTTTAAGGGCCTCCGCTCCGCCCACAATCTCCGCCAGCTCCTGCGTAATCTGCGTTTGACGGGCGCGGTTATACGTGCGCTGCAGCATGTCGAGCATCTCGCCGGCATTGTCCGTCGCGCTCTTCATCGCGGTGCGCTGCGACCCGTAGAACGCCGCGACGGTCTCGACGAGGGCCCGGAACAGCTGATTGCGAACGTAGAGCGGCAGCAGCTGCTCGAGGATCGCCTCGGCGGACGGTTTGAGAATGTAGTTGACCGACCGCTCCCGACCTTTCCCGCCCTCACCCGACCGCGGGGGCGTCACGGGCAGAATGCGAAGAACCGTGGGGGGAGTGGCCACGGCGCTCTTGAACTGCGGAAACACGACCTCGACGGCGTCCAGCGCCTCCGACTCGAACCGCGCCATCAGCGGGGTGACGACTTCGGCCGCGTGCGCCGCCGTGGGCTTGTCGCCGATGTCGGTGCGCTGCGACACGATCGGCCGCTTCGCAAACTTGAAATAGGTGATCCCCTTCTTGCCGATCAGGTGCAGATCGACGGCCGCTCCTTCGGACTCGAGCTGCTCGATGCGCCGCCGCCCTTCGCGGATCAGGTTCGCGTTGAACGCACCGCACAAGCCGCGGTTGGACGTGATCACCACGAGCGCGACGCGCCGGATGCCGCCGGCGGGCTGGCGCAGCAACGGAAAGCGTTCGGCGAGCTCCGGGGCGTACAAGTCGCCGATCACCCCCGCGAGGGCCGCGGCGTAGGGCCGCGCGGCCACCACGCGGTCCTGGGCGCGCTTGAGCTTCGACGTGGCCACGAGCTCCATCGTCTTCGTGATCTTGCGCGTGCTCTGGACCGATTTGATCCGCCGGCGGAGCTCCCGGGGCTTGGCCATCAGCGCGCGAGCTGCTTGTAGGCCTCGATCGCCGCCTTGAGCCGGGCCGAGAGCTCGTCGTTCAGCACCTTGCGGGTGCGGATCTCCTCGCCGAGTTGCGGGTGCTCGGCGGCGATGAAATCGTGGAAGCCTTGCTGCCAGTCGTGGATCGCCTCCACCGCAACATCGTCCAACAGCCCGTTCGTCACTGCGAAGATGATCATCACTTGCTGCTCGACGGGCATCGGGTGGTACTGGGGCTGCTTCAACACCTCCACCACGCGTTCGCCGCGGGCAAGCTGCTTCTGCGTCGCCTGGTCGAGCTCCGAGCCGAACTGCGCGAACGCTTCGAGCTCTCGGTACTGCGCCAGGTCGATGCGCAGCCGACCCGCCACCTGCTTCATCGCCTTGATCTGCGCGTTGCCACCCACGCGGGAGACCGAAATCCCCGGGTTGATGGCCGGGCGCACATTCGAGAAGAACAGGTCGGTCTCGAGAAAGATCTGCCCGTCGGTGATCGAGATGACGTTGGTCGGGATGTAGGCGGACACGTCACCCGCCTGCGTCTCGATCACGGGAAGCGCCGTCAGGGATCCGCCACCCATCTCGTTGGACAGCTTGGCGGCGCGCTCCAGGAGACGGCTGTGCAGGTAGAACACGTCTCCGGGATACGCCTCGCGGCCGGGCGGACGCCGCAGCACGAGGGACAGCTGGCGATACGCGGCAGCCTGTTTGGAGAGGTCGTCGTACACGCACAGGGTCGCCTTTTTCTCGTCGTACATGAAGTACTCGGCGAGCGCGCACCCCGAGAAGGGCGCGACGTACTGCATCGGGGCCGGCTCGGAGGCCGAGGCGACGACCACGATAGTGTAGTCCATGGCGCCGTGCTCTTTGAGGCGCTCGACCACGGCCGCCACCGTGGAGTTCTTCTGGCCGATCGCCACGTAGACGCAGATCACCCCCTGGCCCGTTTGGTTGATGATCGTGTCGATCGCGATCGCCGTCTTGCCCGTGCCCCGGTCACCGATGATCAGCTCGCGCTGCCCGCGCCCGATCGGGATCATCGAATCGATCGCCTTGATCCCGGTCTGGAGCGGCTCCTTGACCGGCTGCCGCTTGATGATGCCGGGCGCGACGATGTCGACCTTGCGGGTCTTGGTCGTATGGATCGGCCCGAGGCCGTCCACCGGCCGGCCGAGCGCGTCGACGACGCGGCCCACCAGGGCCGGTCCCACCGGCACGTCCAGCACCCGGCCCGTGCGCCGTACCTCGTCCCCCTCGCGTAGCACGAGGTAGTCGCCGAAGATCACGGCGCCGATGTTGTCCTCTTCGAGGTTGAGCGCCTGTCCGGTCACCTTATCGCCCGTCTGCGAGGAGGTGAACTCCAGCATCTCACCGGCCATCGCGGAGGTGAGGCCGTAGATGCGCGCGATGCCGTCCTTAACCTCCAGCACCGTGCCTACCTCGCGGACGTCGATCTCGGCGAGATCCGCCGCCTCGATTTCCTTGAGCAGGATCTCTTTCAGCTCGCCGGGCCGGAGAATCGAATCGGTTGCCATTGGGAAGCCGGTTAGAGTTTGTGAAAGTTATCACAAGGGTGCGGAATGCGGAATGCGGAATGGCCCGTACAGGCGTTCAGCCGAGGCCCGCCCATCCGGGATCGAACCGGCCTTGAAATTCCGCATTCCGAATTCCGCACTCCGCACTCCGTCACACTCGCGATCGCGTCCTTCCTCTAATGAACCGCGTCAGCACGCCCCGAGCGCCCACCAGTCGCAGCTCCTGTGGCGTCGTTCCCGCCACCCGGCGCACCGCGCCCGCGAGATGACTGGTCGACGCATATCCCAGGATGCGGACGACCGCGCGCACCGTGTAGCCGGGATTGCCGAGGAGGTCGGCCGCGCAGGCGGTGCGTGCCAGGTCGATCACGCGCTTCAAGTTGGGTGCGCCCCCCGCGGCGAACTGGCGGGACAGGTGCTCCCGGGTGACGCGGAGCGCGGCCGCGACGTGGCCGGTCTGGGTGGGGAAGTCGACGCGACGGAGGACCTCC
>DASQIB010000031.1:0-2963 GCA_035631795.1 Gemmatimonadales bacterium | reverse complement strand
CTGCTCGCGTTCGCCGCGCCCACGACCAACAGCTATCGCCGTCTGGTCCCGGGCTACGAAGCGCCGATCAACCTCATCTACTCGCAGCGGAACCGCTCGGCCATCTGCCGGATCCCCGTGTACTCCAAGTCACCGAAGGCGAAGCGCATCGAGTTCCGGGCCCCCGATCCGTCGAGCAACCCGTACCTCACGTTCGCCGCCCTGCTCATGGCCGGCCTGGACGGTATCAAGCACAAGATCGAGCCGCCCAAGCCGATGGATGTGGACCTGTACGAGCTCGAGCCCGAGGAGCGGAAGCACGTGAAGAACACGCCGGGCTCGCTCTCCGAGTCGCTCGCGGCCCTCGAAGCGGATCACGCCTTCCTGCTCGAGGGTGGGGTCTTCACGCCGGACCTGATCGAGACGTGGCTCGCCTACAAACGCGCCAAGGAAGTGGATCCCGTCGCGTTGCGGCCGCATCCGTACGAGTTCTTCTTGTACTACGACGTCTGAGGTGGAGCGGCGGTAGAGGATGGGTAGAGGTCGGTAGAGGACGGTAGAGGGAATCGAGACCTCTACATCCGCTACCGACCTCTACGGTCTTCTAGCGTCCTCACATATGGCCACCACAAAGACCACCGGCGCCTCGAAGCGCGACGTCCTCGAGCTCTGCAAAAAGCAGGGGATCAGCTTCTTGCGGCTCCAGTTCACCGATATCCTCGGCGTCAACAAGAACGTCGAGGTACCCGACAGCCAGTTCGAGAAGGCGCTGGAGGGGGACATCATGTTCGACGGCTCGTCGATCGAGGGGTTCGTGCGGATCGAGGAGTCGGACATGGTGCTGAAGCCGGACCTCGAGACGTTCCGCGTTCTGCCGTATGATGACGAAGGCGGCCGAGTTGCCCGCTTGATCTGCGACATCTACAACCCCGACGGCACGTCGTTCGCCGGGTGTACCCGTCAGACGTTGAAGCGGCAGATCGCGAAGGCCAAGGCCCTTGATTTCCAAATGATGGCCGGTGCCGAGGCGGAGTTCTTCATCTTCCAGCTCGATGCGGGTGGTGACCCGACGACCGACACGCACGACCAGGGCGGTTACTTCGACCAGACGCCGGTCGACCGCGCCGAGGAGATCCGCCGGCTGATCATCCGCGACCTGGTCTCCATGGGCTTCGAAGTCGAAGCCGGGCATCACGAGGTCGCGCCCGGTCAACACGAGATCGATTTCCGGTACACGGAAGCGCTCGAGACGGCGGATAACCTCGCGACCTTCCGGTTCATCGTGCGGAACGTCGCCTACCGCCACGGATTCATCGCGACGTTCATGCCCAAGCCGATCTTCGGCCAGAACGGCTCCGGCATGCACACGCATCAGTCGCTGTTCAAGGGTGAGCAGAACGCGTTCCACGACTTGAAAGGCAAGTGGGAGCTGTCGAGCACGGCGCTGCAGTATGTGGCGGGGTTGCTCAAGCACGCGTGTGGGTTCTGCGCCGTGACCAACCCCCTCGTCAACAGCTACAAGCGGCTGGTTCCAGGATACGAGGCGCCGACGAACGTCGCCTGGTCCATGCGGAACCGATCCCCCCTGGTGCGGATCCCCGATCGGCGGGGCATCGGCACCCGCTGCGAGCTTCGCATGCCGGACCCGTCGGCCAATCCGTACCTCGCGCTCGCCGTCCAGCTCGCGGCGGGCCTCGACGGCATCGAGCGCAAGCTCGTGCCGCCCGACCCCGTGAACAAGAACATCTTCACGATGAGCTTCCGGGAGCGGCGCAAGTTCCGCATCGACGAGCTGCCGCGGGATCTCCACGAGGCGCTGAACGAGCTCGAGAAGGACGACGTGATTCGCGCCGCCCTGGGCGAGCACATCTACGAGCGTTTCGTCGAGGCGAAGCGCGAGGAGTGGCAGGAGTACATCGGGCAGGTGAGCGAGTGGGAGTTGAAGCGATACCTCGGGCAGTACTGACCGGCGCGGATCGTCAGCGATCCGCGGGGTGAGCGATCAGCCGCCCGAGCGACTGCATCACCACTTCGAGTCGTTCTTCGAGCAGGTGGATCTCCCGCGCGTGGCCCAGGTCGAGCGCCGCGGCGATCCGCAGCTGAGTCAAGGCTTGTTGCGCCGACCCCCGCGCATGTGCGAAAAACCGGCGCCGCTCGGGGCCGGCCCCCCGACCTGACGCTTCGGCTATGTTGGAGCTGATGGAGAGAGCCGCGCGCACGAGCTGATCCGCCCGGCTCGCGGCGCCGGGTCCCGCCAGCGTGCGGCTCAAACGAGCCGCCTGCACGGCGACCTCCAGCGCGAGCTCGTGAACCTGCAGACGTCGCACGTGGGTGCGCGTGGCCATCCGCTACCATACCGGAGGAGCTGGTTGAGAGCGGTACCCTTTTTACGCCCTGATGCCACGTTCTTCCGCGTTCCCGCAATGCGACGTCCTCTCCTGGCGCTGGCGCTGGTCGGAACAGGGCTGGGGGGAGCCTGTGATCCCACGTCCCGCCCGGGCGACACACGGGGGTATCAGAGCGCCGCTCGCTGGGAGTGGCATGGCCGGGTGTCGGTCCGGCAGGATACCGCCCTTGGCATGACGCGGCTCTCGCTCGACACCACGGCCGGTGGAGGGGATGTCGGCCTCGCCCGATGGGACTTCAACCCGGCGGAGGGGGAGGGGGATGAATACTCACTGACGCTCGCGTTCGACTTGGGGCGGGTGCGCGCCCTGCGGCCGGGGGTCCCGTACTCTCTCGGCCCTCCGCCGGCGCGCATTCCCGCATACGGCACGGTGACGTGTTTTTGTGGACCGATGAAGCCGGATTCTGTGCGAGGTACCTTCCTGCTCGTGACGCGCGGCCTGCGGCAAATCACCGGCCGCGTAGATGCGACCCTGTATTTTACGGAATGGAACGCCCCCACACGGCACGTGACCTATTCGCTGCACCAGCGCATTGACTTGGTCAAGTAGCACGACGGTCCGGCGCACGGGCCGAAT
>DASQIB010000030.1:0-9579 GCA_035631795.1 Gemmatimonadales bacterium | reverse complement strand
CCGCATGTCGATCAGCTCCCCCCGGCGCGGCCCCAGCTTCTCCATCACTACGCCGAGATACCCCTCCGGGGCGTCGATCATCAGTTCCTCGTACGGCTCGAGGCGCTCCCCGTTCGGTCCCTCCCGCGGGATGATGCGCGGCCGGCTCACCTGGAACTCGAATCCCTCGCGCCGCATCGTCTCCATCAGAATCCCCAGATGTAGCTCGCCCCGGCCCGACACCGTGAACGTTTGCGGGTCGTCCGTCTCCTCCACCCGAAGCGCCACGTTCTTCTCGAGCTCGCGGAACAGGCGATCGCGGAGCTGCCGGCCGGTGACGAACTTGCCCTCGCGCCCCGCGAACGGCGAGTCGTTCACCTTGAAGTCCACTGAGATCGTGGGCTCCTCGACCGCGATCCCCTGGAGCCGCTCGAGGTAGTCCGGCGCCGTCACGGTCTTCCCGATCTCGACACCCACGAGCCCGGCCAGCGCCACGATGTCCCCCGCCGACGCTTCCTGCACCTCCACCCGCTCCACCCCGTAGAACGAGAACAGCTTCACCACCCGCGCCTGCTCGTAGGGCCCATCCCCCACAGGACCGGGCTCGCCGAGCGGAAGTAACGCGACCGTCTCGCCCACCCGCACACGACCCCGCTCGATGCGACCGATCGCGATCCGGCCCAGATACGATGAATAGTCGAGGGTCGACACGAGCATCTGGAACGGGCCGGAAGGGTCCGCCAGAGGCGCCGGGATGGTGTCCAAGATCGTCTGGAACAACGGCTTCAGGTCCGTTCCCGGGGTCTTGAGATCGAACGTGGCCGTGCCCGCCCGGCTCGATGTATAGAGGAAAGGGCAGTTGAACTGCTCGGGCGTCGCCTCGAGGTCGAGGAACAGCTCGAGCACCTCGTCGTGCACCCGCAGCGGCTCCGCGTCCTGCCGGTCGATCTTGTTCACCAGCACGATCGGCCGCAGGCCCAACGCCAAGGCCTTCCCCGCCACGAACTTGGTCTGGGGCATGGGCCCCTCGGCCGCGTCCACCAGGAGCAGGAACCCGTCCACCATCCGGAGAATCCGCTCCACCTCGCCGCCGAAATCGGCGTGGCCCGGCGTGTCCACGATGTTGATCTTGGTGTCGCCCCAGTGCACCGCGGTGTTCTTCGACAGGATCGTGATCCCGCGCTCCCGCTCGAGGGGGTTCGAGTCCATCACGCGCTCGGTGAGTCGCTCGTTGGCGCGGAATACCCCCGCCTGGCGGAGCATCTGGTCCACCAGCGTGGTCTTGCCATGATCGACGTGCGCGATGATTGCGATGTTACGGATCTGCAAGGGACTAGGTCCTAGAGGGCTCTGTTTGGGCGCTTTCCGTGAGGGGCGCAGTATAGAAGAGAGCCAGGGAAAAGACAAGGCGGGAAATCACCAAAACGGCGGTCGGTAGAGGACGGTAGAGGTTGTAGAGGGTCCGTCCTCTACAACCTCTCTATCTTCTTAGTCACACGTCGGATCTCGCTCCATCTGCACCGTCACATGCCCGATCCCCATCGTCCCCAGGCGCTGCTGCACCGCCTCGAGCACGCGCTGGTTGTCCGCTGGGTTCTGCACCACGAGGTGCCCGCTCATGGCGATCACGCCGCTCGTCACGGTCCATACGTGCAAGTCGTGCACGGAGGCCACGCCGGGGATCGAAGCCATGCAGTCGTGCACGTCCGAGAGGTTGATGTGTGCCGGCGCCGCTTCGAGCAGCACGTCCGTGCTCTCCTTTACGAGGCGCCAGGCGCTGCCGAGGATCAGCACGGCGATGAAGAGCGAGATGAGGGGGTCGACCCGGACCCAACCGGTCGCCAGGATGACCAAACCGGCCGTCACCGCGCCGAGCGACCCCAGGAGATCGCTCAGAATATGGAGATAGGCGCCCCGCTGGTTGAGCGAATGGTCGTGCCCGTGATGCAGGATCGCCGCGCCCGCCGCGTTGGCCGCCAGGCCCACGCCGGCGATCGCCAAGAGCAGCACGCCGTTGACCGGATCGGGCGCCTGCAGCCGGTGCATCGCCTCGACGGCGACGCCGATGGAGATCACGATCAACGCGGCGCCGTTGACGAGCGCGGCGAGGATCTCGAGGCGCATCAGGCCGAACGTGCGCTCGGCCGTTACCGGGCGCCGCGCGAGCGACGCGACGACGAGCGAGAGACCGAGCGCGGCGACGTCCGCCAGCATATGGCCCGCGTCGGCGAGGAGCGCCAGCGAATGCGCAAGCCAGCCGCCGAATGCCTCGGCCACCATCACGCCAGCCGTGATGGCCAGGACCGTCCGGATCCGCCGCCGGCCTTCGGCGCGGAGCGGGGCTCGATGCGTGCATTGAACGTCGATGGGTAGTGTCGCGCTCATCGTTCCTCAGTCTTCGGCCCTAGTACCCGGTCCCTAGTCCCTAAGATAACCACGCCCTATGTTCCCGCCTCTATGTCCGATCCTGCAACGGAATCGCTGGGCCTCCGCCTGCTGGCGGTGCTGTTCCTCGTGCTGGCGAACGCGTTCTTCGTCGCCGCCGAGTTTGCCCTCGTGGCCGCCCGCCGCACCCGGATCGAAGCGATGGTGCGGCGGGGCGACCGCCGGGCGCGCACCGTGCACGCGGCGCTCCAGGATCTCTATCGCCAGCTCTCCGCCGCGCAGCTCGGCATCACCGTCGCCTCGATCCTGCTTGGCTACGTGGCGGAGGACACGGTCGCCCACCTGTTCCGCGACTGGTTCGCCTCGCTACCCACGGCGCTCCGGTTCCTCACCCGCGGTGGCGTGGCCTCGACGGTCGCGGTAGCCGTCGTGTCGTTCCTACATGTGGTCTTTGGCGAGCAGGCCCCGAAGGCCTGGGCCATCACGTATCCCGAGCGCACGAGCCGCTGGATCGCGTCGCCCCTCATCATCTTCTCGTGGATCACCCGCCCGATCACCGATCTCCTCAACTGGAGCGCCAATCGCGTGGGGCGTCTCCTCGGCTTGAAGGGCACGATCGCCGAGCTCGACCGGATCCATTCGCCGGAGGAGATCCGGATGCTCGTCAAGCAGAGCCAGGAGCGCGGCAAGCTCGACGCTGACGATGCCCGCCTGCTCCAGGGGGTCTTCGAGTTCAGCGAGAAATCGGCTCGGGAAGTGATGACGCCGCGCACCGAGATGGTCGCGCTACCGGCCGACTTGACCCTCGAGGAGGCCGCGGATCAGGTCGCGGTCGCCGGACGCTCGCGCTATCCCGTGTACGGCGAGTCGTTGGACGACATCCTGGGGGTGGTCCACGCAAAGGATATTCTCGCCGGCTTGCGCTCGCTCAAGGGGGGCGGCCTGCGAGCGGTCCTGCGGCCCGGGATGTTCGTTCCCGGCACGCGCGAGGTGGAAGACGTGCTCGCCGACATGAAGCGGCAGAAGATCCATCTCGCCATCGTGCTCGACGAGTTCGGCGGCACCGCCGGCCTCGTGACCATGGAGGATCTGCTCGAGGAGATCGTCGGGCAGATCTACGACGAATACGACCGACCGAGCGGCGAGGCGCGCGGCACGCCTTCGGGCGCGGCGCCCGTGATCACCGGATCGACCCCGATCCGCGAGGTCAACGTCGCGTTCGGGCTCGAGCTCGACGAGCAGGACTATACGACGATCGGTGGCTTTCTCTTCGGGGCGCTGGGTCGTCTGCCGAAGGCGGGTGATCAGGTCGCCGTGAAAGGCGCCGTGTTCGAGATCGTGGAGATGGACGGGCGCCGGGTGGGCGCGGTGCGCGTCAACCGGCGCGTGGCGACCGAAGCCTAGAGCCGGCGGCGCGCGAGATCGGCGGCGAGCTCGAGGGCCGCGCGCATGGAGCCCGGATCCGCCACGCCACGGCCCGCGAGGTCGAAGGCCGTTCCGTGGTCCGGGGCCACGCGGGGGAACGGCAATCCCAGCGTCACGTTCACGCCCTTCCCGAAGCCCGCCACCTTCACCGCGGTCATCCCCACGTCGTGGTAGGGCGTGATTACGGCGTCGAACTCGCCCTTCTGGGCGCGGACGAACACCGTGTCGGCGGGTATGGGACCCGCGGCGCCGATCGCCTTGGCCGCCGGTGCGAGCACGCGATCGTCCTCGTCGCCGAACAGCCCCGATTCGCCCGCATGGGGATTCAGGGCGCAAACCGCGAGCCGCGGCGCCGTGATCCCCCACCACTGGCGCAGCGCCCGCTCGGCGATCCGGCCGGTGCACACCACACGTTCCGTCGTGACCTGGGCGGGCACGTCCTTGAGGGGAATGTGGGTGGTGACGAGCACTACACGGAGCGAGCCGGTGGCGAGCATCATCGCGACTTCGACGTCGCCCGCCAGATGACCCAAGAACTCTGTTAGGCCGGGATACTCGAAGCCCGCGAGGTGGAGCGCGCGCTTCTCCACGGGTCCCGTGACGATGGCGTCGACATCGCCGGCGAGCGCGAGCCTCACCGCCTCTTCAACGGCTCGCCCGGCGATCCGCCCCGCTTCCGCCGCATCGGAGCGAACCGCTCCCCGCTCCCCGCTCCCTATCAAGGTGAGGTCCGCGTCCAGCGGTCCGAGACGGACCGCCTTGTCGATCACCTCCGGTCCGATGCCCCGCGGATCCCCCAGCGTCACCGCCAACCGGGGACGACGCATGCGACTAGTACCGGACGTCGACGTACGTCATGCGACGCAGGAGATCGAGGTAATGCTTGATCGCCAGTTGCTGGCCGAGGGCGTCCTTGATACGGTCTTTCACCTCGTCGAACGACAGCTCACCCTCGGGCAGGCGCTTGGTCAGCTCGAACACGACGAAGCGCGGCCGGGAGGTCCCTTCGCCGACCTCGAACACGGGCTTCAGGCCCGGCACACTGTCGTTCCCGATGACCTTGATATAGTCCGGCGGCAGCTGCGATACGGGCAGCGCGTCCGCCAGCTTCGGCTCGTTCGGGTCCGCGTAGCGGCGCGCCAGAGAATCGAACTGGGCGCCGTGCGTCAGCGCGTCGTGCACGGAGTCGGCCTTGCCCTTCGCGATCGCGATCTGTGCGGGCGAGATGGTCGGCTGGATGAGGATATGGCGGGCGAGAATCTCCGCCGGCTGCGCCCGTTCCACCTGGATGATGTGGAACCCGAATTCGGTCCGGACCACGTCGGAGATGACGCCGGGCTTGAGCCGGAACGCCACGTCTTCGAACTGTTTGACCATTACCCCACGGCGAAACCAGCCGAGCTCGCCTCCCTGCTCGCGGGACGCGCTGTCGGCCGAATATTTCTTCGCGTAGTCCGGGAAGCTCGCGCCCCGGCGCAGCGCAACGACGAGCGATTCGGCGAGCTGATACGCCTTCAGGTCGGCGGCGGAGTCGGGCTTCGGCACGATCACGATCTGGCGGAACGAGATCGCCGCCGGACGCTTGGGCTGCGAGGCCCGGTTTGCCTCCCAGAACTCGTGCATCTCCGCGTCGGAGGGCGGGATCGGCCGGAGCTTTCCCTTCTGCTTCAGGTCTTCGATGAGCCGTTGCTGCTCGATCGAGCGGCGCTGCTGGTCCGCGAGCCAGCGGCGCCATTCCTCTTCGGACACGAAGCCCGCCGCGCGCAGCTGGCTTTGAAACTCCAGGATCGAGGTGAATTGCTTCCGCACGTTCTGCACCGTCTGTTCGACGGCGTCCTGCACTTCCTGCTCTGTCACCTTGATCGTCGTGTCCCGCTCCGCCTGCTGCACGAGCAGCTCTTCGTCCACCATCTGCGAAAGAATCTGCTTGCGCACCGCTTCGCGGCCCGCCGAGTCGTCCGGCAGCTTGGTCCCCTGCGACTGGGCCAGTACGAGCTGCTCTTCCACCTGCGACGCCAGGATCGGCTTCGTGCCGACCACGGCCACGATCCGGTCCACGGGGCGATCGCTGGCGGCCCGTCCCTGCGCCACGGCGACGCGCGCGGTGAACACGGCCAGCCCCGCCGACACGATCGAGAGCGCGCGGCACCGCATGGGCCTCCTCAGGGTGGGCTCCGCTTGGAGTCCCCTGGCGCCACGGGCGCCGGGCCGCGGGCCGGCTTGAGACCGGTGGGAGGGGGAGGGGGGGGCCCCGTTCGGCTCGCGGAATCCGCCCCGCGCATGCTCTGGGCCGACTCGTACGCGCGCGTGATGCCCGACTGGTTGAGCGACCATGGCGTGCCTTCCCGCAGGGCGTTCGCGAGGAACGGCGGCACCGGATAGAACGGCGCCGTGCCCTGCGTGACCGCCTGATCCAGGTATCGGTCCACGTGCGCCATGGCGAGCTGCACGCGCGCGGCCGGAGTGGCGGCCGAATCCTTCAGCATTTGCGGGCTGAGCAGCAGCAGGCCTTCCAGGCGCCCGACCGCGGAGTCGTGCTCCGCGCGCACCTGGCTCCAGTCCTTCTGGGTGAGCTTCACCCCCGCTGCGTCGACCTCGGTGAGCAGCATGTCGCGCTGGGCGAGCAGTTTGATGAACTGCGTCAGCTGGGCGTCGGTCGCCGTGGACACCCCGCGCACGTCGTTGGGATCGAGCGCCAGCAGCCACCGGGCGAGGTCCTTCACCGTGAACGTGCCGCCCGTAAAGGTCGCGAGCGTCCGCTTGTCCTCCCGGGCCGTCACGATCTGTGGCACGGCCTGGCGCACCAGCGCGGGCGCGCCCGACTCGACCTTGAGGTGGCGCTGGGTGGCAATGCTGTCCACGTACAGCGAATCGAAGCGGGTGGTGCGCGCGTTCTCGACGTCCACGCGGAAGGAGTCCCGGACTTCGGCGAGCGGAGGCCGCCGGATGATGTGGAAGCCGAAGGGCGTCCGGACGATGCCGCTCATCGCCCCTGGTGGCAGGGTCCATGCGGCGCTGTCGAACGCGGGCACGAACTGCCCTTGGGGGGTGGCCGGGAGATAGCCGCCGCGGGTCTTCGAGCCGGGGTCCTCGGAGTAGCGGCGGGCGAGCTGCGCGAAGTTGAACCCGCGCTGCGTCGCGGCCTGGCGGAGGATGCCCGTCATCTCCGTCAGCTTCTGCTGTTCCACCTGAGGGGCCGCGCTCGGCGGAACCCGGAGGAGGATATGCTGGAACAGCCGCACCGAACCCTCATTGAACGCGGAATCCGCCTGGGCGGGCGTGAGCTTGGCGCGCGCGCTGATCAGCCGCGCGTGATACTGCTCCCACTTGAGCTGGGCGACGAGCGGCCACTCCGACGCGAGCACCAACGCCGAGTCATGCAGGTCGCGCCCCTGCGCGAGCGCCGCCGCCAGCACCGCGTAGTCCAGGTACACGTTCGCGACGCCGGTGAGCACATCCGGGCGCAGCGGGATGCGTTGCGCCTTGCCCACGAGCGTCGCGAGCCGGTCGACGGTCAGGGTTTGCCCCGCGGCCGTGCCGGCCACCGCGGCATGCGCGGAAAACGCGTCGCGCAGCCCGCCGCCACACGCCATGAGCGCGAGCGCCGTCACGATCGAACCCAACCGTCGCATGCCTTCTCCTCTAGCTATGGGTATCCGCCAACGCCGCCGCGAGAGCCCGCACCAGCCCGGGCCCGATCGCCTCACCACCCAGCCGGCGGAGTCGCAGGGAAAGGGGCGCCGCGCGCCGAACCTCGGCCTCGAACTGCACGGCATCGAGCGCCGCAGTCAGCCCGGCGAGACGCGGGTTCGCGTCCCGCGCGAAGGTGAGCCGTGCCTCGTCGCCCGTCACCAACACCGTCTCCAATCCCAGCCGGGCGCCGAGCGCGCGAAGCTCGGAGATGAGGAGCAGCCGCTGCGCGTCCTCCGGCAGCGGGCCGAACCGATCGCGCAGCTCCTCGCGAACGGCTTCAATCTCGCTAGGGGTCCCGGCCCGCGCCAGCCGCCGATACAAATCGAGCTTGACCGCTTCGTCCGGCACATAGGCGTCGGAAAGATGCGCGGCGTTGTCGAAGATGACCTCCGGCGCGGGGAAGGTCCCACTCCCCACTCCCCGCTCGCCCTGCTTCAGTGCCGTCACGGTCTCCTGCAGCCAGCGGAGGTACGTCTCGAACCCCACCGCCTGCGCGAACCCCGACTGCGCGGCGCCGAGCAGATCACCCGCGCCTCGCAGCTCGAGATCGCGCAGCGCGATCCGATACCCCGAGCCGAGATCCGTGTGATGCTCGAGGACGTGCAATCGCTCGTCGGCGTCGGGGTCCACCAGATCGGGGACGAGGAGGTAGCAATACGCGCGCCGATGGCTTCGGCCCACGCGGCCGCGTAACTGGTAGAGCTGCGCCAGCCCGAGCTGATCCGCGCGGCTCACGAACATCGTGTTCGCATTGGGCACATCGAGCCCGGATTCGACGATCATCGTGGAGACGAGAATGTCTACGTCGCCCCGCACGAACCGGGACATGACGTCGTCCAGCGCCGCCCCCTTCAGCTTGCCGTGCGCCACCGCCACGCGGGCTCGCGGCGGGGCGAGCGACCGCACCCGCTCGGCGATCGTGTCGATCGTCTCGATCCGATTGTGCACGAAGTACACCTGCCCCGCCCGATCGAGCTCGCGGGCGAGACCCTCTTCGAGCAGGCCGTCGTCCCACGGCTCGACGAACGTCAGGACCGGAGAGCGGTCTTTCGGGGGCGTCTCGAGCAGCGTGAGATCGCGCAGGCCCGCCAGCGAGAGGTGCAGCGTCCGTGGAATGGGCGTCGCCGTCAGCGTCAGAACGTCGACGGCGAGCTTGAGCGCCTTGAGCCGCTCCTTGTGCCGCACGCCGAACCGGTGCTCCTCGTCCACCACCAGGAGTCCGAGATCGTGAAACGAGACGTCTTTCGAGAGCAGGCGGTGCGTCCCGATCACGATGTCGACCTCACCCGTCTCGAGGCGCCGGGTGGCTTCCGCCGCCTCCTTGGGCGCCCGGAAGCGTGACAGCACGTCGACGCGCACGGGATAATCGGCCAGGCGCTCGCGGAACGTGCGCCCGTGCTGCTCGGCGAGAATCGTGGTGGGCACGAGCAGGGCTACCTGCTTGCCTGCCTGCACCGCTTTGAACGCCGCCCGCAGCGCCACTTCCGTCTTGCCGTAGCCCACGTCGCCGACGAGCAGGCGGTCCATCGGTCGGGGCCGCTCCATGTCGCGCTTCACCTCCTCGGACGCGCGGCGCTGGTCTGGCGTATCCTCATAAAGGAAGGCGGACTCGAGCTCACGCTGCCATGGCGTGTCGGGCGGGAACGCGAAGCCGGATGCGAGCTGGCGGCGCGCGTACAAATCGAGCAGCTCCGCGGCCATCTGGCGAATCGCGGCGCGCGTCTTGTCACGCTGCCGCTGCCACGTGGTGGCGCCGAGCTTGTGGAGACGCGGTGTCGGCGCCACGCCGTCGTCATCCACGGCAGCGCGATAGGGCTCGAGCTGGTCGAGGCGGTACAGCGGCACGTTGAGGCGGTCGCCGCCCTCGTACTCGACGACCGCGACCTCGAGCGTGCCGCCGTCCGCGCCCACGGTGATGGTCTGGATGCCCCGATAGATGCCGATGCCATGCTCCAGGTGCACCACGAAGTCACCCGCCTTGAGCGCCTGCGCCGCCGTCGCGAGCGCCTCGCGGTAGCGGCGCGGCCGCCGCAGGCGACGGGCCCGGCGGAAGATCTCGTGGTCGGTCAGCACGCGCAGGTCGGGGAGCAGGAACCC
>DASQIB010000029.1:0-5393 GCA_035631795.1 Gemmatimonadales bacterium | reverse complement strand
CCGATCCAGTACGTCGTGCAGAATCAGGATTTCGCGAAGCTCCAGCAGATCATGGGACCGTTCGTGCAGCGCGCGCAGGCGGTCAAGGGCCTCGTGAACGTCCAGACCGATCTCTACGTGAACAAGCCGGAGCTGCGGGTCACGTTCGATCGCGATCGCGCCGAGGATTTGGGCGTGCCGGTGCGCGACGTCGCGTCGGCGCTCCAGACGTTCCTTGGCGGCCGCCGGGTCAGCACATTCACGCGCAACGACAAGCTGTACTACGTGATGGTGCAGCTCGATCCCAAGGATCGCGCGACGCCGAGCGACATGCGGGGGATATACCTGCGCGGCAAGGGTGGCCAGCTGGTCCAGCTCGATGCCCTGGCCAATGTCCAGGAAGGCGTGGGCCCGAGGCAGATCAACCACTTCAATCGCGTGCCGTCCTTCACCCTGTCCGCGTCGCTCATGCCGGGGTTGGCGCAGGGCGAGGCCCTCGACTCACTCGATGGCGTGGCGCGCCAGGTGTTGCCGCCCGGAAGTACGACGGCACTCGCGGGCGAGTCCCGTGAGTTCCGCGAGAGTGCTGGCGCCTTGTACTTCGCGTTCGGCGTCGCGCTGCTCGTCGTGTTCATGGTGCTGGCATCACAGTTCGAGTCGATGGTGCACCCCTGGACCGTGCTCCTGGCGGTGCCGCTCGCGATTACCGGGGCGCTGGGGACGCTGAAGTTGGCGGCCATTCTGCATCGGTCGGGAGCGACGATCAACCTGTACAGCGAGATCGGCATGATCTTGCTCATCGGCCTGGTGAGTAAGAACTCGATTCTGCTCGTCGAGTACACCAACCAGCTGAAGGCGCGCGGGCTCGACACCGTCTCGGCGGTCCTCGAGGCCGGCCGGATTCGACTGCGCCCGATTCTCATGACGTCGGTAGCGACGATCATGGGCGCGGTACCGGTCGCGTGGGGAGTGGGAGCCGGCTCGGCAGCCCGCAAACCGCTCGGATACGCCATTGTCGGCGGCGTGTTCTTCTCGACGGCGCTGACGTTGTTCGTCGTGCCCGTCGCGTACCTCGTGTTGCCATCGGTGGTTGCGTGGCTCGCCAATCTATTCCGTCGGCTGCGGCGCTTGGTGTTCCGTAGGCGCGAGCACGTACCGGTGGAGGCCGACTGATGCTGGCGCTCCTTGCAGCACTCCAGTTTCAGCTGCAGGCGCCGTCGTTCACGGCCGCGCGGGACGATTCGTTCCCGACGGTGACGTTGGCCGAAGCGCTGCGGCAGGCCACCGGGCTCGATCCGAACTATGTCGCGGCGGTGGGACAGGTAGACAACGCCCGGTGGGCGCGCCGGTCCGCGTTTGCGGTGTTTATCCTGCCATCGGTGACAGCCTCAACCCAGGCCACTGAGTACAACCCCGGATTCTTCAACCCCGCGACCTTCAGTGCCACGAAGTACTTGGTGCAGGCCCAGGCCACCTTCCAGTACGACATATTCACCGGCGGCCAAAAGGTGGCGGAGCTGTCGCGCTCTGCGGCGACGCTCGACGCCGCCCACGCCGGCGAGTTGCAGGCGCGGTTCAACGCCGCTTTCTCCACCGAGGCGACGTACTACGCGGTGCTGTCGGATGCCGAGCTCTTGCGCGTCGCACGAGAGCGGACGCAGCGCGCCGAGCAGCAGCTCGGGGTGGCCCGCGCGCGGGTCGTGTCGGGTGCGGCGGTGCAGACCGATTCGCTGCAGCTGCGGCTCGAGTTGAGCCGGGCACAGGTTGGACAACTCCTACAAGAGACCGCTCTACGGGTGGCGCGCTTGTCCCTCGGGAGCCGTATCGGCTCGTCCGGACCGGTGGATGCGGTGCCGCTCGACAGCGTGCTACCCGCGACGCCGCCGATGACGCTCGATGCCGCGGTGGAGGAGGCGACGGACCAGGGACCGGCGTACCGCCAGGCGCGCGCCCTCGAGCGCGCGGCCGCGGCCGTATTTCGCGGCCGCCTGGGCTCGTACCTGCCACGGGTGAGCCTGACAGGCGGGGGGATCGGCTACGATAACCATTTCTACCCGCAGGCCGCCAAAATCACGCAACTCACGCTGACCGTCACGCTCCCGATCTGGGACAACTTCCAGCGCCAGACGTTGATCAGCCAGGCGCGGGTGAGCCGGGACATCTTGCGGGCGCAGCGCGACTCAGCCGAGCGCTCGATTCGTCGCGACGTGACCGCCGCATACGACGGCTATGTGACGGCGCGCGCCGCCGCCGACATCGCCGCTCAGGCCGTGGCGGTCGCCCGGGAGTCCTACCGGGTCCAACAAAGCCGCTACAAAGCGGGCGCGTCGACCATTCTCGACTTGCTCAAGGCGCAGTCCGATCTCGACGACGCGGAATCGGGCCTGGTCCAGGCGCGGTACGCGGCGCGATTGGCGCTCGCCGGTCTCGAAACCATCGTCGGCCGGCGGCTATTTCCCGAACAGGAATACCGGTGAGCTTCATGATCACGACTCGTAATGCGGTTTGGATGCTGACGGCACTCGCACTCGCGGCTACCGCCTGCAAGAAGGGGAAAGCCGGCGCCCCCGCCGCGGCAGGTGGCGGAGCCGGAGGACCGCCGATGGGCATGCCCGTTGAGGTCGTCGTTGCTCGCACGGACACGGTGCGCGATGAGATCGCCGCGACCGGACAGATCGAGGCGGTGCAGTCCATCGACCTCCGCCCCGAAGTAGATGGTCGGATCGTCGAGATCCTGATCCGCGAAGGGCAAGAGGTCGACCAGGGCACGCCGCTGTTCAAGGTCGACGACGCGCAGCTCAAGGCGCAGGTGGCGCAGCTCGCCGCTCAACGCGACCTGGCTCAGCAGGCCCTCGCGCGCGCCAAGGAGCTGGCCCAGCAGAACGCGTCGTCGGCGGCTGATCTCGAGCAGGCCGAGGCCACGGCGCGGAGCGCGCAGGCGCAATTCGACCTGCAGAGCATCCGGCTCGAGCGCACCACGGTGCGGGCGCCGTTCGCGGGCGTGGTGGGACAGCGCTATGTGAGCCTGGGCGACTACGTCAACACCGATACCAAGCTGGTGTCGCTGCACACCGTGAACCCGCAACGCGCGGCGTTCCAGGTGCCCGAAAAGTTCGCCCGCCAGCTGCGTCTCGGTCAGGCGGTGACCTTCCGGGTCGCGGCGATCCCCGGCCGCGAGTTCACCGGCGAGGTGGACTTCGTGGACCCGGTCGTGCAGCTCCCGGGCCGGACCATCATGGTGAAGGCACGCGTCCCCAATCCGGCGCGGTTGCTCCAGCCGGGGATGTTCATCGAGGCTCGGCTCGTCACGGCGGTGCGGCCGCAGGCGGTGGTCATCCCCGAGGATGCAGTCGTGCCGGCCGAGGGGTCGAGCTTTGTGTGGGTCGCGGCGGGCGGGAAGGCGGATCGGCGCAAGGTCGATCTCGGCGTGCGGACACCGGGATTCGTGGAAATCCTCGACGGAGTCAAGGCGGGGGAGCAGGTCGTGACTGGCGGCCTGGAGCTACTGGCGCCTGGCGCGCCGGTAATGCCTAAGGTGGTGGAGCGCCGCCCGCCGTCGGCGCCGGCACCCGCGGCCGCCGACGGGCACTAGGTCAGGCCGAGGCGCTGTCTGAGGTGTGACTCGACGCTTGGGGTGATGATGCCGCGCTTCAATGCGTCCGCGAGCGCGGCGGTCACCGCGGCGCGGTCGGCATCGAGCGTCTGCTCGCGCAACTCCCGGATCACTCGCGCCAACCGAGTATCGTAGTCGCCCGATTTCAGACCTCCCGCGTCCATTTCCTTCTTGAGCTTCTCGAGCTCCTTTACGAAGCGCTGGAGCGCGACCGGTGCCATCGGAGTCTCCCTGGAGATGTGATCCTGCGCACCAATATAGCCTTGGACGAACCCTTTGGTTTTGACTTCGGATGAGGACGTCGTTAGCGTCGGTGATTCTCGAATCGGGAGCGCAATGGTAAAGGAACCGGGGTGGTCGGCTCGTTTGGCGCCCTACAAGGGACCGGTGCTGTGGCGCAGCATCTGGCAGCTCGTGAGCGCGGCGGCGCTCTTCGCCGGCGCCTGGGCGCTCATGTATGCGAGCCTGCGCGTCGGTTACTGGCTCACGCTCCTCCTCGCGCTGCCCGCGGCCTTCTTTCTGGTGCGCCTCTTCATCATCCAGCACGACTGCGGCCACGCCGCATTCTTCAAGTCGGGGCGCGCCGCCGATATCGTGGGCTCGATCCTCGGCGTGCTGACGCTGACGCCCTACCACTATTGGAAGAAAACCCACGCTCTCCATCACGCCACCTCCGGGAACCTCGAGCACCGGGGGTTCGGCGATATCGATACGCTTACGGTGGACGAATACCTCCAGCGCTCACGCTGGGGGCGGTTCAAGTACCGCGTCTACCGGCATCCGGCGGTGTTGTTCGGCGTGGGGGCGGTGCTGCATTTCTTCGTCCGGCACAGGATTCCCAGCATCGTGCCTCGCGAGTGGACGCGTGAGCGACGCAGCATCTTCTGGACTGACGTTGGATTGCTGGGGTTGGTCGTGGTGTTGGGACGGCTCGTCGGGTTCGGACCCCTCCTTCTCGTGCATCTCCCGGTTTCCCTGCTCTCCTGCGTCATCGGCGTGTGGTTGTTCTACGTGCAGCACCAGTTCGAGCCGACCTACTGGGAGCACGACGAGCACTGGGTCTACGACGCCGCGGCGCTGCAGGGCAGCTCCTACTACCGGCTTCCGAAGCTGCTGCAATGGGCCACGGGGAGCATCGGGCTGCATCACATCCACCACCTGCTGCCGCGTATCCCGAACTACCGGTTGCAGCGGGTACTGGACGACCACCCCGAGCTGCTCCGGGTTCCCACTCTCTCCCTGCTCGAGAGCTTTCGGTGTGTGCGGCTGACGTTGTGGGACGAGCGGCGCCGCAGGCTGGTGCCGTTCGCGGCCGCGCGGGAGCTCGACAGGAGCACCCGGGGGAGCTAACGGAGCAGATAGCCGACGGCTATGTTGATGGCGGGAGGGTGCGAACCACGATGGTCGAAGCGGCTCCGCAGCAAACCCTGGAACACGCAGCCTTTCTCCACCGGCTAGCCGAGGCGGGCCCGGGGTCTCCCCAGGCACGGCTCGGCCACGGCGCGTTTCTCACGCTCCGCTTGGTGGACCTTCTCGACCCTGAGCGGCCCCACGTGCGGCTGGATGCCTTCGGCTACCAGCTCGCGGCCATGGATCGTGTGTGCCGGGAGCTTCCCGGGGACTCCACGGAAACGGCCCATTTGATCGGGCTCGTCCGAGCGACCGGAGACGCGTTCCGGGCGCGTGACCCGCAGCTCGTAGTGCCTGCGTTGCTCGCATACGCGCACTATCTCGAAGAAGAGCTCTTGCTGAACGAAGCGGGCGACGTGCTCGAGACCGTTCTGCGGGTGGGCGGCGACGC
>DASQIB010000028.1:0-28119 GCA_035631795.1 Gemmatimonadales bacterium | reverse complement strand
GGGCAAGCCCGCGCAGGGCGTGCCCGTGACCGTGCTCGAGAAGTCCGGCAACGCCGAGGGGTACTGGGTGAGCGATGCGGACGGCATCGTCGCCATCCCGCGACGCGACGCGCCGCGCCTGCGCATCCGCGTGGGCCTCCGCAGTGAGGACCCGATCGAGCTGACGACCGCGACGCTCGGGGACCAGCCGACGCCGCTCGCCGCGCCGACGCAGCTGCCACCCTCCTCGGGCTCCGGCGAGCGGTTGTCCCGCGACGCGACGTCCGGCGTGACTCCCCCACCCGCGCACGCGGGACCTCCGCCGTCGCCGACGAAGCCCGCCGACCCCGAGGTGCCTGGTCACGTCCTCTACTTCCAGCGGCTCGCCGTCTTCGGCGACACGACCGGCGCGGCTCCAGCGGGGGGGGGGAGCGTGGCGGACGTCTTCGCGCCACAGGTCGACGGTCCAAGCGGGATGCGCTACGGGGTGCTGATCGACGTCGAGGAGTACTGGCAGTCGCTCGGCGTCCAGTGGGGCGAGCTGC
This sequence comes from Gemmatimonadales bacterium, assembly GCA_035631795.1. Classification (GTDB taxonomy): domain Bacteria; phylum Gemmatimonadota; class Gemmatimonadetes; order Gemmatimonadales; family GWC2-71-9; genus AG41. Next base: position 27,595 of record DASQIB010000028.1, on the reverse strand, counting down.
TCTACAGCGTGACGCTGACGCCGGGCGACGAGGCGAAGCTCGCCGTGCTCGACGGCCGGTGGCGTCGCGAGGTCGAGGGGCGCGAGCGCCCGCTCCAGATTCTCGCCCGCATGGTGGGTACCTCGATGCTGGGCGACCTGATCACCGCGTTGCGTCCCGAGCTGCACCTCGATCCGCTCACCCTCACGGACCACAACCTCGAACCCGCGGCCGCGGACACGATGCACATGATCCGCGACCGCACGGAGCGCATGAGCCACGCGCTGCGGCGCCGGCCGCTCGGCGTGGTGGACGCGCCCGCCGACGCACCGGCGACGGGCGCGGTACGCCACGTGCGGAACACGACGCGCGACCGGCTCGTCACGTTCCACTTCTTCGAGCCGCTCGAGCGCTTCAAAGTGATCGTGCGCAGCCCGCACGTGCGCCCCGTCATCTTCGTACCGTTCCGGCTGCCGAGCGTCGCGACCCCGGACGTTGTGCGCCGCTTCGGATACCTGTTCCGGCGCACGCTGCTCGATCGCGGCCTGCTCCCAGAGCTCGAGCGGATGCTCGGCGGGGACACGGTCGCTACGCCGGACGCGTCGCGGGAGCGGCTGCTCGAGCACATCGAATCGAACCTGTTGTACTACTCGACGGTGATCATTACCGCGGGCGACCCCGCGGCGCGGTACGTGGCGCTCTCCAAGCTGCGCACGCCCACCGGCCGGCCCCTCACCGAGGTCGTCGAGAATGTGGTCGCGGGCCGGGTGGGGAGCGCGATCGCGCTCCCGTTGCGCTCGGCGGACGAGCTGCCGGCCGAGTGGCGCGAGGGACTGGCGGCCTATCAGGCGCGGCCGCTGCGCGTGGGCGACAGCTTCGTGGTCACCATTCCCCACCCGGGCGTGTGGGTGAGCGCGCAGGCGCACGAGCCCATGCAGCAGGAGCAGGCCGACGGCGCGGAGGCGGCCGGATGATGCGGCCAGCGCTCTCTGTCTCGGGTTTCGCGCTCGTGCTCGCCGCGTGCACGCCGGGTCCGTCGCCGGTCACACCCGCCAAGGACAGTGTCCAGCCGGTCCATCACGCGGCCGGTCCGACGGCCCGCGACTCGGCGCTCGAGCAGCGCGCGGCGCGGCTCGAGCTGCGGCTCGCCGAGCGGGACGCGCAGGTGGAAGACCTCCAGGCCAGGCTCGATGAGGCGCGCGAGGAGATCGTGCGCACGCTCGCCAAGCTGCAGACGGTGGCGAGCAAGGCGGAGGCGGCGTCGGCCATGGCGGAGGCCGAAATCGCCGTGCAGGGGCTGGGTGCCGTGTCCGGGGGGGGGACGCAGACCGGCGCCGCGACCGACGTCGGTCAGGCAAGTGCGCTGCTCCAGAAGGCGAGCGCCGAATTTTCGAAGCAGAACTACGGTGGCGCGGTCTACCTGGCGAACCAGGCGAAGCGGGCCGCGTTCCTGGGTCGGAGCCGGTTGGGGGGCAATGGCTCCGACCGGCCGTCGCTGCGCTCGGGGGAGGTGGCGTTCGCGGTGGCCGTGCCGCTGCGCGCCATCGCGCGCGGTAAGTTGCGCGAAGGGCCGGGCAGCACCTATCGCGTGCTGTTCACGGTCGAGCCGGGTGCAACGCTCACCGGGTACTCGTATGTGGATCAGTGGGTGCGCGTGGAGGATGAAAACGGCCACGCGGGCTGGATGTACGTGACGCTCGTGGGTCGGCGGGGAGACTAGCGGGCCGACCGCACCACGCGGTCGCGGCCATCGCGCTTGGCCTGGTAGAGCGCGGCGTCCGCGCGCGCCAGAAGCGTTTCCGGAGTCTCCCCGTCCGCGGGGAACTGCGCCACGCCGATACTGATGGTCAACTTCTCTCCGATCGCCGCATCGTCCGCCAGCCGCTCGCGGATGCGCTCCGCCATGTCGACCGCGCCCTCCAGCTCGGTCTCGGGCATCAGCACGACGAACTCTTCGCCGCCGTAGCGCGCGGCGCAGTCCACGTCGCGACTCGTCTCCCTGAGGATCGCGGCGAGCCGCGCGAGCGCCGCGTCGCCCTCGAGATGGCCGTGCGCGTCGTTGTACGGCTTGAAGTTGTCCACGTCGGCGATGAGCACGGCGAACGGGTGGCGCATCCGGCGCGAGCGGCGGATCTCGAGCGCGAGCATATCCATCAGGTAGCGGCGATTGTACAGCCCCGTGAGATCGTCGGTCACCGAGAGCCGCTCGAGCTCGCGGCGGCCGTCGCGCAGCCGCGCGGCCATGTCGTTGAACACCTCGGTCACATAGCCCAGCTCGCCCCCACTCACGATCGGCAGGACGACCGCCAGGTCGCCGCCCGCGACCTTGGCGGCTCCCTCCCGCAGGCGGTCGAGCGGCCGCGTGATGAGGAGGCCGAGGAAGTAGGCGAGCAGGCCCACGCCCACGAACAGCCCCGTCACGATCAGCGCCGTGACGTTGCGCAGCCGGGCCACCTGGCGAAACGCGGCGTCGGCCGGCACTTCAGCGAGCACGCCCCAGTCCACCTGCGGGACGCGCTTCAACGCGCCGACCACGCGCGCACCGTCGATCCCGGCGTACCGAACCACGCTCCCCTCGCCGTCGAACAGCCGCTTGGTGGTGCCGGCGTCCAGGCTGCGCCGCGTGAGCTCCGCGGGCCCCGATTGCGAGCCCACGAGCGCCCGACCGTCGGCCGTCACAACGTACAGCCGGCTCGAGTCTCCCGCGGTGAAGCGCCGCAACAGCCGATAGACGGCCGCGAGGTCGACCTTGGCCGTGAAGGCGCCGAGCAGGCGGCCGCCCGTCTGGTACACGGGGACCGCGAACACGACGACGCCTTTCTTCAAGGCGTCGTCCCAGTACGCGTCACCGACGATGGCGTTCTCGGCGCGGAACGTCGTGGTCCAGCCCTTGGGGAGGCGCGACGGCGTGGGGGGGGTCGCGGTGCTCGCCACGTCGTCTCCATCGCCGTTCACGACGAGCAGCTCCTGGTAATCCGCGAACCGTTCGCGCACCGAGCGGAGGTAGTCGGTGAGCCGGCCGCGCGGTTGCTCCCCCCCGGCGCGGCCGCCGCGCGCCATCCGGTCGAGGTTCTCCGAGACCTCGTAGGAGCTGGCGAACACGCGCAGCTCGTACAGCCGCTCCTTGATCCACAGGTCCACTTCGCGCGCGGTCTGAGCGCTCACGCTCTGGAGCTCGCCCGTGACCTTCTCGGTGAGCGAGCGCTTGTTCTGCTGGTAGGAGATCCAGGCGGTGCTGATCGACGGAATGAGCGTGGCGAGGAGGGCGAAGACCAGCAGCTTGCGGCGAATGCTGTCGAGCCGCAGCATCCGCAGCAGCCGTGAGACCGCCTGCTCCCAGGAGCCCACGCGCGCGCCGGTTAGAAGTTCGGCTCGTCCGCCGTGGGACCGTACACCGCGGGCACCGGCGCTTCGTTGAGCCGCAGGTAGACGGTGAGCTGCCCGCGATGGTGCGCCAGATGGTTGAGCACGGTGCGGCGGTACACGGTGTACTTCGGGCTCTTGTCGACGGTCCGGCCCCCGACCTTGAAGGCCCAGGGCTTCTTGAAGTCGGCGTCGGTGGCCTTGGCGAGTGCGGCACGCGCGGCCTGTGCGTTCTTGTCGAAGAGCGCGAGGATCTTGGCCCGGCTCTCGAGCGCCTCGAACTTGGGCGGCGGCCCGCCGGGAGGCATGATGTCGAGCTCGTCGAGCGTCAGGGCGTTGACTACCCAACCCGGTAGCTCGGCGATGAGCGTGGCGAGCCGGCCGAGCGACATGGATTTGGGGTGGGGCTTCCACGCGCCCTTGCCGTCGGGCACCCGCTCGAGCACCCGTCGCGTAGCGGCCATTTCGACGTCGAACTCGGGGAGCAGGATCTCGGTGAGCGGCATCCGCGTGTCTCCGTCACGGGGGAGAGCGGCGAAGGTAGTGATTCGGTTTTGACGGCGCAACGGCCGGCGTGTACCCTTGTCGCGAAGCACAACGTCCGGAGCGTGAACCGTGAGCGGCGACCGCAAGGCCACCTGGTACCGATGGGCGGACATTCCCCGCGAAGAGGTGAACGAGCGCCTGGCGCGCCGCCTGATCACCGGCGACCGCGTGATGCTCGCCCACGTCTATTTGAAACAGGGGTGTGTCGTCCCCCGTCACTCGCACGAGAACGAGCAGTTCACCTACATCCTGGAGGGCGCTCTCCAGTTCCGTGTGGGGGAGGGAGCCGACGGCGCCGAGGAAGTCGTGGTTCGCGCCGGCGAGGTGCTGCACCTGCCCGCGCATGTGCCCCACGAGGCCCGCGCGCTCGAAGACACCCTCGACGTGGACGTGTTCTATCCGCCGCGCGAGGACTGGCTCAGGAAGACCGACGCCTATCTGCGAAACAAGTAGGGGGGCCGGCGTCGACGCTCAGGCTTTGTGCCGCCGTTTACGAACGGGTGGCTCAATGGCCGCCGGATGCTCGGCGATCGGGCGCGCCCGCGGCGGCCGGTGGACGTCGCAAAAATATCGCGCTCCGTGGAGCGCCGGGCCAAAGCTCTGGTGCGTCACCCAGCTCGCAGGTTGGTCGCAGCGGCGATGCGCACTCCAATCATAGAAATCGCACGACGGTGTGGTCATATCCTCGCCTCATTCGCATATGAGCGCTATAAACGGCAGCCCGCGGTGGGTTCCACGCTCATACGGCGCCGAGGCCGGACCGGATTGCTCTCGGGGGGATGGCCGGCGAGATACGTGTAGGGGCGCAGCATGCTGCGCCCCTACACTCCTTCATGAGTGCGCCGATGTGATCCGATTCCCTACCGCGCGTGACCCAACGAGCGCAGGAATTCGCGGTCCCAGGCCGCCGAGATCCCCTCGCGGGGCGAATAGGGGCCCGGCGCGTAGGCGCGCGACGCGATGCCGGCGTGCGAGCGCTCGCAGATGCTCCAGTCCTGGCGGTTGGTCTCGTCCCAGAAGCGCACGGCATCATCCGGGTCGAAGCCCGGCTGGCCGAACGCATCCGGATTGAACAGCCACTCGCACGTGATCGCCGTGTGCGCCGGCCCGGTGGGCCAGAGCGTGTGGAACATCACGTAATCAGGGTGCAGTGAGAGCAGGAGATTGGGAAAAATCGTGTAGAAGTACACGCGCTGGTGGTCTTCCGCCGGGAGTGAAGCCACCGCCGGCCCGCATGCCTTCCCGCTCATCGTGAGGCTGCCGCCGGGCTGCGTGATCACCATGTAGCCGCCGAGGTAGGGTCCCTCGAACAGATCGTTTTCACCGCTCGTGTACGGCGTCAGCTTCGCGAGCCCCGGATGAATGATGGGGCAGTGGAGACATTCGGAATAGTTCTGGAAGATCAGCTTCCAGTTGGCCTGCACGTCGTAGTCGATGCGACGCCCCGAGCGCAGGCGCGCCAGGTTGAATCGGCTGAAGCGGGTGAGGAGCGGCGAGAACGCCTGCGCGAACGGCTCCAGCTCCTCGGCGAAATTGACGAAGAGAAACCCTTCCCAGGTCTCGAGCGGCACGCCATGCAAGGGATAATCCCGCTTGTCGAACCCCGCGACCTCGTTCATGTGCGGCGCGCCGATCAGCGACCCGTCGAGCGTGTACGTCCAGGCGTGGTAGGGACACTGGATCGTCTCGGAGAGGTGCCCCTGAGGGGCATCGCACAGCCGCGTGCCGCGGTGCCGGCACACATTATAAAAGGCCCGCACCGTGCCGTCCTGACCCCGCACCACGATGATGCTCTCGCCCCCGACCGTGCGGCGCACGTAATCACCGGGGTTGGCGACCTCGGTTTCCCGTCCGACACACACCCAGCGGCGCGCGAAGATGCGCTCTTGCTCTTCCGCGAACACCTCCGGTGCGTTGTAATACCGGCCGGGCAGCGTGCGCTGGCCCTGTTGATACGCCTGGGTGGCTTTCACGAACGTCGGCATGGGGTTAAGGCTATTCAGCCCCTCGCCCGAACGCCACTCCCCGCCGCTCGGGCCCGAGCGCGGCAACGAGCCCGCCGAGCACGAACACCGTCGCCGCCGAGAGCGCCATCGCCCACGGGTAGCTCACGTGCTCCGCGAGGCGTGCCTCGACATATGGCACCGCACCGGCCAGCGCCGCGCCGCACTGGTAGCCGAAGCCGGGGAGGAAACCGCGTACGGAATTGGGTGACAGCTCCGTGATGTGCGCCGGGATGACGCCCCACGCCCCCTGGACGAAGAACTGCATCACGAATGCGCCGGCGACGAGCACGGGAAGGGAGGGCGCGAACGCCCACAGGGGAATGGCGACCAAGGCTCCGACGAGCGCCAGCACGATGGTCCGCCGGCGGCCGAGCGGGTTCGACCACAGCCCGAAGAGGATGCCGCCCGTGAGCGCGCCGACCATCGAGAAGGCGGTGAGCGCCACCTTGCGACCCGTATCGAACCCCCAGTGCCGCTCCAGGAACGTGGGGTACAGGTCCTGGGTCCCATGCGACACCAGGTTCATCATCCACATGAGGGCAGTGATATAAAGGAAGGTCGGCAGGTTGCGGCGGATGGCCCGGCCCAGCCCGCTCCAGCTCTCCTCGCGCGACTCGCGCCACACATCGGATTCGGTGACGCGCGCGCGCACGAACAGGGCGAGCAGCGCCGGCAGACCACCGAGGAAGAACAGCGGGCGCCAGCCCCAGTGGGGGAAGACAACGAAGTAGCCGAGTGCGGCGAGGAGATAGCCCGCCGCATATCCCTGCTGGAGCAAGCCGGAGACCACGCCACGCAGCCGGGGCGGCACCTTCTCCATCACGAGCGACGCTCCCACGCCCCATTCGGCGCCCATCCCGATGCCGAACAGGGCGCGGAGTACCAGAAACGTCGCGTAGTTCGGCGCCAGGCCCGACAGGACCTCGATGATCGAGTAGAACACGAGGTCGAGCATGAGCGGGAGCTTGCGCCCGTATCGATCGGCCAGGAGTCCGAAGATGAACGCGCCGATGGGTCGGAACAGCAGCGTGAGCAGCAGCGAGAACGCGACGCCAGCATCCGACGTCCCGAACTCCCGGGCGATCGCCGTGAGCGTCATGACCACCAGGAAAAAGTCGAACGCGTCGAGCATCCAGCCGAGGAAGCCGGCGAGGACGGCGGCGCGTTGATCGCTCGCGAGACGGCGGGTGTTGGGAAGAGGCGAGGTCATTGGTGTCCGGGTCGTGGGACCTCTAGATTACACCGCCTCGAGGAATCCCACGACCCGGAGGCGCGCGTGCGTTTCGTCGTAGTCCCGCTTGCCTGTGTATTGATCTGCCCCGCCACCCGAGCCCAGACCCGCGACCCACGACCCACGGTCGCGGTCGTGAACCTCCGGTTCGACGGCGAGCACGCCAACGTGCTGTCGCCGGGCGACACCGCCGTGGTCGCGGCCGCGACGAGCAAGCTGCTCGCGACGCTCGCCGCGTCCGATCGCGTGGCGCTCGTCGACTCGGCGACCGTGGCGACGGCGGTCGGGGCGGCGGAGGCGAGCGGCAACCCCTGCGACAACGCCTGCGCGATCGACGTCGCGCGCAGAGTGGGCGCCCGCTGGGTGGCGAAGGGCACGATTTCGAACCTCTCGAACCTGGTGTGGCTGCTCACGGCGGAGCTGTTCGATGCGACGACGGGGACGCCCGTGCTCGCCGACAGCTACGAGATCAAAGGGGACCCGGCGCGGATGGCGCCAGCCGCCGCGCACGTCTTCGCCCAGCGGGTCGAGAAAACCGTGACCGAAAAGACCGTAGCCGATAAGGGGGCCCGATGACGAGCAGGAGCGGGAGCGTCGGCGTGTCGCTCGTGGTCGCGGGCCTGTCGTCGCGCACACGCTCGCCGCCCAGGTGGGCCGCCAGCAGCGCGAGAACTTCAAGAAGGCCGTCCAGGCGGGCGTGAAGACCGCCTATGGGACGGACGCGGGAGTCTATCCGCACGGCTGGAACGCGAAGCAATTCGCGCACATGGTCCGCTGGGGCACCACGCCGATGCAGGCGATCCAGGCCGCGACAGTCAATGCCGCCGATCTGCTGGGCTGGTCCGACAGGGTCGGCGCCCTCGAGCCCGGGAAGTATGCCGATGTGATCGCGGTGCAAGGCGATCCGCTGCAGGACGTCACCGTGCTCGAGCACGTGGCGTTCGTCATGAAGGGCCGCGAGGTCGTGAAGGACAGCCTGACGGGAGGAGGGAAGGCCGCGCGCTGACCGTATGTGGCATTACCGCCACACGCCCGTCTTGTGGGGCATGAAAAGGCGCGTTCTCTTTGAAAGCCGTCTGCCTCCAGGCTTAGATGATCAGTATTCGCGCCGCCACGTTGGTCTTGATCGCGATTTCCCTAGTGGCGCACGGCGTACGCGCTCAGGATAGCACACGCGTTTACAACGCCCCGACCGCGCCGCTGCTCACCGGCGATCGATCGGTCTCCGATCTCGGCGCCGCCGTCACAGTGATTCACGTCGATTCGTTGCTGCGCCAGTTTCCGGTACGCACGCTCAGCGAGTTGTTGACGGGCCGAGTTCCCGGGCTCGAAGTACTTCCTGGTTCGGGCGAGATCGGCACGGGCTCACGAATCCTCAGTCGTGGCGTAACAAGCTTCACTGCCTCGGGCGGGCCACAGATCTATGTGGACGGCATCCGTGTCGATGACGAGCCGGCGACGCTCACCATGTCCGTGGGCGGCCAGACGACATCGCGGGTGGACGACATCAACGTCGAGGACGTCGCGACGATCGCGGTTCTTCCAGGTCCGGCGGCCGCTGCTCTGTACGGGACCAACGCGGCAAACGGCGTGCTGCTGATCACGACGAAGCGAGGGTCCCCGGGTCGCGCTCGGTTCAACACGTTTACATCGCAAGGTCTGATCGCCCGGCCGGGAGGGTTTCCGGACAACTATCTCGCCGTGGACTCGACAGGTCCATGCACCGCTTCGGCAGTAACGGCTGGCGCTTGCCGTCTGCTCCGTTCGAATGTCCTCGAGAACCCTGCGACCTCGCCGCTCCGGAACGGCTATCTCCGTCAGTATGGCCTCGACGCGTCGGGCGGCGGCGCGACGACGGGGTATTACCTCGCTGGGCAATGGGACGGATTCGGCGGCGTGTACGGTCTGCCCCCTTCGGAGCAGGCACGCCTGGTGGCGGCAGGCGGCTTGCACCCTGAAGCCGAGAATCCCAATTACCTCCGTCGCGTCAGCCTACGCGCGCGCGGCGATCTGTTGGCAGCGCCGGGACTCGACGTCACACTTGCGGGCAGCTACTTCTCGGACGACCTGCGCCTTCCCCTGAACGATACGAGTGAGACCGGCGTGCTCGCGAGCGGCCTCCTCGGCAGCGCTGACACGAGCGTCACCCACGGTTGGGCGCCTTACTTACCCGGAGACATCTTCCAGGTCCTGAACGCAGAGCATGTCGAGCAGACGGCCGCCGGCCTCACGGGTCGGTGGCAGCCGGTCGACTTTATGACGGTTCGTGCGCTGCTTGGTCTCGACCTGACACGCCAGCATGACGACCAGCTCCAGCGGCCCGGAGAAGGTCCGAACGGCAGCCTCGGTTTGGGCGTCGTGCAGAAAGGTCTGGATTACAGCAATCGGTACACGGCGAGCGTCACGGCCGCGTTCGAGTTCCGTCCCTTCGGCCGCTGGCACGGGCGAACGACCGTCGGCGTCCAGTACTTCAGGCGTGTCGGCTATGTGTTCGACAGCATTGGTATCACGCTCGGTACCGCCGCGTCCTACTCGGAAATGTGGGTCCGGGACACGATGGAAACCACCGGCGCGTTTCTCGATCAACAACTCACCTGGAACGACCGCGTGTTCATCACGGGTGGTCTGCGGCGCGACGCGGTGAGGCGGTTCAGCATCAGCGACCCGGCAGCCCTCTACCCCCACCTCGGCGTCGCGTGGCGCGTGCCGACGGGTGACGCGTCCCCGCTCAACTCGTTGCGCCTGCGGGCGGCGTACGGGGCCGCCGGTCGCGAGCCTGCGTTGCTCGGGTTCGGCCTCAAGCCGGAACGCACCGGCGAGCTCGAGGGCGGCGTGGACGCTGAGCTGTTGAGCGGCCGGCTCAGTTTCAGCGGGACGGTCTACACCAAGCATACGAATCACGTCGTGTCGTTTTTTGAATTGGCGCCTTCCGTCGGTGGCGGGATCCTGACGAATGAGTCTGGAGAAGTCACGAACAAGGGCATCGAGCTGGCCCTGTCAGCGAGCGCGTTGCGGCTGCCGAGCGCGCAATGGGACGTGCGTCTCTCGGCGTGGGGAAACCGAAACCGCGTCGTGGTCTTCCGTGGTCCACCCTTCTCACTCGGCAGGGGCTTTGACGGCGTGTTCCAATCCGTGCAGGTTGGACTGCCCCTCGGCAGTTACAGCGGTTTGCCCATCCTGGGGTACGCGGACGCGAACCACGACGGTATTCTCTCGCCGAGTGAAGTGCAGCTCGGAACGGTCTCGACGTTTCTCGGTACGCCGTTTCCCACGGAAGGGGCCACGCTCAGCAGCACGTTGCGGCTCCGCGAACGGATTCTGATCTCCGCACTGCTCGACTATCGGGCGGGCAACAGTGAGGTGAATTACACTGAACAATTCCGCTGCCTGGCAGGTAATTGTCGCGCGCGCAACGATCCTTCGACACCGCTCTCGGATCAGGTCGCCTGGGCTGCTCAGCAGGCGGGAAGCGGGGCGGGATGGGTCGAGCGCGCCAATTTTCTCAAACTCCGTGCGATCACGGTGGCGTTCGTGGCGCCTTCCGCGTGGGCGCGACACGTTGGCGCCGAAGAGATGACGTTGACGCTCGCGGGGCGCAACCTTGCGACGTGGACGAGCTATACCGGCCTCGACCCGGAGATCAACGTCTCCGGATCTCAAGGGGTGTCGGCCGCGGACTTCTTCACTCAACCATTGGCGCGCATCTGGACCGCTCGCCTCGACCTCTCGTTCTGACTCTCGAGGAGGCATCGCTCATGAATCGAATCGTACGAGTCGCCCTCACCCTCATTGTTGGGACGGCGCTGGCGCGCCCGACGCCCATCCGCGCCCAGGAAACCGCGTCCGACACGCTGCTCACCGTCGACCACTACTTGGACTGGGAACAGGTAGGCGATCCCCAGTTCTCCCCGGACGGCGCGCAAGTGATCTACACGCGCCGCTGGGTCAACAAGATCGACGACAAATGGGAGTCGGCCCTGTGGATCATGAACGCCGACGGGACGCACAATCGGTTTCTCGTGAAGGGGTCGGATGCCCGGTGGTCTCCCGACGGGACGCGCATCCTATACCTGGCCGACGGTGACCCCAAGGGCAGCCAGATTTTCGTCCGCTGGATGGATGCCGAGGGCGCCTCGTCGCAGGTGACTCGCGTGACGGAGATGCCGACCGATCCACGCTGGGCCCCTGGAGGCAAGTCGATTTCCTTCGCCATGCTGGTGCGCGACTCGAGTCTGTGGAACATCTCCCTTCCCAAACCACCCGAGGGAGCGAAGTGGACGCCGGCGCCGCGCGTGGTCGACCGCCTGCACTATCGCCAGGATCGCGTCGGCGACATGCCGCAGGGGTTCACCCACCTGTTCCTCGTGCCGGCCGACGGCGGCACCGCGCGGCAGCTGACGAGCGGGCACTGGAACGCGGGGGCGCGCTTCGACGGACTGGCGCTGGGCGTGGGGTACGATTGGACGCCGGACGGCAAGACGATCGTCTTCGACGGCCTGCGCGACACCACCTGGGACCGCCAGTATCAGGTCTCGCGCATCTACGCGCTCGATGTGGCGAGCGGCGCGATCAAGCTGCTCATCACCAAGCCCGGGTTCTGGGCGCAACCCGTGGTCTCGCCCGACGGGCGCACGATCGCCTTCACGGGCTACGACTCCACGAGCCAGACGCACAAGACTTCGGACCTGTGGACGGCGAACGTCGACGGGTCCGGGCTCCGTGATCTCACCCGTACTCTGGACCGCGATCCGGAGAACCTCCGCTGGGCTCCCGACGCCAAGGGCGTGTACTTCACCGCCCCAGACAAGGGGTCGATCAACATCCACTATGCGGAGGTGTCAGGCGGCGTGCGCGACGTGACACAGGGCGCGCAGGTCGTGTCGCTCACATCGTTGTCGCGCACGCTCGTGGCGGTGGGCGTGCGAAGCGACCCGCAGCATCCGGCGGACGTGGTGCGGATCGACGTGAAGAAGGTCCCGGCGTCCTCCCTTACGCGTCTGACCGACGTGAACGACGACATCATGGGTAACAAGCGACTCGCATCGGTCGACGAGATCTGGTACGGGTCGAGCGGCGGGGCACGCGTACAGGGCTGGATCGTCAAGCCACCCGGCTTCGATGCCGCCAAGAAATATCCGCTCATCCTCGAGATTCACGGCGGGCCGTTCGCGATGTACAACGTGGCCTTCAGCTACATGTTCCAGAACTTCGCGGCGAACGGGTACGTGGTGCTGTACGTGAATCCGCGCGGCAGCACGGGGTACGGCGACGCCTTCTCGAACGCCATCGACCACGACTATCCCGGCCCCGACTACGACGACCTCATGGCCGGCGTGGATGCGGTGGTGGGCAAGGGGTTCGTGGACACGACCCGTATGTACGTCTCCGGCTGCTCCGGCGGCGGGGTGCTGTCGAGCTGGGTGATCGGCCACACGAATCGGTTCGCGGCCGCCGCCGTCCGCTGTCCGGTGATCGACTGGATCAGCATGGCGGGGGAGACCGACATCCCGCTCTTCACGTTCAGCTTCTTCCACCAGGCCTTCTGGGACAAGCCGGACGAGTGGCTGGCGCACTCGTCACTCATGTACGCCGGTCGCGTGACCACGCCCACGCTCTTGATGACCGGTGAACTGGACCGGCGCACGCCGATTCCGCAGACCGAGGAGTTCTTCACGGCGCTCAAGTATCGGGGCGTGCCCACGATGATGCTCCGCTTCAGCGGCGAGTACCACGGCACGGGCTCGAAGCCGACGAACTTCATGCGGACGCAGCTCTACATGATGAGCTGGTTCCAGAAGTACCATCGCGGGGGGAACGAGCCCGCGACCGGGGCGGGGAACCGCTAGCGGGGAGTCCTTCGAAACCGGGCGAGCCAGCCCTCTTCCACCGTTGCCTCGTCGCGCGTGGTTTGCACCCACGCGCCCAGGATCGCCGCGCGCTCGACGTAGCCGATGACCCGTGTCGGATCCTCGGGGCTGGCCACGGGCAGCGCCTCCGCTTCGTGCTCGAGCATCTTGTGCATGGCGGTCTCGAGCAGCTCGTCGGGGTACGCCACCACTCCGCTGCCGGCTCCTGCCCCCGCGATCGGCGGCTCCATCACGTCCTCCACCCGCAGCACGTGGAGAGGGTTGACGCCGTACTCGCGTGACAGGTGGCGGCCGCGGCGGGCGAGCTTCTCAGTAAGGATCGAGCGCCGCATCAACAGCACGGTGACTGCGGCGGCCGCGACGCACGCGATGAGGAGCGCCGGAAGGGCGGTCATGTCTCCCGTGAGCTCGACGGCGAACACGATCGCCGTGATCGGGATCTGCATGGTGCCGCCCATGAGGGCGGCCATCCCGAGCATCGCCCAGAGCCCGACGTCGGGCGCGTGCATCGCCTGGGCGGCGAGCGAGCCGAGCGCGCTTCCCATCAGCAGCAGGGGGGCCACCAGTCCGCCCGAGGTCCCCGAGCCAAGGCCGACCGCCCAGATCAGCGCCTTCACGAGCAACAGCACGAGGAGCACGGTCCCGACGAGCCGGCCCTCCAGCAGCTCGCGGATCACGTCGTAGCCGACGCCCAGCGCGCGTGGGGCGAGCAACCCGCCCAGCCCCACCACCACGCCGCCGATCGCGGGCCACCACATCCAATGGAGCGGGAGCCGTTCGAACAGGTCCTCGCACCCGTACAACAGAGCCGTGATCGCGGTCGCGACGAGGCCGGCCGCGAGTCCGAGGCCAAGGGCCGCGGCGGGCGTCCAGGTCGGCGTCGCATGCGGGGGAACGGGGAATAGCGGACCGGGGCCGAACAGCGGGATCCGGAGCACGCCGGCGACGGCGGCCGCGCAGGCCACCGGAATGAAGCTCCGCGGCTTCCATTCGAACAGCAGCAGCTCGAGGGCCAGCAGCACCGCGGCGACCGGCGTCGCGAAGATGGCCGTCATGCCACCGGCGGCGCCCGCCACGAGCAGCGTCTTTCGTTCGACCGGCGACAGGTGAAACACCTGCCCGAACAGGGAGCCGAACGCGCCGCCGGTGACGATGATCGGGCCTTCCGCGCCGTACGGCCCGCCCGTACCGATCGCCAGCGCCGAGGAGAGCGGCTTAAGGATCGCCACCTTCGGATCCATGCGGCTCCGGGCGATGAGGATCGACTCGAGGGCCTCGGGAATCCCGTGTCCCCGGATCTTCTCGGAGCCGTAGCGCGCCATCAAGCCGACGATCACCCCGCCCACCACCGGGATGAGGGCACGCCACGGGCCCAGCGGGCTTGCCGCGGGTGAGATCAGCGTCGCGTCCAATCGGTGGAAATACGCGAGGTTCGTGAAGAGGCCGATGAGACGGACCAGTGCCCACGCGACGCCCGCGCTCACCACGCCGATCAGCGCGGCCATGGCGCTCAGAGTGACAAGTCGCGAATCCGCCGTAAAGTCGCTGAGCCGGTCTTCGGTAGGGACGTTTCGAGTCATGACGTGTCGGAATGTAATCGTGATCGAGCGGTCATGGACGCCGCCTCGTTTCGGGCCACGGCGTCCCGTTTCGGGCCAGGCTGTCGCATCACGAAACGCTACCGCGCGCACGCGTCGCGTGTATGACTCGTGGCACGTTGTCTGCCCGTTACTGTCGAGCGCGCGCCGTACTCTTCAGGGCATACGCGCGTAACCGACGACCAAGGAGATTGCCCTATGCCGCGCATGTTTGGAGGCCGCTCCCGCCTCGCGAGTCTGGGACCGGCTGCCGTGCTCATCGCATTCTTCGTGACTGCCTGCGACAACACCTCCAGTGGACCCCGATCGGCCTCACCGATCCAATTCTCCCGAGTAGTCAGCCTGCCCGATCTGCAAACCCAGCTCACCGGCCCCGCGCGCGTCGAGGTGAGCGTGATCCCGGGCACGCTGACCGCGCGGCGCGTGGAGATCGAAGAGTCCGACCAGCTCACGCGGCCGGAGCGCGTGCGCGGCCGGGTCACCGCCATCACGGCGGGTACCGACACCGCGACGCTCACGCTCGAGCTCGGCGGCCTGCAGATCGCCGTCAACGGCTCGACCAGGTTGCACCCCGATGACTCTGACGCAGGGGAGCACGCCATGCCGGCCTTGAGCGACGACGGTGGGTCCAGCATGACACTCGCCGACTTCGTGGCGCGCATTCAGGCGGACCTGGCCGCGGGCGGCAGTCCCGCCGTGCGAGCCACCCGCCAGGCGCCCGCCACGCCGCAAGCGCCCGAGGATGGGAGCTTCCTCGCCGCGACCCTGCAGCTCGACGAGGGGAACAACCATTCGCAGATCGAGATCAACATCACGAGCGCCAACCTGACCACCAATGCCACGCCCCCCCCCGACGCCTTCCTCAAGGTGCTGGGCGTGAGCCTGGAGCTGCGCGTGAGCGACGGCACGACCAAGCTGCTGGTCGACAACCACGAGGCGGAAGGGGCCCAGGAGTTCCACGGCGTCGTGAAGTCGGTCGACCAGACCGCCCAGACCGTGACGCTCATGGACGGGACCATCATCCGCATCGTGGCCGGCACGAACTTCGATACGCGTGAGGGGAACGAGGACGATCACCTCACCACGCTCGCCGACGTCCAGGCGGCGCTCACGGCGGGGAAGACGGTGAAGGCCGAAGGACGCGGAGTGGTGGACACCATGAGTCCGCTCGCGATCGACGCGATTCAGATCGAGTTCGAGGTCGAAGGCGAGCCGATGCCGCCCGCGGTCATGATGGTCGAGTTCGAGGACACCGTCGCGAGCGTGGACGTGACGGGATCGACGTTCACGCTGGGGAAGGGCGCCGTGGTCACGGTGACGGCGCAGACGAGGTTCGACACCGAGGGTCTCCAGACCCTGCAACAGGTGTCGGACACGCTCGCCGCCCACAAGACGGTGCGCGTCGAGGGCGTCGGGACGGTGACGTCCGCCGGTCCCCCGCCGGCATTGTCGGCGCTGTTCGTGCGGTTCCGGACGGAGGAGTCGTCAACGATGCCCTGAGCAGGGCGCGGGGGACGATATCTGTAGGGGCGCGGCATGCTGCGCCCCTACTCGTTTTTATGATCCGTTGGTTTTCGCGATCAGTCCCGCCGCGCGGCGCGCATCCCGATTGATGTTGTACAGCCCGCCCGTCGCGTCGTAGTTGTGACCCACGAAGTACAGGTTGGGCTGATCGGCGCTCACGACCCGGTCGCGCCGCCGGGCGAACCCCTTGGCGTCCACCTGCACCAGCTCACCGAGGGGCGCGAGCGCGGCCCCGAAGCCGGTGGCGAGAATGATGTGATCGAACACCCCGGTCGTGCCGTCCGTGAACCGGGCGCTGTCGGCGGTCAGCTCCGCCACGCCGGTGCGCACGTCGATCAGGCCCTGCGCGATCGCGTCGACGAGATGGAACCCGATCACCGGAATCGCGTCGAGCGGGCTGTACGCCGGGCGCGGCAGCGGCGGCGGGCCCCGCTTGATCTCGCTCATCAACCGCACCAGGCCCACGACGCGCTCCTGCATCGGCCGCGGCAGCTTGCGCACCCAGTAGGCGAGGTATTGAATCGGCAGGCCCGCGAGCGTCAGCGGCACGACGTTCGCTCCCGAGCGCACGGCGATCGTCACCTTGCCGCCGGCGCGCGCGATCTCGCTCGAGATCTCCGCGCCCGAGTTGCCGACGCCCACCACCAGCACGCGCCGGCCCACGTAGGCGTCCGGCCGCCGGTACCCCACACTGTGCTCGATCCGTCCCGCGAACCGCTCCTGCCCGGGGAACCGAGGTTCCTTCGGATTGGCCACGATCCCGGTCGCCACCACCAGCACGCGTGCGGAGAGGGGCCCCCCCCCGCCGCTGGTGGTCACGCTCCAGGTGCCATCGCTGCGGGTGATCCGTTCCACGGCGCACCGCGTCTCCACCGGAAGCTCGAACGCGCGGGCGTAGTCCCGCAGGTACTCCCAGAACTGGCCACGCGGGACGAAGAGCGGGGCGCTTCGCGGAAACGCCATGCCGGGCAGCGTCGACATATGCTTGCCCGTGTGCAGGGTGAGACTGTCGTAGAGGTTCGCCCAGGTGTAGCCGACCGTGTCGCCCCGCTCGAGCACGCGGTGGGGAATGGCGTGGGCCTTCAGCTGCTGGGACGTCGCGAGGCCCGCCGGGCCTCCGCCCACGACCAGGACGCCGGCTCGCTCAGCCATCTCGCCGGATACCCTCCGCGACGCGGTCGGCGACGGCCATGATCGTCAGGTAGGGGTTGATCTGGAGCGAGTCAGGAAAGAGACTCGCGTCGCCCACCCGTAGCCACGGCAGGCCGTGCACGCGTCCCCACGAGTCTGTGACCGAATCGGCCGCGTCCCGTCCCATCCTGCAGCCCCCCATCAGGTGGGCGGAGGTGACCGCGAGCGACCCCGGCCGGAAGTGGCGCGCCGTGATGCGCTCATCGAGCCGCGCGGCTTCGCTCGCCTCGATCAACGGCGGGTCGGCGGGCGCGTGCACGCGGCTCGCGCCCGCGGCGAAGAAGATGCGCGCCGCCGCGCGGGTCCCCCGCACCAGCCCGTCGAGCGTCTCGGCCGTGAGCGTGTAGTGCACCACCGGATGGCCGTCCCGGTCGATCGTGATGCGGTTCCCGGGCGTGGCGTGATCGCACGCGAGGATGAGAATCATCTGCAGGCGTGGAAAGGCGGACATGATCGCGCTGTGCGCGGCGCCGAACCCCGTGAGGCTCTTGGCCGTGACGAACGGAAAGTACATGCAGGTCTCGAGCACGAAGCGCTCCGCTGCGCCCCGGTCGACGAAAAAGCTCTTGGGATGGCCGACGTCGTTCGTGATGGCGTGGGGATGCTCGGCGACGAGGATCAGCGCCGGGTGGCACGTGAAGCCCTGGCCGAGGGAGCGGGGAACGGGGAGCGGAGAGCGGAGCAGGAGGGCGCACGAGCCGATCGTTCCCGCGGCCACGACGACGATGTTCGCCTGCACCTCGTGGTCTCCCGGCGGCCACTCCGAGGGCGCCCCCTTCGCGCCGGCGGGCCGCTCCGCCACCCGCACGCGCAGCCGGTGGTCCGGCTCGATCGAGAGCACCTCGGCGCGCGTCACCACCTCCACGCCCTCGCGCTCGGCGCGGGGGAGCTGCACCCGGTTCGTCCCCTGCTTGGCCTGGTTGGGGCACCCCAGGTTGCACAGGCTCGAGCCGCGGCACCCTTTCACGTTGACCGGGAACTGCTCCACGCGGTAGCCGGCCTTACGACCGCCGTCGACGAACAACCGGTTGTTGTCGTTGATCAGCGGCTCCTCGAGCAGGTGGACGTTGTTCTGCTGGACGTACTTGGCCGAGCGTGCGGCGAGGTCCGCGTGCTCGAGCCCGGGGACGCCCCACTCGCGGATCACGCGTGCTGGAGCGGTCAGAGACGTTCCGGTATAGACCACCGTCGAGCCGCCGTATGCCGACGCAAATGCGAGCGTCATGGTACCGTCGCGCGTGAGAAACGCACCGCCATCCTGGTAGAGCGCCTCGGCCATTTCGAGCTCGCGGCCCGTGAACTCCCCGTCCGCAAAGCGCGGTCCTTTTTCGAGGACCAGGATGCGCACACCGGTGCGCACGAGCGGCGCGAGCTCCTGCGCCACCGTACCACCACCCGCCCCGGAGCCGATGATCACGATGTCGTACGCGTGGGGGATGCTCACCGTCGAGCCTCCCAGCCCCGCGCATCCGCTCGGTAGCCGATCGCCCTGGCCGCGGCGGGGCGCCCGTAGTAGCCCATGAAGATGAGTGTGCGCAGGCCCCAGATCCCACGACGCAAGACGAGCAGGCGAGAGTTCGCGAGTGAAGCGAGAAACGCTGCGCGGCGCGCCGGATCCAACCCGGAGAAGCGGTGACCATAGCGGAGAAGCGGGATCCACTCGAGCAGTCGAACCAGCAGGGCGAGCTGTCGCTGCAGGCGGGCGGGGCGTGCGGCGATGGCGCGCGCGACGATGCGTTCGAGCTCCTCCCACTCGCCGGGGGCGAGCCGCGTCGCTTCGGGCACCACGGTGGAGGCGATTGCGCGGAACGCCGGGGAGATCATGGGCGGGAACGTAGGCGTCGGCGGACAAGCGGGCAACAAGTAGACGGGCCCGTTCTACGGAGCGGCGGCCTCCTTCGCGAGCGCCCACACGCGGCGCTGGAACGCGGTCGCGCGCACGTCGAGTGGGAGGTCGGGCGGCTCGACGCTGCCATCCAAATCGCGCAGGATCGCGCCGACGACGGATTCGAGCGCGCCGCGGACACCGAGCACGCGATGGAACGCCCGCACGGCGCGTGCACAGGCCCCGCGTGTCCTTCTCATCGTGCGTCGGCATGACCATCCGTGTCTGGTGCCTCTGGATCGCCTTCAGCCTGCTGGTCGCGACTCCAGAGCTGGCAATGCAGGTCGCGGCCGGCGGCTGGACCGAGCGGCGGCGTGGCCCTCTCGGTGTCGGTGTCACACTAGCACTCGACCATCGCAGGGCCGGCCTTCCGTGAGATGGCGAGGGCCGTTTGCTTCCGGACGTGATCTATACGATCGGCCACTCGACCCGGCCGCTCGCTGAGTTCCTCGAACTCATCGCGGCTCGCGGTATCGAGCACGTGGTGGACGTCCGGCGCTATCCCGGCTCGCGGCGCTACCCGCAGTTTGGGCGGGACGCCCTGGCGGCCGCCCTCGCGAACGCCGGTGTGCGGTACGAGCACGCCCCCGACCTCGGTGGCCGCCGCGTCGCCCGGGCGGACTCGGTGAACACGGCTTGGCGGAGCGCCTCGTTCCGCGGATACGCCGACTACATGGAGACGCAACCGTTCCAGACTGCGCTGGCCCGGCTCCTCGACGACGCTCGGGCGCGGCCGACCGCGGTGCTGTGCGCGGAGGCCGTACCGTGGCGCTGTCATCGCCAGCTGATCGCCGACGCGCTCGTGGCGCGTGGCGAGCCCGTCTCGCACATCCTGAGCGACGCGCGACTCGAGCCGCATCGCCTGTCCCCGCATGCCCGTGTGCGCGCGGGCGGCCGGGTGCAGTATCCCACGGGCTCCGAGTAGGTTCCGGCACACCCTCTTCGCGGAGCTGGAAACGGTATGGCTCGGCAGAACGTATCGAGCGGGGCGCCGTGGGAGCCGATCGTCGGGTACTCCCGCGCCGTCCGCATGGGATCGACCATTCACGTGTCCGGCACCACCGCTACGGGACCCGACGGGCGCATCGTCGGCATCGGCGACGCGCGTGTGCAGGCGGTCCAGGCACTCAAGAACATCGAGCGGGCACTGGTACAGGTGGGGGCCTCGCTCGCCGACGTCGTGCGGACGCGCATGTACGTCACCGACATCGCCGACTGGGAGCGCGTGGGGCGCGCGCACGGAGACGTGTTTCGCGACATCCGGCCTGCCAGCACACTCGTGGCCGTCACGCGACTGGTCGCTCCCGAAATGCTGGTCGAGATCGAGGCGGAAGCGATAGTCGAAGGCGCCGTATAGATTGGAGACGGAGGTGATCCGTGGCGGTTACTGAGATCGGCAAGCGCGCGACGGTCGCGTGTCCCTTCTGCGCAACGTTGAACCGGGTGGATCTCACCCGTATCGCCGACCACCCCAAGTGCGGGAAGTGTGGGCGCCCGATATTGCTCGATCGGCCCCTGTCGATCTCCGACGCGACCATCGACGGGGTCGTGCGGGGCACGGAGGTTCCGGTCGTGGTCGATTGCTACGCCGACTGGTGCGGCCCCTGTAAGATCATGGCACCCATCCTCGACGACCTGGCGCGCGATCGGCAGGGGGACGTGCTCGTGACGAAGCTTGATACGGACCGGAACCCCGCGACCGTGCGCCGCTTCGACATTCGCGCGATTCCCACGTTGCTCGTGTTCCGTGGCGGCGAGGCCGTGGGGCGCCACGCCGGCGCGATGCCCCGCCACGAGCTCGACACGCTCGTCGGGCCGTCCACCCGGCCGTGAGCGTCTCGGGCCTGCCATCGCCGTACGAGCCGGCCTCCGGACCGCGCGTGTCGGAGCACTCACGCGCTGTCGCCTTAGGCTTGGCAGTGATGGGTGGGTGGTTCGGCTTGCACCGCTTCTACGTGGGGCGAATCAAGGGTGGGATCTGCTGGTGTTGCACTGCCGGCGGCCTGTTTATCGGGAATCTCTACGACATCGTGTTGATCGCCCTCGGGGAGTTCCGGGACGGAGACGGGCGGCGCGTCTCGCGGTGGGAGGTGGCGGACGCCAGCGTGGGGGGATCGGTGAGCGGGGCGGAGCGGCGCGTGGCGGACGTCGAGGACCGGATGCTGTCGCTCGAGACCCAGGTGAGCGAGCTCGCCGAGCGGCTCGACTTCACGGAGCGCATGCTCGCCAAGGTTCGCGAGCGGGGAAGCTTACCGAAGGGGTAAGAGCCCGTTCGACCGCCGTCACACAGTCCAATTATCGGAGCGGAGATGAGAATCGGCGTCCCGAAAGAGACCCTCGCCAACGAGCGCCGTGTGGCGCTGACCCCGGAGGTCGCCGGGCGCCTCGCCAAGGCCGGTCTGACGGTCGGGGTCGAGCGCGGCGCCGGGGAGGGGGCGTCGTTCCGGGACGACGCGTACGCGACCGCGGGCGCCGGGACCGCGGCGACGGCGGCGGATCTCTACGCCCAGAGCGACGTGGTCCTCAAGGTGCAGCCGCCCACGATCGCGGAGGCGCGCTTGTGCCGCGCGGGCAGCACGCTGGTGGCGCTGTTTCAGCCGTCGGCCGAGCGCGCCGCGGTGATCGAGCTCGCGAGTCGCAAGGTTACGGCCTTCAGTCTCGCGCTGCTGCCGCGCATCACTCGCGCGCAGCCGATGGACGTGCTCTCGTCGCAGGCGACGGTCGCCGGGTACAAGTCCGTGCTCCTCGCCGCGGCCACCGCCGGACGGTTCTTCCCGATGCTCGTCACCGCCGCCGGAACGCTCCCGCCCGCCCGCGTGCTCGTGCTCGGCGCGGGGGTGGCCGGGCTGCAGGCGATCGCGACCGCGCGCCGGCTTGGCGCCGTCGTGTCGGCCTTCGACGTGCGGCCCGCAGTCAAGGAGCAGGTCGAAAGCCTGGGCGCAAAGTTCGTCGAGCTGCGGCTCGACGAGCAGGCGGAAACCGCGGGCGGATACGCCAAGGAGCTGTCTCAGGACACCCACAGCCGCGAGCTCGCCTTCATCGCCCAGCAGGTGAAGGACGCCGATATCGTCATCACCACCGCGGCCATCCCGGGCAAGCGGGCCCCGATCCTCGTGACGGCGGACGCCGTGCGGGCGATGAAGCCGGGTTCGGTGATCGTCGACCTCGCCGTGGATACGGGCGGCAATTGCGAGCTCACCGAACCCGGGAAAGAGGCGGTCCACGGAGGCGTAGTGGTTCTCGGACCGACGAATCTCGCCAGCACCCTGCCGTACCACGCGAGCCAGATGTACGCCCGCAACATTTCGAGTTTCCTACTGCACGTCGTGAAAGACGGAGCCCTGCGGCTCGATTTTGACGACGAGATCATCCGGGACACGTGCGTGACGCACGGGGGAGAGGTGCGGAAGTCATGAACGACTACTGGTCCATGTTGTTCGTCTTCGTGCTCGCGACCTTCATCGGCCTCGGCGTGATCCGGCGGGTCTCGCGCCTCCTGTACACGCCCCTGATGTCGCTGACGAACGCGATCTCGGCGATCGCCGTTGTGGGCTCCATCGTCGTCACGGGCGCCGACTTCCCGACGCCCATCCGGGTGCTCGGCGCGGTCGCGCTGTTCGCGTCCACCACCAACATCGTCAGCGGGTTCCTGATCACGGACCGGATGCTGAAGATGTTCAAGAAGCAGTGACCCACGCCATCGCGCAGCTCGCCGCCGTCCTTGCGACGGCGCTGTTCATCTTCTCGCTTCACTGGATGAACGATCCGAAGACCGCGCGTCGCGGCGTGATCGCGGGTGTGATCGGAATGCTCGTCGCCGTGGGCGCGACCTGGGTCCAACCCGAGATCGTGCACCACGGCTGGATCGTCCTGGCCATCGTCGCGGGGTTCATCGTCGGCGTCCCGCTCTCGCGCGTGCCGCTCACCGCGGTGCCTCAGCGGACGGCGCTGTCCCACGCGTTCGGCGGGCTGGCCGCGGGCCTGGTGGGGACCGCCGAATACTTCCTCGGCCTGGGCGCCGGAGGCGCGGAGCTCACCGCGTTCCGGATGAGCGCGATCGTGGCCGAGATCATCCTCGGCTTTCTCACCTTCACGGGGAGCCTGATGGCCACCGGGAAGCTGCAGGAGGTCCGCTGGATTCCCCAGCGGCCGGTGACGTATCCGGGGCAGAATCTGGTCAACATCGGCGTGCTCGTGATCGCGGTGGCGCTGGGCGTCCTGGTCGCCGTGCACCCGGCGGCCGCGTGGTCGGCACGCGCCTTCCTCGCCATCGTCGGCCTCGCCTTGCTCTTCGGGGTGCTGCTCATCATCCCGATCGGCGGCGCGGACATGCCCACGGTCATCTCGATCCTCAACTCCTACGCCGGCCTCTCGGCGGTGGCGATGGGGTTTGTCCTGGACAACAAGCTCCTCGTGACCGCGGGAGCCCTCGATGGCTCGAGTGGCCTGATCCTCTCGATCATCATGTGTCGCGCCATGAACCGCTCGTTCACCAACGTGCTGTTCGGCGCGTTCGGGACGGTGAAGGCGGCCCGGGCCGTGGGAGAGCAGAAGGCTTGGAAGCAGGAGACCGTCGAAGGCGGCGCTCAACTCCTCGAGCAGGCCCGTCTGGTCGTGATCATCCCGGGGTACGGGATGGCGGTGGCACAGGCCCAGCACAAGGTGCGCGAGCTGTACGACCAGCTCACCAAGCGCGGCGTCACCGTGAAGTTCGCCATTCACCCGGTCGCCGGGCGCATGCCGGGGCACATGAACGTGCTGCTCGCGGAGGCGGACATCCCCTACACGGCCCTCGTCGAGATGGACGAGATCAATCCGGAAATGCCGCAGTGCGACGTGGCGCTCGTGGTCGGGGCGAACGACGTCGTGAATCCCGCCGCTCGCTACGCGAAAGACAGCCCCATTTTCGGCATGCCGATCATCGACGCGGACAAGGCCCGAACGGTGCTCGCCATCAAGCGGAGCAAGAAGCCGGGCTTCGCGGGGATCGACAACGAGCTCTACGTGCAGGACAACACGTGGATGCTGTTCGGCGATGCGAAGGCGGTGCTCGGCGATCTCGTGAAGCAGCTCAGCGGGGGCGGCCTCCACTAGCGCGGGGAGGGGCGGGCAGCGGGGGCAGCGCGGCCACGACGTCCGCGTACTCCGCCACCATCCGCGCGACGGAATAGCGCTCCACCGCCCGTCGGCGCGCCGCGACCGACAGCGCCGCCCGACGCTGCGCGTCTCCCAGCAGATCGCGCAACGTGGCGGCGAAGCGTCCCGGGTCCTCCGCCGGCGCCAGTACGCCGGCCTCGCCGAGCAGCTCAGGGGTGCCTCCGCCGTTCGCTGCGAGCACCGGCCGCCCACAGGCGAGCGCCTCGATCAGCGCCAGCGAGAACACTTCGTCGGGCCGCGTGTGCACGACGCACGTCGCCGCGTTGTATGCGCCCAGCAGGGTCGACGGGTCGAGCTGGCCCACGAACCGCACGTCCAGATTTTGTCGCGCGGCCTGTGCCCGGAGCGCGGGCTCGAGCGCGCCCGTCCCGCACAGCACGAGGGGTGGGACGGGAGAGGGAGGGAGCACGGCCAAGCTGTCGAGCAACAGGTCCCAGCGCTTTTCGATCTCCAGGGCGCCCACCCCGAGCAGCACCGGCCCGTCACCCAGTTGGTGACTGCGGCGAAAGGTCCGGCCCGCGGCTTCATCGGGACGGAACAGGTCGCAATCGACGCCGTTCGGGATCACGCTGTGCCCCGCCCGCCGCATGAACGGCGCCTCGGCGAGTGCACTCCTCGCGAGCTGTTCGGTCAAGAACACCGTGAATGCCACGCGGCGGAACGCGAGCCTGGTGAGGAGGTCCCGTGGGGGGCGCGGCGTGCTAATGCAGTAGACGATCGTGAGCGGCCGACCCAGGGCGGCGAACGCCGCGAGGCGAATATCGCGCGCGCGGTCCACGAGCACCACGTCGACCGCGAGCTGTCGCAGCCCGTCCCGGAGCGCGCGGGCGCACTTGAGTGACGTGTGGGCGACGGGCAACCGTTGCACCGCGACCTGACGTGCCCGGAAGCCCTCGACGAGTGGCTCGTAAGCGACCACCGCCATCGTCGTGTGACCACGGCCCGCCAAACCCCGACCCAGCACGGCGAACACGTTGCTCGAGCCACGCCAGAACCGGCTCGAGGTGAGCAGCGCAATCCGGCGGGGGTGGCTGGCTAGTGCGGCCACCTATTGTTGGCTCGATCGACGTCCGGATAGATCGCGCGGGGATCGATCACCACTTCCGTCAGCGCGCTGGTGGTGTGCACGCGCGCGGTGAATCGGCTCCCGAGGTTCCACATCTCGATCGGGAGCTCACGCGTCTCGATCGACCCGTCGGCGTAGTGCAGCTCCAGGGTCACTGGGAGCACCATCTGACCGCGGTTCGACAAGTGGATGAACGTGGTATCGCCGGTCGTCGTGACCGAGTCGACCGCCTGATCGAGCCGTGCCGTGGTGTACACCCACGCGCGCCAAAACCAGTCGAGATCCCGGCCCGAGACGTTCTCGATCGTGCGGAAGAAGTCGGCGGGCTGCGGATGCTTGAACGACCAGCGGCGCACGTACTCGCGCATCGCACGCTCGAACGTCTCCTTTCCGAGCACGGCGTCCCGTAGCACCGTGAGCATCAGCGCCGGCTTCTGGTACGCCGTCCACGCGAGGTCGCGGGACTCCACGGGCTTGGTGATCAATGGTTGCTCGTTACCCGGCGTCGCGGAGATGCGATAGTCGGTGAGCAGCTCCCGGCGCACGGTGTCGCCGTACGCGGTCCCCGTGAAGTAGCCCTCCGCCGAGCCGTAATCGATGAAGGTGTTGAATCCCTCGTCCATCCAGGGATAACGTCGCTCGTCCGAGCCGACGAGCATCGGGAACCACTCGTGACCGAACTCGTGAGTCAGAACCCAGAACTGGTCCTCACGCTTGTCGATCGCGGGAACGAACGTGAGCATGGGATACTCCATGCCCTCGACGAGCCCCTCGACCGTGGTGGCGTGCGGCCAGGGATACGTCGCCCACGTTTCACTGAAATGCTTGATCGTGAACCACGCCATCTTGTTCGCTTCTTCCCACGGCGTGGCCTCGGGTCGGTAGAACGTCTGGATCAGGATGCCGTTCCAGGAGGACGCGTCCCACCGGAAGTCTGGCGAGGCAGCCCAGGCGAAATCGCGCACGCGCTTGGCCGTAAAGTGCCAGGTCTTGGTGCCCGCGGCGCGCTCTGAACTGTGCGCGGTCGCTTCGGCCTTCGTGACGATCTGCACCGCAGCGGACGAGGT
Source organism: Gemmatimonadales bacterium (assembly GCA_035631795.1). Classification (GTDB taxonomy): domain Bacteria; phylum Gemmatimonadota; class Gemmatimonadetes; order Gemmatimonadales; family GWC2-71-9; genus AG41. The sequence goes on along the minus strand of DASQIB010000028.1, from coordinate 1,115 downwards.
GTGCGCCCGCGCGAGGCGCGCGCGCTGGGCCGGCGTCCATACCGCCAACGGGTTCGTCACGGTGCCCGTGGCGGCCACGAGAAAACCCGCTGGGAGGGTGAGCGCCACGTCGAAATCGCCGTACTCGAGGTAGAACTCGCCCGCCCCGATGTAGGGCAGGGGATTCCAGCCGTGCACGTCGTCGTACACGACCATCCGCGGGTACCATTGGCCGATCTCGTACAGTCGGGTGCCGATCCGGCCCATCCGACCGCCTCCGTAGGGAGGCACGGGGAAGTGCCAAGCGACGTCGAAGTCCACGGCGCCCTGCGGCGCGAGCGGATGCGGCAGCTCGACCCGCATCATCGTGCCGTATTCCGTCCGCTGCAGCTCCTTCCCGGCCGACGTGAAGCGCTCGATCGTGATCCCGCCGATGAACCCTTTACCGGTGAAGTCGAACACGGCCCCGCCCGCGAAGTGCAGGGGCGGCTGGTTCAGGGCGTAGGTGACGCTGTTCTTCGCGAAGATGTTCTGCTCGATCTGGACCCAGACGAACGCGAGGGTGTCGGGGGAATGGTTTTCGTAATGAATCCGCTCGCTTCCACGAAGCAGCGAGCCCGACGTGTCGAGCGTCGCGTGGATGACGTAGTCCGCCCGCTGCTGCCAGTACTCTGGCCCGGGCGCCCCGGACGCGCCCCGCACCCGGCCCGGCGTGGGAAGCTCGAGCGCGCGGAACGGAGAGGTGTCGGAGACGACTGGCGCTTGGAGCGCCAGGAGGAGAGCGGCGAGGAAGGGCACGGGGCCGCGCCTACTCTTGAATGACGGTCAGCTTGAACCCGTCCGGATCGGTCAGCGCGAAGGCCCAATCTCCCCAGGGGGTCTCGGAGGGCTCGCGATCGAGCTTCCAGCCTTGCGCTTTCACGCGCCCGGCGAGATCGGTGATGTCCTGCACGGTGGCGACCCACAGGCGGACGCCCTCGCCCTTCTTACGGTCTTGGCCTTTCGCGAAATCGTCCTGCCCGAGCATGAGGTCGCACGCCCCCGCCTTCATCTGCACGCCTCGCACCTGCCCGTTCTCCTCCCACCGCTCGCCGACGACGAAGCCCAGCACATCGCGGTACCACGCGATACTGCGG
>DASQIB010000027.1:0-72931 GCA_035631795.1 Gemmatimonadales bacterium | reverse complement strand
ACCTGCAGATCCCTCGCGGGAGGGATGGTGGCGCTGCGCATCTCGGCGCAGGCGCTCGCCCATCTCCGCACCGTCGGGGGTGGGCCTTTTTGCTATGCGCCGCTGGGCACATCGCACCCACCTCGCGGGTCTCCTTCTGTTCGCCGTCGCGGCGTGCGGAAGGGAAGGCCGGCCCGTACCCCCTCCGGCCCCGCCAGCACACCTCTCGGTCGTCGATGATGCGGGCCGGACGGTGGCCCTGGCGCAGCCGCCGGCCCGCATCGTGTCGCTGTCGCCGCCCGTCACGGAGCTGCTGTTCGCGCTCGGTGTCGGCGATCGGCTCGTCGGTCGCACCACCTGGTGCGACTATCCCCTCGCCGCGCGCCAAATCCCGAGCGTCGGTGACGGTCTCAACCCCAACATCGAGGCCGTCGCGGCCCGCCACCCCGATCTCGTGGTGCTGTACCGCTCGGCGCTGAATGAGACCGCGGCGGCCCAGCTCGCGCGGCTCGGCATCGCCGCGGTCGTCGTCCAGCAGGACCGCCTCGAGGACATCGCGCGCGCGGCGCGGCTGCTCGGGCACCTGACCGGGACGGACCGCGCCGGCGATTCCCTCGCGAGCGCTCTGGAGCAGCTCGTCGCTGGCTCGGGCGTGCCCCGGCGTCCTCGCGCGCGTGTGGCCTTCGTCGTCTGGGACAACCCACCCGTTGTGATCGGTGCCGGGAGCTACCTCGACGAGCTCGCGGGGCTCGTCGGCGCCGCGAACGTCTTCCACGACATCGCCGCCGCGTCGGCCACGGTCGGGCTCGAAACCATTGTCTCCCGCGACCCCGATCTGATTGTCGTGTTGCGCGACAGCGCGACGGCGGAGCCACCGGGCTTCATCCGGCGGCCCGAGTGGCGAGCGGTCCGCGCGGTGCGCCAGGTCCGCATCGTCTATCTCACCGGGTCGCTATTCGCCCGTCCGGGCCCGCGGGCCGCGGAGGCGGTGGCGGAGTTTCGACGCCGCCTCGAGGAGGCGATGCCATGAGGTGGCTGGGGCTCATGGTGGTCGTCGCTCTGGCCTTCGCGCTCGCGGTGGTGCTCGGGCCAGCGCATGTCTCCCTGGCCGACCTCACGACCTCCGACGTGGTGCGCTCGTTGCGACTCCCCCGCGCGCTGCTGGCGTTTCTGGTCGGCGGGTCGCTCGCCCTCGCGGGCGCGGGCCTCCAGGCGCTGGTCCGAAATCCCCTGGCCGATCCCTCACTCCTGGGCCTGTCCGGCGGTGCCGGCCTCGGGGCCGTGCTCGCCCTCGCCTTGCACGTGAACAGTCCCTGGGCGCTACCGCTCGCCGCGTTCGCGGGCGCACTCGGCGCCATGGCACTGGTGTACCGCCTCGGCCTCGTTGGCGGGGCCGAGCTCGACCCTCGGATCCTCATCCTGGCCGGCGTCGCGGTCGGCGCGTTCACCGCGGCCGTCACGACAGCGCTCGTCTCCTTGTCCGACGCGGCGGAACTCCGCAACGCCTTTCTCTGGCTCTGGGGAGGGCTGTCGGGCGCTTCGTGGGACAGCGTGTTGCTCCTGTGCGTGTACGCCCCGCTGCCGGTCGCAGTGCTCCTCGCGGCGGCGCGGCCGCTCGACCTGCTCGCGCTCGGCGAAGAGCCCGCTCGTCACCTGGGGGCCGATGTGGAGGCGGTCAAGCGGCGGGTCTACCTGGCCGCCTCGCTCCTCACCGCGGCTGCGGTCGCGGTTTCCGGCGTGATCGGATTCGTCGGCCTCGTGGTCCCGCACGCCATGCGTCTGTTGTGGGGTCACCGCCACCGGCCCCTGCTCCCGGCGGCGTTCCTGGGCGGCGGGGCGCTCCTCGCGCTCTCGGACACCGTGGCTCGCATCGCCGTCGCACCGCGAGAGCTGCCGGTCGGGATCGTGACCGCGCTGATCGGCGTCCCCGTGTTCGTCCTCCTGTTGCGCCGATGGACCGCGCGCTGATTCTCGACGTGCGCGCCGTTTCCTACCGCTATCCGGGAGCGGCTCGCGATGCGTTGGCGGGTGTGAGCCTCGCGGCCCGCTCCGGCGAGGTGCACGCCGTGCTCGGCCCGAACGGGAGCGGCAAGACGACCCTCCTCCGCGTGGCGCTCGGCCTGGCGCGGCCAGCGACGGGGAGTGCGGGGATCCTCGGGCAGCCGGCGGCCGCCTGGTCGCGTCGCGACCTCGCCCGCGTCGTGGGCGTCGTGCCGCAGCGGGAAGACAACCTCTTCCCGCAGCGCGTGCGAGAGACCGTGCTGCTCGGTCGCTACCCGTATCTCTCTGTGTGGGGGGCGGAGCGGCCCGAGGATCAGGACGCCGTCGACCGCGCGCTCACCCGGTGCGACGTGGCGTCCCTCGCCACGCGATGGATCTGGACGCTCTCGGGAGGGGAGTACCAGCGCGTGCGGCTCGCCCGCGCGCTCGCGCAGGAACCCAAGCTCCTGGTGCTGGACGAGCCCACGGCCAGCCTCGATGTGCGCCACGAGATGCAGCTGTTCGAGCTCGTGCGGGCGCTGGCCGACCAGGACGGGCTCGCCGTTGTGCTCATCACCCATCAGGTGAACCTCGCGGCGCGGTTCGCCGATCGCGTGCTCTTGCTCGCCGATGGGCGGGCTGCGGGCGACGGCGCGCCAGCCGAGGTGCTGACGCGTGAGACGGTCGAGCGCGTGTTCGCATGGCCAGTTTCGATCGCGCCCTTCGAAGGACGTCCCCAGATGATCCCGCTGCGCAAGAAGGAGGACCACCCGTGAGCGTCATGCCGTGCGCCGTATTGCTCGTTCTCGTCGCCTTGCCATTCGCTCTGTTCGGGCAACAGCCGAAGGACACCACCGTGCTGAAACCGGTCGTCGTGACGGCAACCCGCGTTCCGATCCCCGTCGACGCGGTGCCCCATGCGGTCACCGTCATCAGCGGAGACGCCCTGCGCGAGCAAGGAATCCGGACGGTGGCCGAGGCCCTGCGCACCGTCCCCGGAGCCAATGTCGTGGCCACGGATTCGTACGGCAGCGTCACGTCATTGTTCGTGCGTGGCGGCGAGTCGGACCATGTGAAGGTTCTGATCGACGGAGTGCCGCAGACCGGGCCGAACGGCCCTGGCGGCGCCTACGACTTCGCGAATCTCACCACCGACAACATCGAGCGGATCGAAATCGTGCGCGGACCGGTCAGCACGCTGTACGGGTCGGACGCCGTGGCGGGCGTGGTGCAGATCTTCACCCGCGTCGGCCGTGGGGCCCTTCAGGGAGAAGTCGGCCTGGAAGGCGGAACCTACGGCAGCAGCGGGGTCAGCGGATGGGTGGGGGGGGGAACGGAGCGCGCGGCCTTTAGCCTCGCCGTCTCGAGTTTTTCGAGCGACGGCGTGTATCCGTTCAACAATCATTACCGGAATGAGGTCCTGACCGGCCGCACCGTATTCCGCCCGGATGAGCGCACGGATGCGACGCTGTCGTTCCGGTACGGCGACGCCTTGTACCATTTCCCGACGGACGGGGCCGGCGACACCGTCAGCAACAACCAGCATCAGCTCGAGCGAGGTCCGTCCGTCGGCATCGATCTGGGACGTGTCCTGTCCGATCGCGTGGAGGGTCGTTTGACCGCGACGTGGCGCCGCAGCAACTACCAGTACGCCATTGCCCCGAACGGCCCGAGCGACACCACCACGTTCCCGTACTCGAGCTCGGACTGGGTCACCCGGGCAGGCCTCGACGGCCGGACGAACATCCGGGTCATGGGGCAGGGTGTCGTGACACTCGGCGCGGCGTTCGATCGCGAGGAGATGGAGGGCACCACGCTGGACGCGGCCCGTTCCCGCGACGACGGCGCGCTCTATGGGCAGCTGGTGACCGCCCCGGAGCGCCGCCTGAACGCGACGCTCGGGCTCCGCCTCGATGACAACGAGCGGTTCGGCCGTTACGCGACGTACCGCGTGGGCACGTCGGTTCGGCTGGATGCTCAAACGCGGGTGATTGCTTCTCTAGGGACGGCCTTCAAAGAGCCGACGTTCTATCAGAACTTTGCGATGGGCTTCGTACACGGTAATCCCGATCTCCGACCTGAACATGCCGTCAGCTGGGAAGCGGGACTCGAGCGGACCTTCGAGGGGGAGAGGGTGACGACGCGGGCGACCTATTTCGATCAGCACTTTCGCGACCTGATCGATTACAACGGCGCCGACACCGCTATCAACTACTTCAACGTGCCCGGAAGCCTGGCGCGGGGCGTCGAGCTGACCAGCACGGCCGAGATCGGCGGCGGCGTTTACATCGCGCTGGGGTACACGTTCCTTCACACTGCGGTCACGCAGGCCGGTACGGGGACGGGCCCCACCGCGCTGTTCGTGCCGGGCCAGCCGCTCATCCGACGGCCCGAGCACTCAGGCAGTCTGGCGATGACCTGCCGGCTCCCCAGGCGGAGCAGCGTCTCTCTGACGGCGTTGTACACAGGCGAACGAGAAGACATTGATTTCGCGACGTTCTCCCGGGCCACCCTGCCACCGTACACGCGTATCGACGTCGCCGCGCACTCCGAGATCCGCCTGCCCGAAGGCGCGGTGCCGGGCCTGACGCTGACCCTCCGGGTCGAGAACCTGCTCGACCACGCCTATCAAGAGATCAAGAACTTCCCCGCGCGCCGGCGCACTCTATTATTCGGGGGAGAAGTCCGGTTCGGGACGTAACGCATGAAGGGGAGCGGACGGTGGAGAGACGATTCGCACTGCTGCTCATGACGGCGCTGGCGGCGACCGCATGCAGCGACGCGCTGGAGCAGACGAGCTCGGCGGGGCAGGTGATCGGGGTCGTCAACTCCAGCGACCGTACGCTGTCGCTCATCTCCGCCACGGATTTCACCGTCACCACGCGCTCCTGGCAAAGCGGGAGCGCGAACCCCACGACGATCGATGGGGGCGGCAACACGTTCGTCGTCCCGCTGGGTCCAGCCGACGCGGTGGCAATCGATCGCCTGCCCGGCCCGTGTCCGCCGGGCGCGTTGTGCGCCAACCCGGACTACGTTATTCCGCTCGCGCCGGGAGGGGGCGCAACGGGTGTCGCGATCCAAGACGACTCCATCGCCTGGATCGCCAATCCCAATCTCCATACGGTCACACGGATCAACTACCTGAACGGCGACACGGCGAGCATCACGGTCGGCGTTCATCCCCAGGCGGTCGCGATCCTCGGTACGCGCGTCTTCGTCGTCAATGGCAATCTTGCGGGTGGCTCGCCGGCGGGTCCGAGCTGGCTCACGTCGTTCGATTGCTGTGGCGTCCGCACACCCGACTCCATTCCGCTGACCGGGACGAACGCGCGCTTCGCAGCCGTCGGAGACGACAGCCTGTTATATGTCGTCGACGCGGGTCACCCCGGCGCTGCGGACGGGAAGCTGTCGATCGTGGACCCCGTCAGCCGCACTGAGGTCGCGGTCCTGAACGATCTTGGGGAATCGCCCGGTGCGGCTGTATTCCACCCGACGGGTGGACGCCTCCTCATCGCCTCGCTGAGTGAAGGGATTCTCGAAGTGAACACAACCATCCGGAGCGTCACCCGTGGTCCGGGGAACGGCGTGAAGCCCGGGGGGCATGGCGTCTCGGGTCTCGCGATCGATCTTCGCGGGCGGGTATACGCGGTCGATCCGGGGGCGTGCGTCGCGGTGGGGACGGTCCATGTGCTGACTGCCCCGCCCGACTATCACGAGATCCACACCGTCCCGGTGGGCGTCTGTCCGGCGACGGCCGCGGTCGCCGCGACGCCCTAGCATGTCTCTCGTCACCACCCCGGCGGTCGTACTCCAGACGTACCGCTACAGCGAGACGTCGAAGGTCGTCCGGCTGGCGACCCGTGACCTCGGTGTGCAGAGCGCGATCGCCAAGGGCGCGCTGCGACCCAAGAGCCGCTTCGGCGCCGGGCTCGAGCTCCTGAGCGAGGGTGTGGCCCAGCTCTACTTCCGCGAGACCCGTGAGCTGCACACCCTTGGCGCGTTCGATCTCATCAATCTCCGTCGCGACCTCGCCGCCGATGTGGGCCGCTTCGCCGGCGCCGCGGCCCTCGCCCAGGTCATGCTCAAGATGGCGCCCCCCGCCGCCCTCCCGGCCGCGTACGACGCGCTGCTCGCGGCGCTCGACGCGCTCGAAACGGCGTCCCCCGATCAGGCCGATGCGACCGCTATACGCGCCGTCTGGCGGCTCGTCGCGGTGCTCGGGTTCGAGCCGTCGCTCATCACCTGCGTGCGGGACGGCGTCGCGATCGAGCCCGGGGGAGACGGTCTCGTAGCCTTCAGCGTGTCTGAGGGCGGCGCGTTGTGCGCCCGCTGCGCGTCGACGCTGGCCCAGCCGCCCACGCGGCTCCCGCCACCGGCGTATCGCGATCTCCTCGCGTTGAATGATCCGGCGGCGGCCCTGCCCGCGCTCGATCCGCCGCATACCGCTGCACACCGCCGCCTCGTCGCCCGCTTCGTCCGTTATCACCTCGGCGAGGCTGGCCCCCTCTCGGCCCTGGATTTCTGGGAGCGACGCTCATGGGCTCCGACGCCCGTCCCTTCCGTCGCTTCGTAATCGGCACCGCCGGTCACATCGACCACGGAAAGACAGCGCTCGTCAAGGCCCTGACCGGAGTCGACACGGACCGGTGGGAGGAGGAGAAGCGTCGCGGCATCACGATCGATCTCGGCTTCGCGCCCTTGCCGCTGGGGGACGAAATCCAGGCGAGCGTGGTGGACGTGCCGGGCCACGAAGGGTTCGTGCGGAACATGCTCGCCGGGGCAACCGGGATCGATGTCGCCCTGCTCGTGATTGCCGCGGATGAAGGCATCATGCCGCAGACGGAGGAGCACCTCGCGATCGTGGAGCTGCTCGGCATTCGTCGCGGCATTCCCGTCATCACCAAGCGCGACCTCGTGGACGCCGAGTGGCTCGAGCTCGTGCAGGGCGAAGTGGCCCAACGGCTCGCGGCGAGCCGAATCCGCTGGGAGCCCGCCGTGGCCACGTCCGTCGCGACGGGCGCCGGGCTGCAGGCACTGAGGGAGGCACTGGGGAGGGTCGCCGCCGACCTCGCCGAGCGCCCGGCCGACGACCTGTTCCGACTGCCGATCGATCGCGTCTTCGCGGTGGCGGGGGCGGGCACCGTCGTAACCGGGACGACCTGGAGCGGCACCGTCGCCGTCGGGGACGCCGTGCGCCTCCTGCCGCTTTCACGCGAGGCGCGCGTGCGCTCGATCGAAGTGCACGGCGAGGCCGCCGAGCGCGCCGTACCAGGCCGGCGCACCGCGCTCGCGCTCGTCGGCGTGGACAAGAGCGAGCTGGCCCGCGGTCACGTGGCGGTGGCTGGGCCGGGATGGGAAGCGGCGACCGTGCTCGATACAGCGGTCGAGCTTCTGCCCTCCGCCCGCCGGCCGATCGCGTCTCGCACCCGGATACGGGTGCACCTCGGAACCGCCGAAGTCCTGGCGCGCGTGGCGCAGACCCCCGCGATGGTCCCGGGGGAGCGGGGGCTCGTGCGCCTGATCCTCGAGAGCCCGCTGGTGGCGCGGGCTGGGGACCGGTTCGTGGTACGCTCTTTCTCTCCCGTCACGACCATCGGCGGCGGCACGGTACTCGATCCGTTTCCACCGGCGCGGTCCCGCTTACGGCGCCGTGGAATCGATGCGGGCCAGACAGCCGTGGCGCGCTTGTCGGCGCTGGTGGGAGAGCGTGGCCTCGAGGGAATCTCCATCGATACCTTGCCCGTGCGCCTCGGCGTGCCGCCACGGCGTGTGACGGCGGTCATCGCGAAGGCGGGGCAGGCCCTCCTATCGTTAGGAGGAACCGTCGTCCAGCGGCACGCGGTGACGACGGAAGCGACGCGGTTGGTGGACGTGCTCCGGCGTCACCACGAGGAGCATCCGCTCGATCCAGGGATGTCGCTGCAAGCCCTCCGGGCAGCGGTGGGGGCGCCGGCGCCGCCCACCGTCGTCGATGCCGTCCTGGACTTTGGCGCGCGGGCGGGAGGTCCGTTCGAGATCGCCGCGAGCGTCGCGCGCCTTCCTGGTTGGCGCCCCGCTCTCGACTCTCGTGCGGCCGATGCGCGTCAAAAGCTCGCCGAGCGGCTCGCCCAGGCGCGCTGGCAGATACCGACCGTCGGCGAGCTCGAACGGGAATTCCCCGGCTCCCCGGTTCGCGCCTTGCTCTCGCATCTCGCGCGCGAGGGCGCCGCGGAGCCGATCGACGCCGAACGGTACGCGGCGCGAGGGGTCCTCGCGGAGTTCCGGGCCGCGCTCGAGGGCGCGCTCGGCGAGCTGGGCTCGGCCACCCCCGCGGAACTGCGGGATCGCTTCGGGCTCACGCGCAAGTACTTGATCCCGCTGCTCGAATGGGCGGATCGGCGTGGGGTGACGCGCCGACGCGGCGATGCGCGCGTGCTGGCGAGGTTGACAGCCGGGAAAGGCGGATCGTAGTATTGGATCAGCGCCCTGACGTCACGGTATCATCAGCAACAAGGAGATTGCCCGGCATCAGCTCTTTTTGTTCGCATAGGAGTGACTGACGATGCGGCACGCCTGGGCCATACTGGGTCTCGGGCTCTTGATGGTGGGAGGGCAGGGGGGGTCGCGGTCGCTCGTCGCCCAGACCCCAACCTTCGAGTCCCAGCAGAATCGGTTCAATCCAGCGACGACGATTCCCTTCAAGGTCAGCGGGGAGTTGTTCCTCAAGGGTCACCGCCCCGTCGTGTCCTTGCGGATTTACAACGTCCTCGCTCAGCTCGTCGCCATCCCGATCCTGCGGGGCACCGACAAGCCGCTCGACAGCCTCGCCTTGACCTGCCCCACGACCCTCGGTTGCCGCTATAACGCGTATTGGGACGGCTATGTGGCCGGCAAGCCGGCGGCGTCCGGCGTCTACATCTACCAACTCGTTATCGACGGCAGGCGCGTCACGAAGAAAATCGTTGTGAAGTAAGGACTTCTGCCAAAAAGGCACCTTTCCTGGGCACGGACGTTGCCCGGGTCGGCGGCCATGATAAAGCCAGATCGCTTGACCGTGAAGGCCTCCGAGGCCCTGCAGGAAGCAGCCTCGCTGGCCCGCGCGCGGGGCAACCCCGTCATCAACGACGCGCACCTCTTCCTGGCGCTGTTGACGCAGGACGAGGGGATCGTCGTTCCACTGCTGCAGAAAGCTGGCCTCAACGTCACACAGCTCGCTGCCGACACGCAGCGGGAGATCGAGCGGTTCCCCAAGCAATCGGGGAGCACCGCGGAGCCCACGCTGGCACGCGAACTGTCCCGGCTGCTCGACCGCGCCGAGGACGAGGCAAAGGGTCTTGGCGACGCGTACGTGTCGACCGAGCACCTGTTGCTGGCCCTCGCTCAGGAGAAAGGAACGACCGCCCGGCAGCTTCTATCGGCGGCGGGTGTGGAGCGCGACGATTTGCTCGCTGCCCTCCAGGGGGTCCGCGGCGCGCATCGGGTGACGGATCAAGAGCCTGAGCAGAAGTACCAGGCGCTTGAGCGTTTTGCCCGTGATCTCACCGAGCAGGCCCGCAAGGGGAAGCTCGATCCGGTGATCGGCCGGGACGAGGAGATCCGGCGCGTGATGCAGGTGCTTTCGCGTCGCACGAAGAACAACCCCGTGGTGATCGGCGAGCCCGGCGTCGGCAAGACGGCGATCGTCGAAGGCCTGGCTCAGCGGATCGTCAACGGCGACGTGCCGGACTCGCTCCGCAACAAGCACCTGGTGGCGCTCGACCTGGGGTCGCTGGTCGCCGGCACCAAGTATCGCGGCGAATTCGAGGAGCGTCTCAAGGCGGTTCTGAAGGAGATCACGACGGCCGAGGGCAAGTACATCGTCTTCATCGACGAGTTGCACACCCTCGTCGGGGCCGGAGCGGCGGAGGGCGCGGTCGACGCGTCCAACATGCTCAAGCCGGCGCTGGCACGGGGCGAGCTGCACGTGATCGGCGCGACCACGCTGGACGAGTATCGCAAGTACATCGAGAAGGACGCCGCCCTGGAGCGCCGGTTCCAGCCCGTGTATGTCGGGGAGCCGTCGGTCGAGGATACGATCGCCATTCTGCGCGGCTTGAAGGAGCGTTATGAGATCCACCACGGTGTACGGATAACGGATAACGCTCTCGTCGCGGCAGCGACGCTCTCCCACCGCTACATCACCGACCGGTTCCTCCCGGACAAGGCCATCGACCTCGTGGACGAGGCCGCGGCCCGCCTGCGGATCGCCATCGATTCGCTCCCGCAAGAGATCGACGAGGTCGAGCGCAAGATCGTCCAGCTCGAGATCGAGTTCGCGGCGTTGGCCAAAGAGAAAGACAAGGCGGCCAAGGAGCGCCGTGCCAAGCTGGAGGAAGAGCTGGCGGAGCTGCGCGAGCGGTCCAACGCCATGAAGGCGCAGTGGCAGGCCGAGCGGGATGCGATCACGAAGCTGCAGGGGAAGAAGGCGGAGCTGGAACAGCTGCGGGGCGAAGCGGACCAGGCCACCCGCCGGGGGGACCTCCAGACGGCGGCCGAAATCAGCTATGGCCGGATCCCGGCGGTCGAGAAGGAGATTGCCACGCTGGAGAAGCGGCTGGCGGAGATCCAGAAGAAGGGAAAGTACCTGAAGGAAGAAGTCGATTCCGAGGACATCGCGGAAATCGTGTCGAAGTGGACCGGGATTCCGGTCTCGAAGATGCTGGAGTCGGAGCGGGAGCGCTTGACGCGCCTCGAGGAGGAGCTCGGGCGCCGCGTCATCGGCCAGCCCGAAGCCCTCGCGGCAGTCGCGAACGCGGTGCGCCGGGCGCGCGCGGGGCTTCAGGACCCGAACCGTCCCACGGGCTCGTTCATCTTCCTCGGCCCCACCGGCGTGGGGAAGACCGAGACCGCGCGGGCCCTGGCGGAGTTCCTGTTCGACGACGAAAAGGCCATGGTCCGGCTCGACATGTCGGAGTACATGGAGAAGCACGCGGTCGCACGGATGATCGGCGCTCCGCCGGGGTACGTCGGGTACGAGGAAGGCGGGCAGCTCACGGAGGCGATCCGTCGCCGGCCCTACGCGGTCGTGTTGTTCGACGAGATCGAAAAGGCGCACCCGGACGTCTTCAACGTGCTGTTGCAGATCCTCGACGAGGGCCGGCTCACTGACTCGCAGGGGCGCACGGTGGACTTCCGCAACACCGTACTGATCATGACGTCCAACCTCGGGTCGCAGTACATCCTCGAAATGGGCACGGAGAACTGGGAGCAAGTCGAGACCAAGGTGCTCGAGCTTTTGCGCCAGACCTTCCGGCCCGAGTTCCTCAATCGCGTGGACGACACGATCATCTTCCGGCCGCTCTCGAGCGACGACATTGCGAAGATCGTGGACCTGCAAGTCGAGCGCTTCCGCCGGTTGCTCGCGGACCGCAAGCTCGGCCTCGACATCACGCCCGCCGCCAAACAGTTGATCGTCGCGGAGGGGTACGATCCCGTGTACGGAGCGCGTCCCTTGAAGCGGGCGATCCAGCGGTTGGTGCAGAATCCGCTCGCGCTCGCGGTCCTCGAGGGGAAGTACACGGAAGGGGACCGTGTGCGGGTGGAGCGTTCCAAAGACGGTAGTCGCCTGACGTTCGAGCGCCTTCCCGGGGGAGTCACAGAGCCCGCGCGTGCCTGAACATCGGGAGCGGGGAGCGGGGAGCGGGAGCAGACGGTCCGCGTCCGTGGCTCCGTCCGACATGGCCGGCATGGCGGCAGCGCTGGAAGAGGCTCGTCGGGCGGCGCCCATGGGAGAAGTGCCCGTGGGCGCCGTGGTGTCTCGGGACGGGGTGGTCGTCGCCCGCGCGCACAACGAGTCGGTGACGCGCGCTGACCCCACCGCGCACGCGGAGCTGCTCGCGGTGCAGCGGGCGTTCGCGGCCCTCGAGACCGACCGGCTGACCGAGTGTACGCTCTACGTCACGCTCGAGCCGTGCGCGCAATGCGCCGGCGCGATCGTCCTAGCCAAGGTGGGCCGCGTGGTGTTCGGCGCGCACGACGCCAAGGCCGGCATGGCGGGTTCCGTCGAAGACCTGTTGCGTCACCCCCGGCTGAACCATCGGCCGGAAGTGATTGGTGGAATCGAGGCAGCCGCCTGTGGCGAGATCCTGCAGGCGTTCTTCCGCGCCCAGCGTTAACGCGCCGCGAGCTCCTCGACCAGACTTCCTAGCGCGTCCATGGCGTTGCCGAGCTGCGCGTCCGATAAGTACGGAGCCGGCCCGAGGCGTAGCATGTTCGCCCGGTAGTCCGCCCGCACGCCGCGGTCTCGCAGCCCCTGGCACAGCTCTCCCGCACGGGGCGTCCGGAGCGCGAGGAAGCCCCCGAGCTCCGGGAGCGTCACGGCGCGATCCCGCGTAATGAACGCGGGGTCGGCGTCGAGCGCGTCGAAGCGCGCCGCGAGCAATCCCACCTGATGCTGGCTGACGCGTCGCAGAAAATCGGGGGTCAGCCGATGCCCCTCGAAAAAGTCGAACACGCTCGCTGCCCGGTAATGGCTCGTGGGATCATATGTGGCGCCCGCGAACCGAGCGGCTTCCGCCCCGTAGGCGACCGGTGTCGCCGGCTCATCGCGAGCCAGTGACTCGAACTCGCTGAACCAGCCGGTGATCACCGGTCGCAGCGTGCAGCCGGAAGGTATCCGCAGGAAGCCGTTCCCCTCGCCCAGCTGGCAGTACTTGTAGCCGCCGCCAACGACGAACGCTTCAGCGAGCCCTTCGCGGTGGACCGAAAACGGAACGACCCCGAGCGCGTGGTAGGCATCGACCAGAAGCTCGGCGCCCACCCGGCGGGACGCGGCGAGGACACGGCTGAGGTCAGGGACGAGATGGGCGTTCTCGTACAGGACGGCGGAAACGAGCACCGCGGCGGTGCGGTCGTCCACGGCTCCGGCAAGTCGGTCGGCGAGCGTGCCGGCCGGGAGGGCAGCCACTTTGACCACGGTGATGCCCGCCTCGGCCAGGCGGTCGAGCTGACGGCGGATCGTGTGGAACTCTCCCGTCGTCGTCACGAGCCGGGGCCGCGCGGCGAGGGGCAGGGCGGAGAGCCAGCGGACGAGCAGCTCGTGCGTGTTCGCGCCCAGGGCGATGGCGCCGTTCGGGTCGTCGAGCAGGCGCCCGAAGCCGCGCCGAACCCGGTCGGCCATGGCGAACGCATGCTCCCACTTGTCGTCGACGTACTCCGCCGCGTCGAGCCAGGCGCGCGCCTGGGCCTCGAAGCCGACGTCCGGCCATGCTTGGTGCGAGTGGCCCGTCAGGAGGAGCCGATCCGCGACTCGAAAGCGGTGATAATGAGGCGCGAGAGCGTTCGGGGTCGCGTACAGCGCCTCCGGTGTCACGCCCTCACAGCTCCGTCCGGATCGTCCAGAGATCGGGGAAGGCGGGCTTGTTCAGCGTCGTCTCGAGGTATTCGGCCCCGGCCGATCCACCCGTGCCCCGCTTCGTGCCGATGGTGCGCTGCACCATCTTCACGTGACGATAGCGCCATTCCATGATGCCTTCGTCCAAGTCCACCAGGCGCTCGCACACCGAAGCGACGGCGGGGTTGGTTCGATAGATCGTGATCAAGACCTGCTGGATCTCGCGCGAAGGCTCCGGCGGTCGTGTCACGTCTCGGCTGAGCAGCGATGGCGGCACGGCGTACTGGTTCCGCACGAGGTAGGCGAGAAAGGCGTCCCAGAGCGTGGACTCGCGATACCGCGCGTCGAGGCGCCGACGGGCCTCGCTCCCTTCGGGGTAGCGCGCCACGGCCGCCGCGTTCTTCGCGCCGAGCACAAACTCGAGCTCACGAAACTGGAATGACTGGAACCCACTGCCGGACTCGAGCCGGTCACGGAACGACAGGAACTCGAGCGGCGTCATCGTCTCGAGCACGTCGATCTGCGCTACCATCACCTTGAGCACGGTGAGGATCCGCTTCAGCGTGTGCAGGGCGCGGGGCGTGGCGTTGTCGCGCAGCACCCTGTCGAGGTAGCCGAGCTCGTGCAGCATTTCCTTGAACCACAGCTCGTACACCTGATGGATGACGATGAACAGCATCTCGTCGTGCTCGGGCCCGCTGGAGCGTGGCTGCTGCAGCGCCAGGAGCTCGTCGAGTTTCAAATACTGAGAGTAGGTCAGGGCCATGCGGGGAATGTTGCGGCCATGGGCCCCGCGAGGAAGCCCCGCCTCTGTGGCTAGCTCTGCTTCTTGCCGGCCCCTCCTCCGGCGCGCTCTTCGAGCTTCCCGATGAGCTTTTCGATCTCGAGCTTCAGCCGCTTGAGGGCCGGGAGGACCTTGGGCTCGATGTCGCGCTCGAGCTCCTTGCCTTCCTTGAGGAAGTCCTTCATGAGGTCGCGGAACCGATCGGCCAGCTCCCGCCAGGTCGGGATCTTGTTGACTTCAGGATCCCCGGGTTCGCGTTTCGTCGGCAGCTTGTTCATCTGAGGTGACTCCGTGAGTTGGGGTGCTCCGGGTGATACGCGTGCCGGGCGCCGGAGGGTTCAGCCGGGGTCCGCCCGGGTGCCTCAAACCTGCCCTATGATGTCGCAAAAACGCCCTAGCCGCCCGGGCTCGGACGCGATATGGTCGTGCCCGAGTGGGGCAGGGAGCGCGCCGCGGCTGCCAGCCCATCCCGTCCTATGCAGGAGGTGGCCATATGAGGAGTACGCGGGTCGCATGGGGTGGGGTGCTCGGCTTCGTCGCGCCGGCGGTCGGCGCGGCGCAGACCGTGCGGCCGATGCTCGGTCTCGGCATCGGCCTCGCCGTCGCGAACGGCGCCTATCATTCGGATGAGAGCGGCGAAGGCTTCGATACGGGGTGGGTGGGATCGATGCTCGTTGGGTTGAAGATGCCCAAGACCCCGGTCTTCGTCAGAGTCGTGGGGAGCTACAGTGAAAACGGCGCCAATCAGCAACTGCAGGGGGACCTCACCAATAGTCTCGGGCGGCCCACCGACGCAAAATTCCACAATCTCGGTGGCACGCTCGACATCGGGTACGAGTTTGGGACGGGTTTCCGGCGGGTGTATATCTTCGGCGGCGGCGGCCCCTATCATGTTCGGCTCTCCGTGACATCGGGCGGCGCCACGTCGGACACGTCCGAGACAAAGTTTGCCTGGAACGTGGGCGGCGGGATTACCTGGGACGTCTCGAACATGGGGATCTTCCTCGAGGCGCGCTACGTACACGTGGCTGCGGCCTTCGGGCTGCCGGAGGTGACCTTCATGCCGCTTCAGTTGGGTATGCGCTTCGGCGGCCATTAGGCGGATCGCGATCTCGCTCCGAGTGTTGGTTCGTGCAGGACCTGGGCGGTGTTATTTTCGTACGCCGGGATAGGTGGCCGAGCGGCTGAAGGCACACGCCTGGAGAGCGTGTAAACGGGTAACCGTTTCGTGGGTTCGAATCCCACCCTATCCGTGCAAGGCGCGGAGGCAGAAAGCAGTTACAGACGCACAGACGCGGCAGGGGTGAACGGTGAGCAGTCGATACAGGTGGGCCTACCTGATAGGTCTCGCCTGTTCTCCTCTGTGCGTCTGCTGCGTCTGCTACTGTAGGCGGTTCTCCCGTTCGTAGGGGACAGGTGCGTGAGCGGTTGAAACGGCCGGTCTCGAAAACCGGTGTGCCCGCAAGGGTACCGTGGGTTCGAATCCCACCCTGTCCGTTACAAGCAGGCCGCGATGCCCTCGTTGGTCGCGGGCGCGACGGCCGCCGTGTTCACGAAGATCGCGCACGTGATCACGGGGTTGTTCAGATTGTTGTTCGTGATCGTCGCACTCCAGCCGCCGCCGTTCACGGTGGGGCCGGCGAGGTTGTTGCCCACGCTGGGGCAGAAGTTGACGGTGCCCACGGTCGGCGGCGTAGTGCACGAGATACTCCCGCTGTACTTGATCGAGTCGGCGAAAAACGCCTCTTCGGACGTGAGCAGGTTGCGCAGGTCCGATTTCATCGACGCGATGTACGCCTTCGACTTCGTGTTGGCGAACTTCGGGATGGCGATGGCAGCGAGAATCCCGATGATCACCACCACGATCAACAGCTCGATCAGCGTGAAGCCCCTGCGATGCATAGCAGTCCCTCCGTAGACCCGCACGCCCGTATGGGCCGCAGCAACGCGGTGGGCGTGATAACGCAAGCCGCGTGCCCGGGTCCGCGTCGCACACCAAGCACTTAGACCGTCGAGAGTTGCGCTGTTCCCGGTCGTGGCCGGGTGCCTGCGCGTGCGCGGAGAAACCGCGCTTTCAATGCGGAATGCAACAGCACGGATGCGCTTGCACGGAGCGGAGCCGTGTCACTAGAGTGGGGTGCGCTCACCCGCTCCTGTGCCCGTACCCGGAGGCTTCGATGCACCGGACGAAGGCTTGGTTCGCCGCCGTGATGACGGTCTCCGCCCTCGCGTGCGGCAAGTCGGCCGAGAAGAGGCTCGCGGAGGTGCGCGAGTGCAGCCGCATCACGATGGACGCCAAGGGCGCGGCCCAGTGCCTCGTCCTCCAGTACAAATGGAAGTCGCCCCAGGCGCTCGCGGCGGCAACGAGCTACCAGCAGCAGCAGGATTCGATCGCGCAGTCACGGGCCGACTCCGCGTGGACCGCCGACGCCGGGCGTCACAAGAAGGAAATGGAGACGTGCGCCAAGGATCCGTCGGGAGACGTGGGGCGGTGTCTGGTTGGGTTCGGCTGGGCGGACGCCCGGGCGTCGGCGACGGCCGATTCGCTGTGGCGGCATGACGCGGGGGAACACCGCGCGCAGGTCACCCGATGCACGCGCCAGCGCCAGATGCAGGCGGGCGCCTGCCTCCAGCTCTACTACAAGTGGAGTCCCGAGCGGGCGCTGGCGGTGGACGACTCGATCCGCCGCGCTCGTATGCGGTAGTGGGCGCCCCCTCCTCCTCCCGCGCCCCCTCCCCCCACGCCGTTCTCATCGCTGCGGAGCTTCAGCCCTTCCTCGAGCCCGACCAGCTGGTCGGGCTCGACGTTACGTGGCTCCCGCGCGCCGAGCCGACGCCGAAGGGCGACTTCGTGGCGATCGTCTCCTTGTTGTCGCGCTGGGTCGGCGGTACCGAGCTCAAGCGGCTGCCCCAGCTCAAGGTCGTGGCCAACTGCGCCGTCGGGCACGACAACGTGGACGTGGTAGCCGCGGAGATGCGGGGGGTGAAGGTGACCAATACTCCGGACGTCCTCACCGATGCGACGGCCGACCTCACCTGGGCCCTCATCCTTGCGTGCGCCCGGCGGGTGGTGGAGGGGAACGACGTGGTGAAAGGCGGCCAGTGGACGGGGTGGCACCCGACGCTCCTGCTCGGGATCGAGCTGCGCGGCCGGACCCTGGGGTTGTTCGGGGCGGGCCGGATCGGCCAGGCGGTGGGCCGGCGTGGGGTCGCCTTCGGGATGCGCATCATCTACGCCGCGCGCAACGCGCGCCCGGAGTTCGAGCGGGACACCCGGGCCGAACGCGTCGAGCGGTCGCGACTCTTCCGAGAGAGCGACGTGTTGTCCCTGCACGTTCCTTCCCTCCCCGAAACCAAGGGGATGATCGACAGCGACGCGCTGCGGCAAATGAAGCGCAGCGCGATCCTGATCAACACGGCGCGCGGCGATCTGATTCGCGAGGAGGCGCTCGCCGCAGCGCTCGAGGAGGGTCGGTTGGGCGCGGCGGGCCTCGACGTGTACTCCGACGAGCCCGCGATCCATCCTCGACTGCTCGCCGCTCCCCGCACCGTCCTGCTCCCGCACATCGGGAGCGCCACGCATGAAGCTCGGCGCCAGATGGCCGCCATTGCCGTGGCGAATGTCCAGGCGGTGTTGAAAGGGGAGGCCCCGCTGACCCCGGTGTTCCGCTAACGCCGGCGCCAAACCCTGAGGTGTTGCCCACGGAGTCTTCGGGTGTTATTGGATAAAGATCGCCCCCGCCCTTGAGAGCCGGTCGTGAGCCGAGACAGTGCAGCGCGAGACTTGGCAAGTGCCAGCTATCAGCGCTGCTGCGAGACGCCCCAATTTTTCGAGGCGTTCTACCGCAACTTCTTCACGGCTTGCCCCGCGGCCGCTCCCCGGTTCGCCAAGACGGATTTCGAGCGTCAGCACAAGCTCCTGCGGCATGCCTTGGGACTCTTGCTCTTGTTCCCCAAGCAGCCCGACAACGATATGAGCCTGTTGATGCGGGTCGCCGAGCGGCACAGCCGGCGGGACTTGGACGTGCCTCCGTCGTTCTACGCGCCGTTTGTGGATAGCCTGATCGCCACGGTGAAGCAATTTGATCCCGCGTTTACCGCCGAAGTGGAGGACGCTTGGCGGCGGACGGTGGAGAAGGGCGTCACGTACATGGTCTCCCGCTACGCTTCGCCGGCGTTATGACGACGGTGCACGGCGTGTCCTGTCCGACGTGCGGGGCAACGATCGCTGCGGGTTCGTCGTTCTGCTCGCACTGTGGCGGCAGCTTGCGAACCGCCGATGCCGCTCACCCCACTGCGGTCACCGCGACCGCCCGGCCGGCGGGTGTCCAGTACAATACGCAGCTCGATACGCTCCGGAAGGCGGCGCTCGGGGAATACGAGATCCTCACCGAGTTGGGGCACGGCGGGATGGCCGCTGTGTACCTGGCGCACGATCTGGCGCTCGACCGCAAGGTCGCGATCAAGGTCCTGTCGCCGGCGCTCTTGCTCATGGGCGAGGGGATGGTCGAGCGATTCAAGCGCGAGGCGCGGACCGCCGCGGCGCTGAGTCACCCGCACATCATTCCCATCTATGCCGTCAAGGAGAGCGAGCACATTCTGTACTTCGTCATGAAGTACGTGCAGGGACGGGCGCTCGATGCCGTGATTCACGAGGTCGGGCCGCTCCCGATCGCCATGGTCCAGACTATTCTGGCCCAGGTCGGGGATGCGCTCGGTTACGCGCACCGTCACGGAGTAGTTCATCGCGACATCAAATCCGCCAATATCATGCTCGACGAGGACGGGTGGGCCGTCGTCACGGACTTTGGCATCGCCAAGGTCGTGGAAGCCCAGGGACTGACCGTCACCGGCGTCACCGTGGGGACGCCGACGTACATGAGCCCCGAGCAGTGCGCGACCCACGAGGTCACTGGAGCATCGGACCAATACTCGCTCGGCGTGGTGGCGTACGAGATGCTCACTGGGAAGTTGCCGTTCGAGGGCGAGTCGACCATGTCAGTCATGTACGCCCACTTCAACGAGCGGCCCCGCCCCGTGACGGAGGTGCGGCCGGATTGCCCACCCAATCTCGGCGCCGGCGTCATGCGGATGCTCGAGAAGGACCCTGCCGCCCGGTGGCCGAGTATGGACGACGTCGTCGCGGTCTGCGGCCGGCCTTCGTTGCGGCGGGACGATCCCGTGCGCGGTGAGATGATCACGCTCGCGATGGCCGGTGGCCCGGCCGGCGGGCGGGAGCCGCTGAAGACTCCGACGAGTCCCATCGTGCTTTCGAAGCCGCGGGCGCGGCCCGCCGCGTCCACCGTTGTCCGCCGACGGACCGCGAGCGTGTGGTGGTGGGGTCTCGGTGCGGCCGTGATCGCCGCGGGCGGGGCCCTCTGGCGCCTTGCTCCGTGGCAGACCCCGTCCCCGGCGCCGGCCCGCGTGGCGGCGGAGACGGTGTCGACGAGCACGCCACCGATCGCGACGCCCGCGCCGCGGCAGCCCGCACGTGCGAGACCGCCGGTGAGCCAGCCTCGGAGCGTGGTGCCCGATTCGACGGCTCGGGCGGCCGCCACGAAGCGGGAGGACAGCCTGGTGGAGTCACTCCGGGCGCGAGCGCTCGCTGCCATGAGCCATGCCGTGGACGCGGGTGCGACGCCCGCGGACCTCGCTCGCGGGGACACGGTCTTCAAGAGCGGGGAGTCGCTCGCCGCCCAGCACCGCGGGCCTGAGGCAATGGCCCAGCTCGCGACCGCCGCATCTCTCTGGGCGGAGGCGGAGCGCGCCGCGCGGTCGCGACCAAAGATCGACACCGTGAGACCCCGGCCGGTCGAGCAACCGGCCGCGCCGCCCCCCCCTGCGCCGAAAGATCCCCGACCCGACATCCAGAGGGTCATCGATAGCTACGCGCGTGCGCTCGAGTCGCGCGACCTGGACCAGGTTCGACACTCCTATCCCGGTCTCACCGCCGGGCAGCAACAGAGTTGGAAGGGGTTCTTTGAATCTGTCCGGAACCTCAAGGCGGACCTGACAGTAACGGCGGTGAGCTATAACGGCCTGAGCGCTGAAGCCATCGTCAGTGGAGTCTACGCGTACGACAACGCCAGCACGGGTCGCTCTGAGCGGCGTCCGGTGACGTTCCGGGCGGTCCTGGCGGTCGATTCGACCGGCTGGCGGCTCATGACGATCCGCTAGCCTGGCCTTAGAAGTTGTATTCGAGTCCGGCCGTCCACAGCACGTTGGGCCGAAGGCCTCCGCGATTCAGCGGCCACAGGGTGTTCGCTACCAGAGTGATGCCTGCGTGTGTGGTGAACTTGAAGCCGAACGACCCGTCGATGACGTCGTCGCGCTCGGTCGGGATATTCGTGACGTTGATCGTGCGGACGTAGGGCTTGTCGTACGTCACGGGCCCCGGGAGCGTGAGCTTACTCTCACCCACCTGCAACTCGGAGACGACGTCCACGGCCATCGTCGCCCACGGCGCCATCAGGTGGTCGAACCCAACGGTGGCGAGGACGGCGTTGTTCTGCAGCGAGCCGCTCCGATACAAGTAGCCAATGTTCGCGTGGGGCGTGAAGGGTCCGAACCGGGCGGACAGGATTCCGAGCGCTCGGGCGGCTACGTGGCCCGACCCGAGCAGGTCGTCCTCACTCCCGGTGGGAAAGCGTACGTCACCGAGAACGGAGAAGTTCGTCCGGTCCGATCGGCTGAGATTCACCTTCACACGCGCAGCGATGTCGCCGATGCCGGTTGCGGATCCTTCGACGAAACGGGACGTCGTGAGCACCGGATTGGTTGGCGTCCCTCCGAAGAAGTGCTGCGCCGGGGGTGGTCCGAACGGGACGATCTGGGCGTCGCTGGTGCCGCGGAGCGACGTGGAGACGACCGGGACGACGACTCCGATGTCGACGCGATCGAGCAGGCCGAAGTTCATGAAGAACGAAGTCACGGTCATGTCGATGTCGAGCGCCAACGTCACGTCGATCACGTCGTTCTCGTGCAACGGCACGCCATAGGGGTTGCATGACGCGCCGACGAGACTGTCGCACGCGGGTCCCGTGACGTTCTCGTGGGTGAATACCAGTTGGAGGTTGTCCAGGCTCACGCCCCGCAAAGTCGTAAAGTGCAGGTGATTGACGTTCGCGCCGACAAAGACCCGTCCTTTGCCGAGTGTTTGCGCACGTTCCCCGAACACCGAGCCGGGCGACCCCGACGTCGGGACCGGCACGCCCCCCTCGAACCGAAACGTGGAACCGCCGCTCGTGGCGCTGACCGGGAGGTTGCCGACGTTCTGACTGATCGCACTACTGATGAACGAGATGAGGGTGCCGTTGTCGGCGACCGCCGAGGGAATGAAATGGTCGGCATGGAGGGCGGTCGCGGAGTCGGAGCCGGCGGTGCCGCCCAGGAACAAGGGATCCTGCCCGGCGGTGAAAATGAACAGCTCGGCGATCTTCTCGCGGAGGCCCTGGGCGTCGAGTGGTGTGGCTGCGAGTAACATGCCGAGGAGACTCCACAGGTACCGCCGCATAAATCCTCCGGGGGGGTCGGACGTCCGCGGGCTCGAAGAGACTCTACGCTCGGTGCGTCGTCAACCCCGACGCCGCCGTTGACCCCCGACGACCCGTGGTTAGCTTCCAGCTTCGAGATGGGCCGGCCTGAACGCACGATCCTCCTGGACGCCCGCGCCTTGTCGCGGGCGCTTCAGCGTATGGCCGTGGAAGTGCTCGAGCTGACGCACGGCACCACCGATCTGGTGCTCATCGGCATCCAACGGCGCGGTGTGGAGCTGGCCGAACGGATCGCGACCCTCATCGAGAAAGACGAGGGCGTAGTGCTCCCCCGCGGCGCGCTCGATATCACCCTCTATCGCGACGACCTCGAAACCGTCGGGCCGAAGCCCGTCATCGGCGAGACGCGGATCCCCGGCGACCTCGACGGCAAGCACGTGGTGATCGTCGACGACGTGCTCTATACCGGACGGACCGTGCGCGCCGCGCTCGACGAGCTCGCCGACTTCGGGCGCCCCAAGCGGATCTCTTTATGCGTGCTGGTCGATCGAGGTGGGCGCGAGCTCCCGATCCAGCCGGATATCGTCGGCAAACAGGTAAAAGTGAATAGCGGGGAGCGGGTGGACGTGCTCGTCGAAGAGCTGGACGGAAAGGATCAGGTCGACCTGGTGAGCGGTCCTCGATGAATCCCGTCCTGGGAAAGGATCTCGTCGGCCTCGAGCACCTCACGCCGGAGCAGATCCGGCTGGTGCTCGACACGGCCGAGCCGTTCAAGGAAGTCTCCGAGCGGCCGATCAAGAAAGTGCCGGCGCTGCGCGGCAAGACCATCGTCAACCTGTTCTTCGAAGCGTCCACCCGTACGCGGATCTCGTTCGAATTCGCGGAAAAACGTCTGTCGGCCGACACGGTGAACGTGGCGGCGAGTGGCAGCTCCGTGCAAAAGGGCGAAACGCTGGTGGACACCGCCCGGAATCTCGAGGCGATGCGCATCGACATGGTGGTGATCCGGCATCCCTCGTCCGGAGCGGCCGAGTTCCTCGGCCGGCGCATCCGCTCCAACGTCATCAACGCGGGCGACGGCCAGCACGAGCACCCGACGCAGGGGCTCCTGGACCTCCTCACCATCCGCGATAAACACGGGAAGGTGAACGGCTTGAAGGTCTGCCTCGTGGGCGACGTGCTGCACTCCCGCGTGGCGCGCTCGAATATCTGGGGCCTCCTGAAGATGGGCGCCGAGGTGGGCGTCTGCGGTCCCGATACGCTCATGCCGCGCGGCATCGAGGAGCTGGGCGTGTGCCGGTTCCGCCGCATCGAGGAAGCGATCGAATGGGCGGACGTGCTCAACATCCTGCGGCTGCAGCTCGAGCGCATGGAGAAAGGTTTCATCCCGAGCGTGCGAGAGTATTACCGCGTGTTCGGCGTGACGCTCGAGCGGCTCGAGAAAGCGCCGCGGCAGTTGACGATCATGCACCCGGGACCCATGAACCGCGGTGTCGAGATCGATTCGCGCGTGGCCGACGGACCCCACAGCGTCATCCTCGACCAGGTCACGAACGGCGTTGCGGTCCGGATGGCGGTGCTGTACCTGCTTGCGGGCGGGCGACCGGAATTAGCGGACGCGGCCAAGGGCCCCGGGGGAGGGGGAGGGGGAGGGGGAGGGTCCGAATGAATCGGCCGCTGTTACTCCGTGGTGGTCGCGTAATCGACCCGGGCCGCAACCTGGACGAGCCGGCCGACGTGCTGATCCAGGACGGCAAAATCGCGGCGGTCGGCCGTGGGATGGGGGCGCCCGACGGCACCGAAGTGCGGGACGTGCGCGACCACGTCGTCGCTCCGGGGCTGGTGGACGTGCACGTGCACCTGCGCGAGCCGGGGAACGAAGACGTGGAAACGGTGGCGACGGGCGCGCGCGCGGCGGCCGCGGGCGGGTTCACCGCCGTTTGCGCCATGCCGAACACCGATCCCGTCACGGACAATCAAGCCGCCGTGGGTTTCATCGTGCGGCAATCCGTCCGGGCCGGGCTCACGCGCGTGTACCCGATCGGCGCGATCTCGGTCGGACAGAAGGGTGAGCGCCTCTCCGAGTTCGGCGAAATGGTGGGGGCGGGCGCGGTCGCTGTTTCCGACGACGGTAGGCCGGTCGTGTCGAGCCATCTCATGCGCACCGCCCTCGAGTACGCCCGCACTTTCGACATCCCCGTCGCCGATCACTGCGAAGAGCCCACACTCGCCGTCGGCGGCGTGATGCACGAAGGGCTCGTGTCCGCCCGCCTGGGGTTGAAAGGGATCCCGTCAGCCGCCGAGGAGATCATGGTCGCGCGCGATGCCATGCTGGCGGGGCTCACGGGCGGCCACGTCCACCTGTGCCACATGTCCACCCGTGGATCCGTGGAGCTCATCCGGAGGGCGAAAGAGCAGGGTATCCGCGTGACGGCGGAGGTGACCCCGCATCACCTCGCGCTCACCGATCGAGCCTGCGAGCGCTACGATACCCACGCGAAGATGAACCCGCCGCTGCGCGAGCCCGAAGACGTCGCCGCGCTGCGGGCGGCGCTCAAGGACGGGGTCGTGGACTGCATCGCATCCGATCACGCGCCCCACGCCTATGATGCCAAGGAAGCCGCGTTCGACGACGCGCCCTTCGGCATTGTGGGCCTCGAGACGGCGTTCGGGGTCGCCTATACGGAGCTGGTGATGAATGGCATCCTCACCCTCCCCGAGCTGATCCATCGGATGAGCGCGGCGCCGGCCTCGGTGTTCGGCCTGCCGGGGGGGACGTTGGGGCAGGGCGCGGTCGCCGACGTCGTCGTTCTCGATGTCACCGATCCCTGGACCGTGGATCCTACCGCGTTTTGCTCGAAGAGTCGCAACACGCCGTTTGCCGGCCGGGTGCTTACGGGGCGGGCGGCCCTCACGCTCGTCGGCGGCAAGATCGTCCATCAAGTCGAAGCGCCCGTCGCCCGGTGACCGCCAGCACCGTCGCCCGGCGGATGGCGCAATGCTGCCGCCAGCTGGCCGACCGGGGGCTCATCGCGGGGCAGGACGGCAACCTTTCGGTCCGGCTGGGGCGGGATCGAGCGCTCGTGACGCCGAGCGGCGTCATCAAAGCCCTCGTCGGGCCGCTCGACATGGTGGAAGTGGACTTGGGGGGTCGAAAGCGGCGCGGCCGCCGCAACCCCACGACCGAATTGGACTTACATCTTCGGATCTTGACGCGACGGCCGGACGTCGGCGCAGTGGTGCACGCCCATCCACCCATTGCGACCGCCTTCGCGGTCGCCGGGCAGACGTTT
This sequence comes from Gemmatimonadales bacterium, assembly GCA_035631795.1. Classification (GTDB taxonomy): domain Bacteria; phylum Gemmatimonadota; class Gemmatimonadetes; order Gemmatimonadales; family GWC2-71-9; genus AG41. The sequence continues at coordinate 48,052 of DASQIB010000027.1, read as the reverse complement.
GACACATTTGTCCTGCCGGAACTTATCTTGCAATGCAGTCAGGTCCCGCTCGTCCATTATGGGACGCCGGGCACGCCCGAACTGGGAGACCGCCTCGAGCCGCACCTGGCAGGCCATAACGCCTGGCTTCTCGCGAACCACGGAGCCGTGACGGTGGGGCCGACGCTCGACGCCGCCTGGATCCGCATGGAGAGCCTGGAGCATGGGGCGCGCATCATCTGGGCGGCGCGGGCGCTGGGGCATGTGAACGAATTGACATCGGATGCCGTGGCGCGCCTCGAGGGAGGGGCGCGTCGCGGGCGAACGCCAGAGGAGTCGGATGCCTAAGGGAGCGTCCAAGAGCACCGTCATCATCCAGCGCCTGCTGGAAGAGCGCCGGCAATACGAAGCCTGGCTCGCCCGCTTGAACGACTCGGCGGACGCGACGCCCGGACACGTGCGCGCGCGGGTCCGCTCCGATTACGAAGCCCGTCTCGCCGCCGTGACCGAGGAGCTCCGGGCGCACGCCGAGAGCGCGCGGCAGGCGATCGAAGAGAAACGCCATCTCCGAGGCGAGCTGCAGAAGAAGGAGACCCGCGCGGGGGAGAAGCTCACCGAGGCGGAGTTGCGTCATTCCGTCGGCGAATACGACGAAGGACAGTGGACCCAGGTACACGCCGATATTCTTGCGGAGCTCGTCTCGGTGCGCGAGGACCTGCAATCGGTCGAGGCGGATCTGCAGAAGCTCGAAGAGCTGGACGCGCTGGTGCGAAACAAGCCGGTGCCGCCCCCCAGGACGGTACCCGCTCCGCCGCCGGCAGCGCCTGCGGCACCACCGGCCCGTCCGCCGCAGCCGGCCGCCCCGCCGCACGAGGATGAGCTCGCCTTCATCAAGTCGGTAACGGATGATGACAAGACGGCGCCGTCTCCGCGACGGGCCAGCGGGGCGCAGTTTCAACCGGTGATTCCGGCCGACACGCCGACGGCCAACCCGAACGTCCCGCGTGCGGCGAACCCCGTCCCGGCGCCGATCGTGCCCGAGCCGACCGACGAACAGATTGAGGATCCGGAGGCCGACAAGACGCTGCGGTGCCGCGCATGCGGCACGATGAACCTACCGACGGAGTGGTATTGCGAGCAGTGCGGCGCCGAGTTGGCCGCCGTTTAGTCTTACTTCTTGAGTCTCCCCACCACTGCGGCCAAGCGACTCTTATGCCTCGCCGCATTGTTCGGATGAATCAAACCCTTGCGGGCCGCGCGATCGAGCAGCTGTGAGGCGAGGCGATACGCGCTGCTGGCCTGCTCCGACGTAGTGGCGGCGCGCACGCGTTTCAGCGCGGTGCGCAGCGCGGAGCTCTGCGCCCGGTTTCGTTCATTGCGGGCGCGTCCTTGGCGCATCGCCTTCTTCGCGGACTGGATTCTCGGCACGAAACAGCCTCCTGTGAGGCGCGGAAGATAGAGGGTAAGTCAAGGTCGGTCAAGGCACTACGCTGTTGACCCGGCCCCCGGCCGTCCGTTATCTTTGGCCGTCACCGACCCCGAGTCGAGCCATTTCGTTCGAAATTCTCGTCTGGGCCCCGGTGCTCCTCTTCTCAATCGTGGCCCACGAATATGCGCACGCCGAGGCAGCCTATCGGCAGGGCGACGATACCGCCTACATGCTCGGGCGGCTGACGCTGAATCCCGTCAAGCACATCGATCCCTTCATGACGGTGCTGCTCCCCCTGTTGCTCTGGCTGTCCCATGCCGGATTCCTGTTTGGAGGCGCCAAACCGGTGCCGGTCAATCCGCGGAAGTACCGGAACTATGTCCGCGGAGACGTGATCGTCTCGCTCGCCGGAATCGCGACGAACCTCGCATTGTTCGTCATCGCGGCGGTACTGTTTGCGGTCTTTGGTCTGCTCGCGTCGGCCCTGCCGTGGCTCACGGGGAGTCTGGAAATCCTGCAACGCATGATGCTCTACGGGATGCAGTGGAACCTGGTCCTCGCGTTCTTCAATCTCATCCCGCTGCCGCCGCTTGACGGCAGTCACGTCTTCTATCACTTGCTTCCTCCCGGGGCGGGAATGAAATACCGCCAGTTGTACGCGTTGGGCATGGTGCCGCTGTTCCTCGTCATTTGGCTCGCACCCGCGCTCCTCACGCCGTTTCTCTGGCCCGTGCGCCAGCTGCTGGCGTTGGGATGGGCCCTGGTGGGCGGGTACGCGCTGCCGGGGTCGCAGCCGACGCTATGACGACACCGGTACCCGTGATGGGTGACGCGAACGGCGGCTTCGTCGTCGAGCTCGAGCAGTTCTCCGGACCGCTCGACCTCCTGCTCCATCTCATTCGTGAGGACGAGCTCGACATCACCGATCTTCCGATCGCGAAGATCGCGGACCAGTTCCTCGCGGCAATCGGGGAGCTGGGGCTCAATCAGGCGGCCGACTATCTCGAGATGGCGGCGCGACTGCTCCGCATCAAAGCACAGATGCTCCTGCCGCGCCGGGCGGGCGACGAGGAATGGGAAGATCCGCGTGCCGAGCTGGTCCGGCGACTGCTCGAGTACCAGCAGATCCGCGAGCTGGTGGAGTGGCTCGGCGCGGCCGCCGCGCGCCGGGCCGAACAATTCGGACGCGGGTTCGCTCCCACACCGGCCGCACCGGCCGGGCCCGCGCCGCTCGTGATCGCCCTGAACGACCTCCTCGCCGCCGCCGAGCGAGTGATCGCGCTGATCCCGGAGCCGGTCCTGCACCGTGTGGTACCGCGCCCGCTGGACGTCGAGGGCGCCACCGCCCGGATCGAGGCGCTGCTGGGGCGGAGCGAGGCGTTCGGGTGGCTCGAGGTGGTCGGGGAACGCCCGACGATCGTCGACGTCCTGTCCACGTTTATCGCGCTGCTCGAGCTCGCGAAGCGCGGCCTCCTGTCGGTCCGGCAGGATGGGCCCTTCACGCCGATTCAGATCCGCCGTGAGTCCCCTCGCCCAGCTGCTTGAGGCGGCGCTGTTCGCCGCCGCCCGGCCGCTCGCGGTCGAGGAGCTGCTCGCCCTCGAGCCCGAGGCGGGCGCGGCGGCCGTCGACGCGGCGCTCGTCGAAATCCGGGACACGTTCGCCGGAGGGGCTCACGGGATCGAGCTCGTGGAGATCGGCGACGGCTGGCAGTTTCTCACGCGCCGCGACTACGCCGAGGCCATCGAGCGCGCCGAGTTCGCGGTGCGCCCGCGGCGGCTGAGTCCCGCCGCGCTCGAAACCCTCGCCATCATCGCCTATCGCCAGCCGGTCGGGCGTATCGAGGTGGACGAGATCCGCGGCGTCGACTCCGGCGCCGTGATCGACAAACTCGTCGAGCGCGGGCTGGTGGAGATCGTGACCCGGGGCGAGGGCCTCGGGCGACCGCTGCTCTACGGCACCACGCCGCAGTTCCTCGACACGCTGGGACTCAAGGACCTGGAGGAGCTGCCGCGGTTGGACGAGCTCTCGGTGGCGCTCCGCCCGCCCGCCCCCGCCGAACCCGAATGACGCTCATGCGCCTGCAACGCGCCCTGGCGCGTGCGGGCGTGACCTCACGCCGCAAGGCCGAAGAGTTGATCCGCGCGGGTCGCGTGCGCGTGGATGACGCGGTCGCCACGATCGGCATGAGCGCGGACCCGACGCGGCAGCGAATCACCGTGGACGGCCGCGCGGTACGCGCCGCGCGTGGGCCGGCGACCTGGCTCGCGCTCAACAAGCCGGTGGGCTATGTCGTGACGCGCGGTGATCCGGAGGGCCGGCGGACCGTCTACGACCTGCTCCCCGACGTCCCGGGCCTCACCTACGTCGGGCGCCTCGACGTCATGACGTCCGGGCTGCTGCTGCTCACGACCGACGGAGCGGCGGCACACCGGCTGATGCACCCGCGGTTCGCCGTTCCTCGCACGTACTGGTTGCGCGTCCACGGCAAGAGCGCGGCGGACGTGCAGATCGCGCTGACGCGGCCCCCCGTCATCGACGGCCGGCGCGTGCGCGTGCTCGACTTTCGCGTTCGCGCCGTGGAGCGGAGCGTGGAGGTCGAGGTGACCCTGGCGGAAGGGCGCCAGCGCATCGTCCGGCGGTTGGCGGAAGCGCTGGGGCTCAAGGTCGAGTGGCTCCACCGCGTGTCCTACGGTCCCGTGCGTCTCGGCCGGCTGGCCGAAGGGAAGTACCGGCGCCTGGCCGCTCACGAAATCGAGGCGATCGAGCGACTGCGTGAACCTGCGTGACCGAACGGTAATGATCCTGGGCGGTAGCGGCCTGGTGGGGCACGCCGTGGCGAAGCGGCTGCTCGGCGCCGCGCCCGGCCGGATCGTCCTCGTCGCCCTGTTCGAGGACGAGGTGAAGGGCACCGCCCGCGCCCTCGATTCGTATCGTGGCGGCACCGCGATCGACGTTGAATGGGGGGACCTGTTTCTGCCGGCGAGCCTCGCCCGACTCGAGCGCGCCACCGTGATGGCCGACCCGGCGCACCGGCGGCTGCTCGTGAACGACCTGCTCGGTGAGCTCACTGAGGACATTCTGAACCGGAGCTTCCTGTATCAGCTCCTCACCACCCGTCGACCCGACATCGTCATCGACAGCGTCAACACCGCGACCGCGTTTGCGTACCAGGATGCCGAAAAAAGCGCGCAGGCCCTGCTCGAGTCGGCCGGCCGTGGACAGGTCGATCGGGCGACGGTCGAGCGCCACGTGCTGTCGCTCACCATGCCGCAGCTGATCCGCCACGTGCAGATCCTGGTCGAATCGCTCAGGCGTGCGGAGACTGGCGCCTACGTGAAGATCGGGACGAGCGGGACGGGCGGGATGGGCTTCAACATTCCGTACACGCATTCGGAGGAGCGTCCCAGCCGCCTCCTCCTCACGAAGTCCGCCGTGGCGGGCGCGCAGTCGCTGCTGCTCTTCCTGCTCGGCCGGACACCGGGCGCCCCCGCAACTGTGGAGATCAAGCCCACCGCGACGATCGGATGGCGCGAGATCGGCTTCGGCCCGATCCGTCGCAAGGGGAAGCCGATTGCGCTCGTCGATTGCCCGACTCCGGTCGCGCTCGATCAGGCGTTCACGCCCGACGCGCACCCCTGGCGCGAGCTTGGCCAGACCCTGGAGGGCGCGTATATCGACGTCGGAGAGAATGGTCTGTTCTCGCGCGACGAATTCGAAACGGTGACCGCGCTGGGGCAGATGGAGTTCATCACGCCGGAGGAGGTGGCGGACTACGTGATGATGGAGCTCGAAGGGCGGCCGACCGGACGGGACGTGGTCGCGGCGCTCGACGCCACCACCGCCGGCCCGACGTATCGCGCGGCGATGCTCCGGGGCGCGGCCCTGGAGCGGTTGCGCGCGCTCGAGGGCGAAGCCGGGCGCCGCGCCGTGGCGTTCGAGATGCTCGGGCCGCCACGGCTCACCAAGCTGTTGTGGGAGTCCTACCTGTGTGCGCTGCTCCGCCCCACGGTCCGGGCCCTGGCGGACTCGCGACCAGGAGAGCTGTCGGCCGCCGCCCATGCCCGGATCGAGCGGGACGCGGTATTGCGGAGCCATATTCTGTCCGTGGGTATTCCCATCCTCACGCCCGATGGCGATCGGGTATACCGGGGGCGGCAGGTCGCGGTCCCCGGCGACGGTGGGGACCCCCGCTCGGCGGCGCCTCGGGGGTGGGTGGATCTGCGCCCGGAGCAGTTCGGGGGCTGGATCACGCGGGCGCGCGAGATGGTGGCGCAGGCCGAGCGGCGCGCGCAATGCTCGACCGAGTCCGGGAGCGGCGTGGACTGGACCGCGATCGGCGCGGACGATCCGATCGAGCCCGCACGCTTCGCCACGTGGGTCTTCCGGTTCGAGGACCGGGGAGAACGGATCAAGCGCTGACCCCATGGGAGCGGAGACCGCAGGAGTCGAACGCGCACTCGGCGCCATCGGCACGACGTTCCGCCTGACGCGCCTCTATCCGCCGTCCCATCCGGCGGTCATGGAGGCGCTGCGGCAGATCGGCGAGACGTTGCCGCCCCTCGCCGCGCTCGGGACCCTGGAATGGAAGGTCGGAGTCACGGGGCTCCACTGGCACGGCCAGCACCTGCTGCCTCGCAACGCGCAGATCGCCCAGCTCGCGGGCCTGCTGTACGCTCGGGGGGTACGCGCGGTGACGCTCAATCCCGGGATGACGCCCGATCACGTCCTCGCGCTCTTTCATGTCGCGACCGGGGCGCTCCCCCACGACGACGCGACGCTCGGCCGGATCACGCTCGCGCTCGGTCGCCGCTCGGCCACGCGCCTCGACCGGTTGCGCGCGCCGACGCCGGCGGAGGGCGTCCCCGCGCTGCCTGTGTCACCTGAGCCGCCGGCGGTCTCCGCCTCTCCCCTTCCGGCGCCGCCGATCCCCACAGCACCACCCCCGACATACCCGGCGCCTCCCCCACAATCGCCGGCCGCGGTGCCTGCCGCGCCGTCGGCGGAGTCACTGCTCGCGTCGCGGCGCGCCAGCGCCGCGTTCCGGCCGGACGTGCTTCCGGTGGACGTGGAGGTCAAGCGCGCCGTCGCGGGCCTCCGCACCGCCACGACACCCGAGGAGCAACGGGTGGCCGTCGAGAAGCTCCACGGGTTGGCGGAGAAGCTGATCGCGCTGCACGACGTGGCGATCGTCGCGGACGCGATCGCCGCCCTCGACCGGCTGCTGCCCACCGTCCAGGATCCGGGCGTTCTGGGCGCGATCGACAAAGCCGCGCTGGCGCTGTCCGATCGCGCGCTGGTCGAGCGCCTCGTGCATCGGCTCGGGGAATCACGCGTCCCGGCCGATGAGCTCGAGGCGGTAGTGACGGCCGTGGGGGCGCTCGCATCAGTGTCGATGGGGCTGGTGATCGATGCCTTTGTCGCCGCGCCGGCGGAGCTGCGGGCACCGTATCGCGCCACGATCCGCGCGGCGGCGGATCGGGCGATCGAACCTCTTCAGGGGAAGCTCGCCGATGCGGAGCCCACCGTCGTGGCCGCCGCGGCGGAGTTCCTCGGCGTCACCGGCAGCCCGCAGGCGATATCCCTGCTCTTGCCTTTGCTGCGCCACACGTCCGAATATGTGCGCGAGGCGGCGCTGCTCGGCCTGGCCGAGGCGGGGGGGCGTGAGATCGCGCGCCCGGCCATGCCGGCCCTGAAGGACGAGAGTGTGGCGGTACGTTCGGCGGCCGCTCGGGCGGTGGCGGCCGGAGGCGACCCCTCGTCGTCCACGGTGCTCATTCGACGCATGGAGCAGGAGCCGGACGAAGGGGTACAGGCGGAGTTGCTCCGCGCGATCGGGCGGCTGGGGTCCAAGGAGGCCCTCGACGTGCTCGCCAAGTACGCCGAGCCCGGCGGGATGATGCACCGTCGGAGCGCGATGGTGCGGGCAGCCGCAGTGGATGGTCTACGGTACCTCACACGGCCCGAAGCACGGGGCTTGTTGGAACTCTACAGCAAGGACAAGGAGCCCGCGGTGCGCAAAGCGGCGGAGGCGGCGCTGAAATGAGCACAAAAACGTCCAAGACCGGCGACGCGGTGCTGAGCCAGACGATCGCGCGGGAGGTCGGCAAGCGCGTCGTTGCGCAGGAGCTCATGGTCGAGCGTCTGCTCGTTGGCTTACTGACGGGTGGACATATTCTGCTCGAGGGCGTCCCCGGGCTCGCCAAGACGCTCGCCGTGCGCACGGTGGCGGAGTGCTTGAAGATCTCGTTCTCGCGGATCCAGTTCACGCCGGACCTGCTCCCCGCGGACGTGATCGGGACGATGGTCTTCGACCAGCGCACCCAGGAGTTCTACCCGAAAAAGGGACCGCTCTTCGCCAACTTGGTGCTCGCGGACGAGATCAATCGCGCGCCGGCGAAAGTGCAGTCGGCGTTACTCGAAGCGATGCAAGAGAAGCAGGTGACGATCGGGGGCGAGACCTTCTATCTCGGGGAGCCGTTTCTCGTGCTCGCGACCCAGAACCCGATCGAGCAGGAAGGCACCTACCCCCTGCCCGAAGCCCAGCTCGACCGTTTCATGCTCAAGGTGCGCGTCGCCTATCCCTCGCGCGACGCTGAGAAGGAGATCGTCGCGCGGATGGCGTCGGGCCGGCCGATCGAGGTGCAGCGCGTGGCCGAGGCCGACGACATCCTCGCGGCGCGGAGCGCGATCGCCGAGCTGTTCATGGATCAGAAAGTGGTCGATTACATCGTGGACGTGGTGCGCGGGACGCGCGAGCCGCAGGCCATCGGACTGCCGGAGCTCAAGCCGCTGATTGCGTTCGGGGCGAGCCCGCGGGCGTCCATCTACCTCGCGCAGGCGGCGCGGGCGCATGCCTTCCTCCGTGGTCGCTCCTACGTGGTCCCGGAGGACGTCAAAGCGATGGCGTACGACGTGCTGCGGCATCGCGTACTGCTCACGTTCGAGGCGGAGGCGGAGGACATGGACTCCGACCGCGTCATCGGCAAGATCCTGGAGGCCGTGGGCGTGCCGTGAAGTACGCAGGGAGGGAGCGTCGGCGCGCCGAGACATCTCCGCTGCGCGCGCGCCGCCTCGCGGTCACCCCCGAGGTGTTGCGACAGGTCAAGGGGATCGAGCTCCGCACGCGCGGCCTCGTCAACTCCCTCTTCACCGGCGAATACCGATCCGTGTTCCGCGGACAGGGCATCGAGTTCGCGGAGGTCCGGGAATACCAGCAGGGAGACGACTTCCGGGCGATCGACTGGAACGTCTCGGCCCGAATGGGGCACCCCTTCGTGAAGACGTACCACGAGGAGCGCGAGAATACGCTGATGCTCGTCGTGGACCAGTCGGGCTCCTGCCAGTTCGGGCGACCCTACACCAAGGCGGGCCTCGCCGTGGAAGTCGCGGCCGTGCTCGCCCTTGCCGCCGCGCGCCACAACGACCGTGTGGGCGCGCTCATGTTCGCGGACCGCGTGGAGGTCGTCCTGCGGCCCGCGAAAGGGCGGCCGCACGCTTTGCGCGTGATCCGCGACCTGGTGGCGTTCCGGCCGCGCGGCCGCGGCACGAACCTCGGCGAGGCCTTGCGCTACGCGTCGAAGCTGCCGCGACACCGCGCGATCGTCGTCATCCTGTCGGACTTCCGGGCCGACGGGTGGGAGGATCCCTTGGCCCAGCTGGCCGCGAATCACGACGTGGTGGCCATCACGATCGACGACCCGCGGGAGCGCCTGCTGCCCGACGCGGGGTGGGTCGACATGGAGGATTCGGAAACGGGGCAGCGTGTGCTCCTCGATACCAGCCATGCACCGACCCGGACGCGCGTCAGCGTGGCGGCCGAACGTTTGCTCCAGGAGCGGTCGCGAAAGCTGGTGCAGGCGGGCGTGGATCGCGTGGCGCTTCAGACCAGTGTGCCATACGCGGTCCCGTTGCGGCGAGCCTTCGCCGAGCGCGCCCGCCGACTGAAACGATGACCACGCGTTGCACGACGGCTCGATGGCACGTCGCCCATCGCGCCCTCGTCGCCGCCGGACTCGCCGTTCTTGCCGCCCTGCCGCCCTGCCGCCGCGCGGCAGGACAGGGTGGGACCTGGGAAGCGTTCCCCGCCAACCCCACCGTCGGCGACACCATCTGGCTGGTGCGCGCGCTCACGGTTCCCGCCGGGTGGCAGGTCCGGGCCGGCAAGCTCGAGCCTACGGAGGATGTCGAGCCGCTCACGGAGCCCTCGGTGCGACGCGTTGCGGGGGCGTGGGTGGTGCGCTATGCGTTGGCCGTCTGGAAGCCGGGCGCCCACCGACTGACTCTTCCGCCTATCTGGCGTCTTGGCCCTGAGGGTGGGGCCGACTCGACAGCCGGGGGTGTAGCGAGCTTCAGCGTTGCGAGCGTCATCCCCGACAGCCTCAAGGACCCGACTCCTCAAGGTGCGCTCGCGCCCCTGCGTGCGGTCCATCGTAACGCCCTCCCCCCGCTCGTCGCGGCTGGGATCGCGGCGGCGCTCTTGGTCGCGGGCGTCGCCCTGCGGCGGCGCCCGCCCAGGAAGCTTGCGGCCCGACCTCAGGTTCCAGTGGAACGTGAGGTGCCGGACGCGCGGTGGCTGGCCGCCGGAGAGCCCAAGGCCGTGGTGGCCCGGGCGACGTGGCGCCTTCGAACCGCTCTGGCCAGAGCGGTTCCCGAGGCCCATCCGGCGCTCGACACGGCCGAGTGTCTCGCCGTCGTGGAGCGGGCGCGCCCGCAGGCGCCGGTGCGTGAGCTGCGGGACCTGCTGGAGCAGCTCGACCGCGTGGCGTTCGCGTCGGCGCACGGGACGGACATCTCGGCGCTCCTGCTGATGGCGCGCCGCCTGGCCAAGGACGTGGCGGCGTGAGCTTCGCCCGTCCGTTGCTGCTCTTAGCGCTCGGCTTCCTGCCGCTGTGGTGGTGGCTGCGCGCCAAGCGGCTCGGGCGGCTTGCGGGCACCCGCATGAGCGATGTGCGACCGGCCGCCGGCGCCACCGAGCGGCTCTGGGTGGCTCGGCTGCCGGTGACCCTGCGGAGCGCGTGCCTCGCCGCTTGGATCATCGCCGCGGCCGGCCCGCGGGTCGGGGCCGCGAAGAGTGAGAGCCGCAGTGAAGGCATCTCCATCGTGCTGGCCATCGACATGTCGAGCAGCATGCTGGCGGAAGACTTCGCGCCGGCGAACCGCATCGACGTGGCCAAGCAAACCGCGATCGAGTTCGTGCGGGCCCGCAAGTCCGACCGAATCGGGCTCGTCGCCTTCGCCGCGCAGGCGCTCACGCAGGTCCCGCTCACCACCGATTACCAAGTGCTCGAGCAAGCGATCCGGGATCTGAAGATCGGCATGCTCGAGGATGGCACGGCCATCGGCACGGGGATCGGCACCGCCGCCAGCCGCCTCCGGCGCGCGCCGGGGAAGAGCAAGGTGATCGTGCTCCTGACCGACGGCGTGAACAATCGCGGCACGGTCGATCCGCGCACGGCGGCCCAGGCTGCCGCGGCGTTCGGGATCAAGATCTACGTCATCGGCGTCGGAAAGCGGGGAGAGGCACCGGTGCCCACGGGGCAGGGTGCCGATGGCCTGCGCTACGAAATGATGCTCGTCGAGATCGACGAGCCCCTGATGACCGAGATCGCCTCCATGACCGGAGGTCGGTACTTCCGGGCGACGGATTCCGAGTCGCTCCGGCACATCTTTCAGGAGATCAACCGACTCGAAAAATCGAGCGTGGAACAGGTGGTCTACCGCCGCTTCGACGAAGCGTATCGCGTGCCGCTGGCGGTGGGACTGGTAGCGTTGGCGCTCGAAATCGTGCTGGCGGGCACCTTCGCCGTGCGAGTGCCGTGATGAGTTTCGACGCCCCCGTCGTACTCGCGCTCGCGCCCCTGATCGGCGGGGCGGTGTGGTTCGCCGCCGCCTGGGCGTGTCGTGTGCGTATCCGGCGGGCCGCCCTCTGGTCGGAGGAAACGGTGCGACGCGCGCTGGGCGCCGGTCGGCTCGGGCCGACCGCGCTGTCTGTCGCGGCGTTTCTCGGCGTCGTGGCGCTCGCCGGGCCGCGCTGGGGCGAAGAGCAGATCGTAGCGGAGACTCGCGGGCTCTCCCTCGTGATGGCCATCGATATCTCGCGCTCCATGCTCGCGGAGGATGCGAGTCCCAGCCGGCTGCGGCGCGCGTTGCGCGAAGCGCGGCGGCTCGTGCAGGACCTGGATGGCGATCGGCTCGGCCTCATCGCGTTCGCCGGCTCGAGCTATATCCTGTCCCCGCTCTCGATCGACGGCTCGGCCCTCTCGCTTTACCTCGACGCTTTGGATCCTGACGTCGCCTCGGAGGGCGGCACCGGTATGGCCGGGGCGCTGCGCCAGGGCGGCGAGCTGCTCCGCGCCAGCTCGGAGCTGGCCGATCGGGTGCTGGTGGTGTTCACGGACGGCGAGGCGCACGATACCGTGCCGGGTATTGTGGCCGCGGCGCAACGCCTGCAGGCGAGCGGGGTTCGTCTGATCCTCGTCGCCGAGGGCGGCCGCGCACCGACGCGCATCCCTGTGCGGGATGACCGCGGTGCGTTGCTCGGATATCAGAAGGACGCCGACGGCACCGTGATCGAGACCGCCCGGCGCGACGACATCCTCGGCGCCGTGGCGGACGCGGCCCAGGGATCGCTCGTCGCCGCGGATCTCCCGGACCAGGCCGGCGCGGTGCGCGATCTCGTCGCGTCGTACCGGCGAGCGCGAGCGAGCGAGACACGAGCGGAGCGGGGCCGGCCCCGGGCCTGGCTGCCCCTCATGCTCGCCGTGATGGTGCTCGTGGCGCAGGCCGCGTCGCGCCGCACCGCCGCGCTGCTCGGCCTCGTTCTGGCGTGCCTGGTGCCCTCGTCTGGCGTGGCGCAGCAACCCCTCCCTCTGCCACAGCATCCGCGGAGCCCCGCCGAAAAGGCGTGGGACCGGCACGATGTGAGGCGCGCACACGCAGCGTACGCGGCCGAGCTCACAACGCATCGCAAGGATGACGCGGCCTGGTATAACGCCGGCACGGCCGCCATGGCGGACTCCGACGCTGAGACGGCGCAGGCCGCCCTGGCACATGCCGCAGCGTCGCTCGACCCCGATCTACGCTTCCGCGCGCTCTACAACCTTGGCCTTCTGGCACTGCGGCAGGCGAGCGCCGACAGCGCGGGGCGCGACGGCCACCTCGGCGATGCCGAGCGGGCGTATCGGGAAGCGCTGCTGCTGCGACCGACCGACGCCGCGGCGAAATGGAACCTCGAGCTCGCCGTCCGGCGGCGCGGTGGGGGCAGCAGCAGGCAGTCGAACCGCCCGTCGGGCGGAGGCGGGAGCAGGCCGTCGGGCTCGAGCGGTGGCGGCGCGAGCCGCGGGGGGGGCGGCGCGCCGGCGGCGTTGAGCGAGGCGCAGGCCGAGCAGGTCCTGCGCTCCATCGGTCAGCAGGAGCTGAAAACCCGCCGCGACCGCACCGGGCAGACGCGCCACGCGGTGGAGCCCGGAGTGAAAGATTGGTGACGCTCACCCTGTGGCTGGTCGTGGCGCTGCAGGGCGTGCCCCCCTCCCCGCCCGACGTGACGGCGCGCGTCGACCGGACGCATGTGGCGGCCGGAGAGGATCTGACCCTGACGATCCGCGCGCGCACCCGATCTTCGGAGCCGATCGGCGTCGTGCTGCCGGGACTCACGGGGTTCACCATCGTTGGCTCGCGGGAGGTCAGCGAGGTCACGATCGAGGGCGTGGGCGGCCCGGTGCGCACGACGACGCGTGAGCTCCAGCTGCGGGCGGCACGCCCGGGCACACTCGTGATCGGGCCGGTGCGCGTGCACCAGGGGAGCCGCGAGGTGGCGACGAGTCCGGTCACGGTGACGGTCGACAGCGCGGACGCGGTGCTCGCGGCGGCGTTCTCGCCCAGCGCGCGCCGGTTGGTCGAGGCCGCCCGGGAGCCCGCGCGCAACGACCGGGTGGCCCTGAGCCTGATCCTGCCCGGCGACTCCGTGCTGGTGGGGCAACAGCTGGACGTGATCGCCGCGGCGTGGTTCCCGCGCGAGCTGCGTGCGCGCCTGCGTCAGGCGCCAATTCTCACACTCCAGACGCCGGAGGGCGTGTGGTCGTATCCCGGGGCGGCACCGAGTGAAGTCGCCCTGTCGCGGCTGGTGCGTGGACACTGGATGGACGTGTTCGTGGCGCACCAGGCCGTGTTTCCCCTCGCGGCTGGTCGGATCGTGATTCCGCCGGCGCTGGTCGAGTACGCCGTGCCGGCCACGTTCTCATTCTTCAGTCGCGAAGACCGATTCTCACTGCGGAGCGACACGGTGCCGGTGGTGGTACTGCCGCTGCCCTCGCGCGCCGGGCGCTCCGACGACCAGCGCGTGGCGGCGCAGGGCCTCGAGCTGGATCTGGCGATGGAACCCGCGAGCGGGCGCGTCGGCGAGCCGATCGCGATGACGGCGAGCGTTTCGGGCGTGGGCAATGTCGCGCTGTGGCCGGAGCCGGTGCTCCGCTGGCCGCCCGGCTTCCGGGCATACGCCGGCGAAACGGGTATGCGGCTCGAGCCGCGGGACGGGAGAATCGCCGGCACCAAGACCTTTCATTACCTGGTGATGCCGGACTCCGCCGGATCGTTCGTGCTGCCTGAGGTGCGCTATCCCTATTACGACCTGATGGCGGGCGATTACCGCGTGGCCACCGTCCCGCCGCGCACGCTGGCGGTGGCGCCGGGGGTCGAGCCGCGAGCCGCGCGCGCCCTGCCACCGCTCGCGACGGACGACGCGCCGACGTGGACCGAGGCACTGGTCGACGCCCTCGTGCCTTGGGGATGGCTGGCGTTGCTGGTCGGTCCTCCGGTCCTGGCGTGGCTCTGGAGGCGCCGCGAGGAGCGCGAGGGGCCGGCCGAGGAGGCACCGGCGCCCGTCAAGCTCACGCGCCTCGGGCTATTGGAGCGGCAGTTCCACCACGTCCTGGAGAGTCAGGTGCCGGATGGCCGGGCGCGAGACGGCGATGGGCTCGCTCGGGCGTTGCGCGCGACGGGACTCGAGAGCGCGGTCGCCGGACATGTGATGCGGCTGCGCGATCGCCTGCGGGCGTCGCGCTACGGTCCTCGGGGCCAAGGCGATGCCGCGGAGCTCGCCGCGGAGCTCGAGCAAGTGCTGCACGTGCTGGGCGCGGAGCCGGGTCGGGTGCGGGGCCGGATGGGAAGCATCGTGACCCTCCGGGTGCTCGTAGGTCTGGCGATCGCGGCAGAGGGGGGAGCCCGCACTGTGGCTGGTCAGGCGCCGAGTGCGGAGGCCCTGTATGAAGCCGGCGCGTTGCGCGCGGCGGCCGACTCGTTCGCGGCGCGGGCGGCGGCGCAGCCCGGCGTGGCGGCGCATTGGTACAACCTGGGCGCGACGCTGTATCGTGCCGGGGCAGACGGCAAGGCCACCGCCGCGTGGACACGCGCGCTCCAGCTCGCCCCTCGCGACCCCATGATCCGACGCACGCGGGATCTCCTCGCCTCGCCCGACGCGCCGAGCGAGGCGCTGCTCGCGCCGGGACTCGCCACGCCGGGTGAGTGGGCGCTGGTCGCGGTGTTGTTCTGGACGGCCGCGTGGCTCGCCCTCGCCGCGCGACGCCGGCGCACGGTGGTCTTGGGCTTGGCGATGCTGACCGCCGTCGCGGTCGCGTTCGCGATCCAGGAAGGGCTCCGCCGCGCCCGCCCGCTCGCCATCGTCTTGAACCCGGCGACGCCCGTGCGGGCCGCGCCGTACGGCAACGCGAGCGCCGCGTCGACGGTGGAAGCGGGCGCGGCCCTCCTGATCGATCGCAGTTATGGTTCCTGGCTCGAGGTGCACCGCGTCGATGGAATTCGCGGGTGGGTGTTGAGCAGCGAAGTCTCGCGGCTGTGACCGCGACCGTCGCCGTCCTGGCGCCCCAGGTGGCGGATCAGATCGCCGCCGGCGAAGTGGTGGAGCGACCCGCGTCGGTCGTGAAGGAGCTCGTCGAGAACGCGTTGGACGCGGGGGCCCGGGCGATCCGTGTCGAGATCGAGGACGGGGGGAAGGCCCTCATTCGCGTGAGCGACGATGGATCGGGGATGACCCGGCCGGACGCGGAGCTGGCACTGTCCCGGCACGCGACGAGCAAGATTCGCGATGCCGCCGACTTGATCGGGGTGGGGACTTTCGGGTTTCGCGGCGAGGCGTTGCCCGCCATCGCCTCTGTGTCCCGGTTCGAGCTCGAGACGTCTCCCGACGGTCACACCGGCACGCGCGTGCGGTCGGCGGGCGGGAAACGGGCCGAGGCCGAGGACGTCGTCCGCCAGCGGGGCACGACGGTCACCGTGCGCGGGCTGTTCTTCAACACCCCCGCGCGACGCAAGTTTCTGCGCGCTCAGGCGACCGAGACTCGCGCGGTAGTGGAAGTACTCACCGTGCTCGCCCTCACGCGTCCGGACGTCGGGTTCACCCTCACGAGCGACGACCGTTCGCTGATCGACGTTCGCCCGACCGCCCGTCCGATCGACCGCGTACAGGCGCTCTGGGGTCGCGAGCTTGCGGACACCCTCGTCCCGATCCTGCACCGCGAGGGGCCGCTCGAGGTGCGGGGGTTCGCCCAACGCCCGGCCCAGGCGAAGCCGGCGGGGCGCAAGGGGTACGTATTCGTCCGGGGACGACCGATTCGCGATCCGTTCATCCTGCGCGCGGCGGAAGCCGGCTACCGCTCGACGATCGCCCCCGGCGACCGGCCGTCGCTGATTCTCTTCCTGGAGCTTCCCGGAGATGCCGTCGATGTGAACGTCCACCCGTCCAAGCTCGAGGTGCGCTTCCGCGACAGGTTCTTCGTCGAGAAGGTGGTAGAAGAGGCCGCGAGGCGGGCGTTGGGGTCGCTCACTTCCGCAGCCGGGTTGAGTCCCGGCGGGCCGGCGGGTGTCGGGGTTCCGGTGTCCGGTGTCGGGGGGTTCGGTTCTCCGCTCGAGATTTTTCCCCTCGAGCCGCCGACGCCGCACACCGAACACCGGGCACTCCTGCTCCAGGTCTTCGACACCTATATCCTTTGTCAGACCGAGACTGGAGTCGCCATCATCGACCAGCACTCCGCGCACGAGCGCGTGTTGTACGAGCGCGCGATGCGGCAGCTCACGGGGGACGGCGCTCCAGCGCAGCGCCTGCTCCTGCCATTGACGCTCGAGCTCACGCCTCCGGAGCTCGACGCCGTGGACGCCAACCGCGAGCTCCTGCGTCGGGTGGGGTACGAGGTGGAGCCGTTTTCGGGCCGCGCGGTGGTCGTGCATACCGCCCCGAATCCGCATCCACGATTCGACGCCGGGCGTTGCTTTGGGGAGCTCGTGTCGGATCTGGCGGGCGGCCGGTTCGGCGGCTGGGCCAACCGCCTCGAGCGCTTCGCGGCGACGTATGCCTGCCGCGCGGCGGTCAAGGCGGGCCAGCGTCTCGAGCCGGACGAACTGCGCGAGCTCGTCATGCGGTTGTTCGCCGCCACGCTGCCCGCCCACGACGTGCATGGGCGGCCCACCATCGTGCACCTTCCCAAGGATGAGCTGGAGCGACGCTTTGGGAGAGCCTGACGCTCGCACTCGACTCGTGCCGGTGCTCGTCGGTCCTACCGCTGTCGGGAAGACGGCCGTGGCGGCGGCGTGGGCGGCGCGCGAGTCGGTGACCATCATCTCCGCCGACGCCCGGCAGGTGTACCGGGGGCTCGACATCGGAACGGCGAAGCCGGACCGGGAACTTCGCGCCCGCGTGCCGACGATGGGCGTGGATCAGATCTCGCCCGGCGAACCGTACAGCGCCGGCCGCTTCGCGCGGGAGGCGGCCGGGTGGCTGGACGAGATTCGTGTCGCTGGGCGGCAGCCTGTCGTGGTCGGTGGAACCGGCTTGTACATCCGGGCGCTCACCGACGGGTTGTTCCACCAGCCGCCACTCGATGCCGCTCGGCGCGCGCGCCTGCGTGCGTGGACCGATGCGGTGGCGGCGCCGCAGCTCGCGCATTGGGCGGCGCGGCTGGACCGGCGCTACGCCGGCGGCGGGAGACAACGGGCTGCGCGGGCGGTAGAGGTGGCGCTCCTCACAGGCCGCGGGCTCACGTGGTGGCAGGCGCACGCACGCGCGAGCGGTGTCATGCGGCCATGGTACATTCATCTCACCTTGCCGCGTGCCGCGTTGCAACGGCGCATCGCCGCGCGGGTGGACGCGATGCTCGCGGCGGGCCTCGTGGACGAGGTGCGCGGGCTTCTGGCGGCGGGCGCGCCCCCGTCCGGGCCGGGACTCGATGGGGTGGGCTATCGGGAGGTGGTCGCTATGCTCGACGGACGGCTGCCGGAGCACGGGTTGCGGGAGGCGATCTTCATCGCCACGCGACGCTATGCGAAACGACAAGAGACGTGGTTTCGACACCAACTCAGCCGGGAGCAGGGAGCGGGGAGCGGTTCCGTCGAGGTGTGGACTCTGGATGCGAGCGCGGAGCCGGGTGTCGTCGCCGACCAAATCGTCGCCCGGTGGAAGGAGCGTACCGCTCCCCGCTCCCCGCTCCCTAGCGCGCGAAGCTAATCATGCGGATCGGGATCACCTGCTATCCGACGTACGGTGGCTCGGGTGCGGTCGCCACCGAGCTGGGCCTAGAGCTCGCGCGCCGCGGGCACGAGGTGCACCTCATCTCGTACGCCAGCCCGTTCCGCCTGCGCGGCTATGTCGAGCGCGTCACGTTTCACGAGGTCACGCAAACCGAGTACCCGTTGTTCGAGCAGTCCTCGCCGTACGCGCTCGCCTTGGCGGTGAAGCAGCACGAGGTGGCGATGCGCGAGAACCTCGACCTCATGCACGTGCATTACGCGATCCCGCACGCCGCCACCGCGTGGCTGGCCAAGCAGATGCTGGCGGACGAGCGCGATCTGAAGATCGTCACCACGCTCCATGGCACCGACATCACCCTCGTGGGACAGGACCCGTCCTACTTCACGCTCACCAAGTTTTCGATCGAGCGGTCGGACCGTGTGACGGCGGTGTCTGAGTATCTCCGCACGGAGACCTATCGCGCGTTCGGCTGCGCCGGGTGCGACGTGACGGTGATTCCGAACTTCATCTCGACGGGCGAATATCATCCGCCGACGGATGGGACGTGTCGCAGCTCGCTCGCCCCACCGGATCACAAGGTGCTGGTGCACGTCTCGAACTTCCGGGCGGTGAAGCGGTTGACCGATGTGGTACGCGTGTTCGCCGGTGTGCACCGCGCCATGCCTGCGACGCTGGTCCTAGTGGGCGACGGGCCCGATCGCGACGCCGCCGAGCAGGAGGTCGACCACCTCAAGCTTCGCCGCGACGTGCGCTTCCTCGGCAAGGTCGATAACGTCGGCGACATCCTGCGATGCAGCGATCTCTTCTTGCTGCCCTCCCAGACGGAATCGTTCGGACTCGCGGCGCTCGAGGCGATGGCGTGCGGCGTCCCGGTGGTGGCGAGCGCGGTGGGCGGCCTGCCCGAGGTGGTCGTGGACGGTGAGACCGGTTTCCTCACGTCGAGCGGGGACGTGGCGGCCATGACGGGGCGCGCGATCGAGGTATTGCGCGACAAGGCGCTGCACACCCGGTTGCGCGGCGCGGCCGCGCGACGGGCGCTCGAGTTCGCGGCCGACCGCGTCGTGCCGCGGTACGAGCGCCTGTACCAGGACGTGCTCTCGTGACGGACGTCCTCCGGCTGGTTCGCGCGTCCAATCTCGTGGTGGCCGCGGCGGGCGTGCTGGCGGGAGGGTGGATCGCGCTCGGGGCCTTCGCGACGCCCACCGTGTTGCTGCTGGCGGCCATAGCGGCCGTCGGCTTCGGCGCGGCCGGGTATGCCCTCAACGATATCTGGGACGATGCCGCGGACCGCGTAAACCGGCCGGCCGGGCGACCGCTCGCCGCGGGCCGGATATCTCGCGGCACGGCGGACCTCTGCGTCGCGGGGGGGACGTTGCTCGGGCTCACGGCCGCCGCGTTCGTCAATGGGACCGCCGTGCTCATCGGCGCGGCCGCGCTCGGCGTGATGGTCGCGTACTCGCCCCTGCTCAAGCGGCGCGGCCTGCCGGGGAACGTCGCGGTTGCCCTCGTCGCCGGCCTCCCGCTCATGTTCGGCGCCATCGCGGTCGAGCGCCCGAAGGCCGGCATCGTTCCATGGACGCTCGCCGCGTGGATTCACCTCGTGCGCGAAATTGTGAAGGACTTGGACGACGAAGCGGGAGACCGCGCCCTCGGGCGCCGGACGCTCCCCATTCGCTTCGGCCAGCACCGGGCGGGCGTGATCGCCGGCGTGCTCGCGGCGGCGTTCGTGCCGCTGTCAGTGGTGCTGCCCGCGGCGGCTCACTACGGAGGTGCCTACTTCCTGATCGCGCTCTTTGCCCAGCTCGTCGTGCTCGCCGTGGCGGTCCGGCTGTTCGTCGGTCGTCCCGCGGCGAGTAGCGCGTGGCTCAAGGGCGCGATGCTGCTTGGCATCGTTGCGCTCGTGGCCGGACGGGTCACGTGACGCTCTGGCAGGGTCTGGTGCTGGGGCTCGTGCAGGGCCTCACCGAGTTTCTCCCGGTATCGAGCTCCGGCCACCTCCGCGTGCTCGAGGTCATCACGGGCGTCCACACGCCTGGCGTGTTCGTGGAGGTCGCCCTTCACGTGGCCACGCTCGGCTCCGTGCTGGTCGTGTACGGAGGCCGGCTGTGGTCCATCGTCCGCGGCGTCCTGGCGCGACGGCCCGAGGACCTCCGCGTCGCGGGCCTGTTGCTGCTCGCGACGATTCCGGCCGGTGTGATCGGGGTGGTCTTCCATCAGCAGGTCGAGGCGGCAGCGTCGCTCGTGCTCGTTGGGTTGGGGTTCCTCGTCACGGGATTCATGAACTGGTCGACGCGACGGTTGGCGGGGGAGCGCCCCCAGCCCTCCGTCGGCGCGGCGGTGGGGATCGGCTTCGCCCAGGCGGTCGCTGCGCTGTTTCGCGGCGTGTCCCGCTCCGGCTCGACGGTGTGCGCGGCGCTATGGGCCGGACTCGGGCCCGCCGCCGCGGCGGAATTCAGCTTCCTCCTCGCCATTCCGGTGATCGCGGGCGCGGCCCTGGTCGAAGGGCGACACATGGCCGTGAACGTCGCAGCGGTTGGCGCGGTCCCGCTGGCGGTGAGTTTCGCGGTCGCCTTCGCGGGCGGGATCTGGTCGATTCGGTTTCTCGTGGCGCTCCTCAAACGCGGCCGGTTTTACGCGTTCGCGCCCTACAATTGGATCGCAGGCGTGCTCACGATCGCGTACGCCGTGTGGCGCCGCTGATGCTCGACGGGGTACCGGCGGCCGACTTGGCGGGGCGGTGGGGCGTGCCGCAGTGCGCACTCTTCCACGCACTCGATTCCGCCCTGAACGCCATTCACGACCTCGGGTCGCAGGGAGCGCCTGCCAGCAGCGTGGTCATCGCGGAGCAGCAGACGGCTGGCCGCGGCCGCGACGGCCGGACGTGGCACTCCCCGCCGGGCGGCGTGTGGCTCGGGGTGCTGCTCCGCCCGACACGGGCCGAGCTGGGCGTTCTGTCCGTGCGCGTTGGCCTGGCGGTGGCCGACGCGGTCGACGGTCTCCTGGGCCGGGCCGAGACGCGCCTCAAGTGGCCGAACGACGTCCTGCTGGCGGAGCGAAAGCTCGCCGGGATCCTGTGCGAAGGCCGCTGGCACGGGGAAACGCTACAGTGGCTGGGGTTGGGCGTGGGGATCAACGTGTGCAACCCGATTCCCCGAGAGGTCGCGCAACGGGCGGTCGCGCTAGTGGAATGGCTGCCCGCGGTGCGCCGGCTCGACGTCCTCGATCGGCTGGTGCCGGCGCTCGCCGGTCTGGCCTCCGGTACGTCCGCGTTGAGCGAGCGCGAAAGCGCCGCCTTCGCGGCCCGCGACTGGCTCCGCGGCCGCCAGCTGCGCGCGCCCGCCGTCGGTCGAGCGCAGGGCGTCCGCCCCGACGGCGCGCTCCTCGTCGACCTCGGCGCGGGGACGATCGCGCTGCGCGAGGGGCACGTGGAGCTGGCGTAGAGGTCGGAAGAGGTCGGTAGAAGTCGTAGAAGTCGGTAGAGGTGGGACCTCTCACTGTCCTGTGTTCCCCAAGGACCGATACAGTCGCCACGTCAGAAAGCCCGCCCGCCTTCGCAGATCTTCCAGCACCTCCCAATCCGGGCCGGGCAACATGCCGAGCTCCCGTGCGACGCGGAACGTGTAACCAAGTTCCGCCAGCGAACCAATCGTGATGTCAAGGAAGCGGCGACACTCGGCCCGCCGCGCCTGGGATGTCAGGCCGTAGGTCTCTTCTCTCGGGAATGACTTCGTCGCTCGGTAGGTCTCGAGCACGAGCCTATGACATTCTCGCCATGCGCGGAGACGCTCATAAGGAGGCACGCGCAACAACGTAACGTCGGCGTCTCGGGCCGTGAGGACCGAATCGTTGCAAGCAGTAGCGAAAGCAGGCGATTGAGCGCGTTCCCCTCCACTCCCGACCTCTACCGGCCTCTCCCGACCTCTACCGACCTCTACCGACCTCTGTAGCTTTTCCGCATGCTCCTCGCCATCAACATCAACAACACCGAAACGAAAGTCGGGCTGTTCCGGCGTGACAGCCTCGAGGCGCATTGGCGCCTGACGACCACGCCGTCGCGCACCCCCGACGAGTGGGCGGCCACACTGACGTCGTACCTGGCGCAGGAGGGCCGCTCCACGCAGGAGGTGCGCGCGGCCGTCGTCGCGTCCGTCGTCCCACCGGTCACGCAGGGCCTGTGCGAGGCGGTCGAGCGGGCCACGACGGTGCGCCCGGTGGTGGTGGACGGTCGCTCGAAGCTCCCGATCACGCTCGACGTGGAGGAGCCCCTGCAGGTCGGCGCCGATCGCATTCTCAACACGCTCGCCGCCGCCCAGCTGTTTCGGCGCGACACGATCGTTGTGGACTTCGGCACCGCGACGACATTCGACTGCATCACCGCCGACGGCCACTTCCTCGGCGGCGTCATCATGCCCGGCATCCGCACCGCGTCGGACGCGCTCATTCGCGGGACGGCCAAGCTCCCCGCCACCGACCTGATGCCGCCCGCGCGAACGATCGGACGGCGCACCGACGAGGCGATTCGCTCCGGCGTCCTCCTCGGTAGCGCGGACGCCGTCGACGGCATCGTGCGCCGTATCAAGGCCGAGTGGCCGAATGGGACCACGCCGCAGGTGATCGCCACCGGCGGCTTGGCGGGCCTCGTCGCCCCGCTCGTGCGAGAGATCGAATCGGTGTACCCCGATCTGACGCTCACGGGCTTGCGCATCGCCGCGAAAGCGCTGGGTCTGACGTGGTAGGGAACCCCCGCGCGCTGAATCCCTGGCGCCAGTGGGGCTACCGCCTGCTACCTGGCGACCTCTTCTCCTACCTGCTCCACATGCGTCCGGCCGAGTGGCCGATCATGGCGGGGCATACCATCCTGGGATATGTGCTCGCGGTGGGTCTCAAGGGAGCGGGGAGCGGGGAGCGGTTCCTCCCTGCGCTCTTAGCGCTGGTCGTCTGGGTGATCTTTCTCAACGGCGGCACGCTCGCCATCAATTCCGTGTTCGACAAGGACGAGGGCGATATCGGGTACTTGAACGCGCCACCCCCGTTGCCCCGACATCTCCTGGCGTTCAGCCTCTTCCTCCTCTCGGCCGGCCAGCTGCTGGCGTTCGCGCTCCCGCCCGCGTTTCGAATCGCGTACGCCATCTGCTTCATCCTGTCGATTCTCTATTCCGTCCCGCCGTTCCGCTTCAAGGCCGTCGCCGGCGTCGACTGGCTGATCAACATGTGGGGCTTCGGGACGCTCACTCCCTTTGCCGCCTGGGCCGCGACCGGGCGTCCGCTCGACGCTGGTCATGCGCTGGTCCTCGTCGCGTTTTGCCCACTATTCGCGGGGCTCTATCCGCTCACACAGTTGTATCAATTGGAGGAGGACCGCCAGCGCGGCGATCGGACGTTAGCGCTACTCCTGGGGCTCAGGGCGAGCCTGAGCGTCTCGATCGCGTGCACGCTGCTCGCCTTCACGTTATTCGGTTGGGCAGCCCTGGTGCTCGAGGGGGGAGGCCCGGCCTCGTGGCTGCTCGGACCACTGGCGGCGTGGCTTGTCGTGCTCGTTCCGTGGTACCGGCGACGCGACACGCTCCCTCGGGCGGCCCACCAGCGGCGTATGTATCGCGCGCTGGCAGCCTGGGGAGTCACCGATCTCACGGTGCTACTGGTGTTTGCCCGGTGAGACCGGGTACGTAGATTTCGCGAGTCAGCCCATCACTGAGGAGAACACGACGCATGTCAGCCCCCTCTTCCGCGCCCACGGCACACGTCGCCTTCGACCGGTCTGACTTCCGTACCGTCACTCTGGGCGGCGCTGGAGTCGGCCTCGTTACGGGCGTGGCGGTGGTGGCCTTTCTGGCGGCCTCGCAGCGGGTGCCCGAAACCGCCGGCGCGCGAGGGGTCGTTGAGGCCCTGATCGTGCTTGCGGCAGGCGTCCTGGCCGCGTTCCTCCCGGCCACGTGGACGGCCCCGCGGGGCGCGGACGGAATTGCGGGTGCGGCAGCCATCGGATTGGTCGGGACGATCGTATTCAGCGCAATCGACATCATCGTGTTGCGGCCGTTCAAAGCCTACCCCTGGACGTGGGACGCGATCGGGGGCGGCAGCTCGTGGTGGTACCTGCCCGTCTGGTGGATGCTCGGGACGTTCCTCGCGTGGATGGGCGGGATCGTCACGGCCGCCGCGGCACCCCGCGGGGAGGGCGAGACGACGCTCGCCCGCCGGGCCATGCCCGTCGTCATCGCGACCGTAATCGGCGCCGTGGTGGCGCGGCTGCTCGCGTTCGGGATCGCGCTCCCGGTAGCCACTGGCGGCGCTTTCACGGTCGCGATCGCGGCGTTCGCCATCGTCGCCCTGGCCCGGAAGGGCTAACGCGGAGGGCGAGGTGCCCCGGTGGCTCGCCCACCTGCTGGTCGTCGTCGGCTGGCTGCTCACGCCCGTCTTGGCTTGGTTCGCGTCGTACGTCGGCCTGTGGGCCGGCGCCCTCGTGGCGACGCGGTTCGCTCGCCCCCTCACTATGCTCGTGGTCGCGGGCGCGGCCGCTGCCGTTTGCGCATTCGTGGCGCTCGCGATCTGGGTCCGCTTCATGCGCCGGGTGCCACATCTCCTGTCCCATCACATGGCGCCGCGCGCGTCGGAGGAGCAGCGGGCCATTGCCGCTGCTGACTAAGCCGCTCGCCGGGCTCCTCCTGCTGCCGGCCGCGCTGGTCGCGCAGGGAACGGGATGGGAGCTCCATCTGGGACGGTGGTACAACGGCAATCGCGCCAACGTCTACGAGTTTCGCACCAGCGCGCGAGCGGGGGGGGGGCCGTTCACCCACGGCTTCGGCGCGGCGGTGCTCGTGAACGACTCGCTCGGCCGGCGGCGGGCCTTTTACGGGCTCGGCTACGAGCTACAGGCGTGGCGCGGCCAGGCCACGCTCGGTCCCTACGCGCTCGCGGGCCTGGCACTCGGGCTCTCGACGGACCCGTCCACACAAGAGCTGGCGGCGCAGTGGAGCATCGGCGGTGGATTCGAATGGCGACCGCTGAGCTGGTTCGGAGTCGGCTCGGAAGTGCGGTATCGGCTCGAGGATCGCGGTCCCCGTGGCTTCTGGAACCCGCGCAGCGACGCACGCAAGGGCGTGAGCTTGAGCATCGGCGTCTCGATGGGCCTGGGAGGTGTGGGTCGGGGAGGGGGAGGGGGCAAAGGGACCGGACCGTGGGCGCCACCCGAGCTGCCACCGCCGGAGCCGCCGGCGACGATCACCGGCAACGCCGCCGACGTGGTTCAGAGCGCGCTCGAATCCATCGGCACGCCGTACGTCTGGGGTGGAACGGAGAACAACGGCTTTGATTGCTCCGGCTTGATCCAGTACGCGTACGCCCGGCACGGCATTCGGCTGCCCCGCATGAGTCGCGACCAGGCGAAGGCTGGCGCCGAGGTCACGCCCGTGGTCGACGCCCTGCGCCCGGGGGACATCTTGCTCTTCTCGGCGCGCGCCGGTGCGGGCGTCACGCACGTCGGCATATACGTGGGCGAGCTCAAATTCATCCACAGCTCGAGCCGTGGCGTGAAGCTGTCGCGCCTCGATCCCCAGGACGCCGAGGGGTCGTACTGGCTCGATCGGTGGGTGGGGGCGAGGAGGGTTATTCCGTGAGGCGCGCCTTTATCGGCATCGCCTTTGTCTTATCATGCGCCCCCACCACCCGCTACGAAGCACCGTCCTCGCTCAAGAGCTACGCGATTCTCGTCACGCGTCACGACTCGCTCGGCCGGGGCATCGCCGAAGGCCTTCGGCACCGGGGGTTTTCGGTGCGCGATCACGTTCGCGGAGGGAGCGGGCCCACAGCGTACTTGTTCGCGTTCGAGTTTCGCGAGCTCGAGCCGTCCGCGGTGATGTGGCTCCACGTCCGCCTCGCCGACACGCGGACCGGCGAAATCCTGGCCGCGGTGTCAGCGCCGATCGATTCGTTGGGGCCCACGGACGCCGAGCGGGCCCGCGCGATCGTCGATTCGCTGGCCGCGTCACCCGACGTCCGACGGCTCGTTTCTCCCCCTTGACATGCCTCGTCCATGCGGAGAAATTCCCTGCTGTTGACTTAGCACTCGTTGGTGAAGAGTGCTAACAACATTGTCCCACAAGAACTTATGACCAAGTACCGGAGTGGAGGTCGAACCGCAATGGCAACCGCAACGGCTGCGAAGGCGAAGCTCAAGATCTTCCCGCTCGCGGATCGCGTGGCCATCCGACCGATGGAGGAGACGGAGACCATGAAGGGTGGTCTCTACATCCCCGACACGGCCAAGGAGAAGCCGATCCAGGGCGAGGTGATCGCGGTAGGTCCCGGACGCCGGGAGAAGGGGGAGGCGGTCCCGATGGAGTTGAAGGTCGGCGACCGGGTGGTCTACGGGAAGTACAGCGGCACCCAGGTGGAATTGGACGGCGAGGAAATCATTCTCATCAAGGAATCCGACGTCATCGCCAAGCTCGGCTGAGGTCTTCTAGGAGGAATCGGACATGCCTGCAAAGAAGCTCGAATTCAACGTAGAGGCCCGCGCC
Source organism: Gemmatimonadales bacterium (assembly GCA_035631795.1). Lineage (GTDB taxonomy): Bacteria > Gemmatimonadota > Gemmatimonadetes > Gemmatimonadales > GWC2-71-9 > AG41. The sequence goes on along the minus strand of DASQIB010000027.1, from coordinate 21,593 downwards.
AAGTTGAAGCGCGGCGTGGACCAGCTGGCCGAGGCGGTGAAGGTTACGCTCGGCCCGAAGGGCCGCAACGTCGTCATCGACAAGAAGTTCGGTAACCCGACGGTCACCAAGGACGGCGTCACGGTGGCCAAGGAGATCGAGCTCGAGGACGAGATCGAAAACATGGGCGCCCAGATGGTGAAGGAAGTGGCGACCAAGACCTCGGATCTTGCCGGCGACGGCACGACGACCGCCACGGTGCTCGCCCAGGCGATCTTCCGCGAAGGCCTGAAGTCGGTCACTGCGGGCGTCAACCCGATGGCGCTGAAGCGTGGCATCGACAGGGCCGTCGAAGCCGTGGTCGAAGAGCTGAAGAGGATCTCCGTGACCACCAAGGGCCGGAAAGAGATCGCCCAAGTTGGGGCCATCTCGGCGAACGGCGATAAGGAAATCGGCGACAAGATCGCCGACGCCATGGACAAGGTGGGCAAGGACGGCGTGATCACGGTCGAGGAAGCGCGAACGATCGAAACCACGCTCGAGACCGTGGACGGGATGCAGTTCGACCGCGGGTACCTCTCGCCCTACTTCATTACGGACCCGGAAAAGATGGAGGCGGTGCTCGAGGACGTGTACGTGCTCGTGCACGACAAGAAGATCTCCGCCATGAAGGACCTGCTCCCGGTTCTGGAGAAGGTCGCGCAGGCGGGGCGGCCGTTGCTGATCATCGCCGAGGACGTCGAGGGAGAAGCGCTGGCAACGCTGGTGGTCAACAAGCTGCGCGGCACCCTGAAGGTGTGCGCCGTGAAGGCCCCCGGGTTCGGCGACCGGCGGAAGGAAATGCTCACCGACATCGCGGTCCTCACCGCCGCCAAGGTGATCTCGGAGGAGCTCGGCTTCAAGCTCGAGAACACCGTGCTCGCTGACCTCGGTCAGGCCAAGCGGCTCGTTGTGGACAAGGACAACACGACGATCATCGGTGGCAAGGGCAAGCAGGCCGACATCCAGGGTCGCATCGGCCAGATCAAGGCGGCGATCGAGAAGTCGACGTCGGACTACGACAAGGAGAAGTTGCAGGAGCGGCTCGCGAAGTTGGCGGGCGGCGTCGCCGTGATCAACGTGGGTGCGGCCACCGAGACCGAGATGAAGGAGAAGAAGGCGCGCGTGGAGGATGCGCTGCACGCGACGCGCGCGGCGGTCGAGGAGGGCATCGTTCCCGGCGGTGGCGTCGCGCTGCTGCACGCGCAGAGCGCGCTCGAGAAGGTGAAGGCGCGCGATCAGGATGAGAAGATCGGTGTCGAGATCATCCGGCGCGCTCTCGAGGAGCCGATCCGCATGATCGCGCAGAATGCCGGCGCGGAAGCGTCGATCGTGGTGGGGAAGGTCAAGGAGGCGGGCAAGCTGAGCTACGGCTACAACGCCCTGACCGACGAGTACGAGGACCTCGTGCTGGCCGGCGTGATCGACCCGACCAAAGTGACGCGCACGGCGCTACAGAACGCCGCGTCCATCGCCGGCTTGCTCCTGACGACCGAGGCGGTCGTGGTCGAGAAGAAGGAGAAGGAGAAGGCACCCCCGATGCCTGGCGGCGGTGGCATGGGAGGGATGTACTAACACCGAGACGCACAGACGCAGCAGACGCACAGCGGTTGATAGTGAACAGGGGTCAGGGTTTTCCTGACCCCTGTTTTTGTGTTCACCGCCGTACGTCTAGTTTTGCTGCGCCTGCTATCTTAGGGCCCTGATGCCCGCCCCCTCCCCTGAGCGCGCGACCCTTTCGCGGGCCCTCGCTGACTTCCTGGTCGAGCTTTCCATCGCCTTGCACAAGCACGCCATGTATCCCCAGGGCCACCCCTCCCTCCAGCCCGCCGCGGCGGCGCTGACCCGGCGGGCCGAGCTGCTGCTCGAAGACCGCGCGACGCTGTCGCTCGGTGTGGCGCGCCACCAGCTGGTCATCGAGGGCGTGGCGACGGATCCCAAACACCCTGTCCTGCGGGAGCTGGCGGGCCGGCTTCACCGCCACCATCTGGGGGCGGTGACGTTCAGGCGGGGCGTGGACCCGTCGGAGGTGGCGGATGCGCTCAAGGCGTTGGCCGCCGAGGCGGACCGGACCGGGCGGCCTCTCGGGCTCGAGGGCGCCGAGCGACTCAACGCGTGGCCACACGTGCAGCTGCATCCCCTCACCTATGAGCGCCTCGAGCTCGCGGAGCAAGACGGGGAACGCGCGGAAGGCGATGCGCGAGGGGCGCAGCTCTGGGTGGGACTCGCCCGCGCGGCCCTCGCCACCGCCCCGGACGCCGCAACGCCCACCGAGCCGGCCGTGATCGCCCAGGCGATCAATGCGCGCGCCACGGGTGGGGGAGACGCCGCCTACGATCAAGTGATCGTCGGCTACCTGCTGCAGATCGCCGCGGAGCTCAAGACGGCGGGTGGCACGGAGGCGGCCGCCCTGCGGCGTCGCACCTCCCGGCTCATCCGGACGCTCAAGCCCGACGCGCTGCAGCGGCTCGTGCTGATGGGAGGGGACTTCACGCAGCGTCGCCAGTTCGTGGCGGATGTCACGGACGGCATGGCCGTGGACGCCGTGCTCGATATCCTCACGGCCGCGGCGGAGACGACTCAGGAGACGATCTCGCACTCCCTCGTTCGCCTGCTCTCGAAGCTGGCCGCGCACGCGGAGACGGGCGCCGAGGCCGTGCGCCCTCAGGCCGACGCGGCGTTGCGCGATCAAGTACGCCGGCTGCTCGACGGCTGGACGTTGCCCGATCCGAACCCGGGAGCGTACGGTGTCGCGTTGCAGCGCATGGCGCGGAGCGCGCCGGTCGCTACCCCTGCGCGTTCGGATGCCCACGCCATGGAGCCCGACCGGATCGTCGCCATGGCCCTGGAGATCGGCACGGTGGGCCCGCGCCTCGATCCGGCGGTGGACCAGGTCGTCAGCGAAGGACGGCTGGAGCAGCTGCTCGATGCCCTCGACACGGTGACGGTGGAAAATGCAGCCAGCGGGGTGGTGCGGCGGCGCGTCGCCACAGCGGACGTGGTGCGCCGCATCGCGAACCGCGAGCCGGTGGACTTCAAGACGCTCGAGCGCGTCGTGCCGCTCGTGGGTCCGCCGGCAGCAGCGCCGCTGCTCGACGTGCTCGCGACCGCCGAGTCGCGCGGCACCCGGCGCGGCCTCCTCGCGCAGCTCGTGAAGATGGGCACCGCCATCGCACCCACGGTCATCGCGCGGCTCGACGACCCGCGGTGGTACGTGACTCGCAACCTGCTGACGCTGCTCGAGGAGATCGGCGTGCCCCCGGGCTTCTCCGCCGTCCGGTTCATGCACCACGCGGACGCTCGGGTGCGCCTCCAGGCCGTCAAGCTGCAGCTCAAGCTTCCCGAAGGGCGGGATGAAGCGCTCGCCGCCGGCCTTGCGGATCAGGACCCGCGCACGCTGCGGCTCGCGCTGGGGCTCGCGGTCGCACTGCAACGTTCACCGGACGGTGCCGTCCCGCTGCTGATCAGCCGTGCGATCGACCGCGCCCTGCCCACGGACCTTCGCGTGCTCGCGATCCGGGCGCTCGGCCACACCTCGACGCCGGCAGCCCTCGAGACGCTGTTGCAGCTGACCTCGGCCGGCCGAACACTGTTCGGGCGCGAGAAGCTACCGCCCAAGTCGCCGGAGGTCCTCGTCGCCCTGGCGGCCCTCGTCACCGGCTGGCAGCAGAACCCGCGCGCGCGCGCCCGCCTGGCGCGCGCGGCCGCCTCGGGCGACCGCGAGATCCGCCACGCCGCCGACCCCGGCGGGCACCGGTGAGCGGACCGGCGGCCTTTCTCGGCGCGTTCGCGCACGCCCTCGCCGGGATGACGCTCTACACACCAGGCCATCCCGCGCGCGAGCGGGCCATCGACGACGCCTACAGGGAACTGCGCGACCTGCAGGCGACGGAAGCGCAACCGCTCTTCACCTTCCTCGGCGAGGAGATCGTGTTCGGGCGGATGCCCTTGCGCGAGATGAAGGCGTGGGATTGGGGACAGCGGCTCGCGCAGGCGGGGATCCAGCGCCTCGAGTTCGCGGACACGGTGAGCCGTGAGGAGTTCGAGGAGTTTCTCGACGAGGTGCTGGCGCGCCTCACCCTGTCGGCGATCGACACGTCCGAGGCACGGCAGCTGCGCCGCTCCAGCATCCGGTTCGGGGCCGTGGGCATTCGCGGCGAGGATGAGAAGACCGCTACTGCGATCCCCACGGCCACGATCGCCTATTCGTTGAGCGAAGAGGCCGATGCCCTCCGCTGGGTGCAGGACGAAGTGAAAAGCCACGGCGTTCTCCCGCTCACCGAGGCGGAGGCGGTCGTGCGCTCGCTCGCGGTCGCCATGCACAGCGGCCACGAGATCGTGATTCCGCTGCTGCAGCTCAAGGAGTTCGATCAATACACTACGACGCACTCCATGAACGTGGCGGTGCTCGCAATGGCGCTCGCCGAATCGCTCGAGCTCCCGGCACGCGACGTCCGGACCTTCGGCGTTGCTGGGTTACTCCACGACATCGGCAAGGTGAAGATCCCCCTCGAGGTGCTCACCAAGCCCGGCCGCTTCACCGATGAAGAGCGGGCACTCATGAACGAGCATCCGGCCGAGGGAGCGCGCATCATCCTCCAGTCGGAGCAAGCGCTCGACCTGCCCGCCGTGGTCGCCTACGAGCATCACATCATGCTCAACGGCGATGGCTATCCCAAGCTCCGCTACCGGCGGGACTGCCATCGGGCGAGCAAGCTCGTGCATGTATGTGATGTCTACGACGCGCTGCGGACCAATCGGCCATACCGAGAGGCCTGGCCCCAGGAGCGCGCCCTCGCCTATGTGGAAGGTCGCGCCGGGACTGAGTTCGATCCCGAGCTCGCGGGCGCGTTCCTGCGCATGATGCGTCAATGGGAGCCTCAGGTGGCCGTGATGACCGATGAGCGGGCGCCCGTGCCCGCGGGAGCGGCGCCCGCCCCGCAACTGCCAACCCCGCCGTCATCGCCCGGGACCTGATCCGGCTCGCTCCGGGTAGGTATCTTGGTATCGGCTCCCTGAACCTCGACCGCTCGTGATCCTTCGACTCTCCGCGGTACTCATCCTGTTCGGCTCGGCCGCGGCATCCCTCGCCGGGCAGACGTCGGATCCCCCCCGGCAGGCGCAGCCGGCCCGCCTGGAAGGACGGTGGCAGGCCAAGACCGAGGACGAGATCCGCAACATCATGGTGCGGAGCGACAGCTCGGCCCAGTTCGGCGATCAGGTCGCGCGCTGGCGCGTGGTGGGGGACAGCCTCTGGCTCACTTTGGGCGACGGCGTCTGGCAGGTGTATGGGATGAAGCTCGACCGCGAGAAGCTCACGCTCTCGGGCGGCGATCTGGAGAAGCCCGTGACCCTGCGGCGCGTCGGCCCGCCGACGGCCCGGGCGGACTCGGTGGCGATTCCACCGCCGCCGTTACCGACCGAGCGGGCGTGGGACTGAGCTGACTCAGGGCGCGTTACGGATGTCCGCGATGCGCCAGCCGTTGGGAGACCGGGCGAAGCGGATCGTCTGACGGAGGCGGGTTTCGCTCTGCGCGCCGCCCCCCGCCGGCACGTACATGTAGGAGGTCCGGACCGCCGCGTAGACCGTGTCGCCGCGCGGGTTGAGGCGCTCGACGCTATAGCGCGCGGTGAGCTGGGTATAGCGCTTGAAGAAGGTCTGCCACGCCGCCACGTCCTTGTCCCCCATGCTCGGCATCAGCACCTGCAGGTTGCCCACCCGCTCGCTCGAGACGGCACGTTCCAGATCTTGCAGCAGCACGCCGATCGCGTCGCGCGTGTTCGCCGGCTGGGGCGACGGCGGAGCGACGCCGGCCGCCACCCCGACCTGCTCCGCATCGAGTGCCGCCATGCGGGACACCACATAATCCATCGCGGTGTACAGCGATTCCGCCCGTGCGAGCGACGTCGCGGCCCGTCCCGCTTCCGGCCGTGTCGCGAGCGCGTGGACGACCGGTGTGGCGCGCGCGATCGACTGTTCGGCCTCCACGCGAAGCTCCTCGCCCTCGGTCTGTGACTTGCGATACTGGGGGATCGCGCTGAGATAGCCGCTGGCGGCGCGGGCCACGTCCCCGGAGCGCAAGGCGCGCTCGGCGTTCTGTAGCACCGCCTCGGCGAGGATGAGCGTCGGCACGTTGTTCTTCATGGCGCCTGCCCGCTGCGCCCGGTCCCGGGCCGCGAGTGCGGAGTCCCGCTGCGCGAGCAGCGCCGGGTTGAGGTGCATCGGGAGGGGATAGCTCAGGAGTTGGTCGAGCGTGGCGTTCGCGAGGCCGGGCTCGGGAGACGGTGCGGCGGAGGGAGACGGGGACCGCGATACGTACAGCAGCACCAGCGTCGTGACCATCAACGTCGTCAACACGGTGGCGCGCCACTTGAGCGGGGCGTGGGTGACCAGCCGGAGCACGGCCGAGGGGATCGGCGACCACCGCAGGCTGATACGCTCCGTGGTATCCGCCGCGCCGGACAGCGCCGCACGGATGCTGAAGAGCGCGGACTGCATCTGGCGCGCCGTCTCGTAGCGCTCTTCGGGCACCTTGTTCAGGGCCTTCGCCACGACGCGCTCGAGGGCCGCGGGAACGGAGAGCGCCATGGTGCGGAGTGGCTTCGGGTCCGTCGTGAGCACCTGGTAGAGCACACCATGGACCGTCTCGCCCTCGAACGGCTTGCGGTACGCGAGCAGCTCGTAGAGCAGGCAGCCCACCGCGAAGATGTCCGTCGCGGGAGTGATGGCGCCATTCGTGATCTGCTCCGGCGCCATGTATGTCGGGGTGCCGATGATCGCGCCCGAACCCGTCGCATCCGCCGACTGCAGCCGCGCGATCCCGAAATCCATGATCTTCACCGAACCGTCGGAGGCGATGCGCACGTTGGACGGTTTGATGTCGCGGTGAATCACGCCGCGCTCATGCGCGTAGGACAGCCCCTGCAGAACCTCGATGACGATGTCCAGCTTCCGTTCGAGCGCGAGTGGCTCACTCAACGCGATGAGCGAGCTCAGGTCGCGCCCATCGACCAGCTCCATGGCGATGAAGAGCTGCCCGTCGGACTCGCCGAGGTCGTAGATGGTGACGATGTTCGGGTGTTGCAGCGCCCCCGCGGCGCGCGCTTCGCGGAGGAAACGATCGCGCGCGTCGGCGGTGCGCCCCGCGCGCGACAGGAGCTTGAGTGCGACGTAGCGCCGGATGACCGAGTCGTACGCTTTCCACACGGCGCCCATCGCACCTTCCCCGATGAGCTCATGGAGCTCGAACTTGCCGACTCGTCGGAATTGTTCGGTCTGGGCCATCGCGCGCCGCGTTTCGCCGGGGTTCCCAATGTGCGCCGTCCGCCCGCGATGAGCAACGGGGAACGGGAAATTCAGCCCAAATTCCAGTCGTAGATGCGACCGAGCAGGGCCCGCGTGGCCTCATCCACCACTACGTCACGCCGCGGGAGCACCCGACCGGCGATCTTCAGGAAGCCTTCCTTTGTCATCCGTGTGGCGCCGTCGCTCCCCCAGGCGAAGGGGGGGACGTACTTCGGCGCGCGCACGCCCTCGAACACGCTCGCGCCCGTGCCGATCACCGTCCCGGTCGACAACAGCGTGCCGATCGCCGTCTTGGCGTGATCGCCGATCAGGCTGCCGAGGAACTGCAGCCCGGTCTCGAGCGCCGCGCCCGCCACGTCCAGGCGCACGCGCCCATACGTGTTCTTCAGGTTCGACGTGATCGTCCCCGCGCCGAGATTCGCCCACCGGCCGATCACCGAATGGCCCACGAATCCGTCGTGGGCTTTGTTGCCGTAGCCCAGGAAGACACAGTTCGACAGCTCACCGCGCGCGTTGACGCGCGGGCCGATCGCCGACGCGCGGATCGGACCGCCGAGCACGTGCGCGTTCGGGCCGACCCAGAGCGGTCCCTCGAGCCGGGCGCCGGAGCGGACCTCGGCGCCGCTCTCGAGCACCACCGGCCCGTTGCGTACATCGAAGACGACGCCGGGTTCCACGGCGGCGTCGTGCACCGCGATCGCCGCGGGGTCTCCGAGCACGATGCTCCCCGCCGGGACCGGGTCCGAATCGCCCAGCAGCGCGCGCGTGTCGTCGCCCAGGAGGCGCTCGAGCGCGGGGAGCAGATCGTAGACGCCGTGCAGGACCAGGCCCGGGACCTCTACCGCCGTCGCGTGGGGTTGCGGGCCGTCCCACGTACTGCCGGGTCCGGCGCCCCAGCCGACCGTGATGCCGCCGTTCGTGAGTCGGAAAGCGCCTTCAGGTAGGGACGGGGCGAGCCCGCACGGCGCGAACGTGGACGATCCGATCACCACCGGCCCGGCCACCGCTCGCCGAGCCCCGACCGGAGGCACGCCGGGCTCCGAGAACCCCGCGAGGTGGGGCAGGGCGAAGATCCCCGCGGCTTCCGCGCCGACGAACATTTCCCAGCGCTCGCGAATCAAGTGCGCGCCCGCGCGCAGCTCGCACAGGGGGCGCGAACCGGCGAACGGCGCCCAGGCGGGCGCGGGGTCGGGGTCCAGGAGATACAGGGCGTGGCTCACAGTCGCTGCACCAGCTCCTTCAGGCGCTCGGCGCGTCCGGTGGGCATCACGAGCGTGTGACCGTTCGCACGCACCACGACCATGTCTTCCAGGCCCACGACCGCGACGTGCTCGCTCTCGGACCAGATGACCGAGCGGCGCACATCTTCGGCGACGGTCGCGTTCCCGACCACCACGTTGCCCCGGGCATCGGGCTTGCGAATCCGTAACAAGGCGTCCCACGAGCCGATGTCGTCCCAGTCGAAGGTGCCGGTTACGACCGCGAGCCGCTTGGTGCGCTCCAGCACGGCCACGTCCACGGCGACGGGCCGGACGGCGCTGAAAAACCCGGCCACGTCGCCGGCGGCGAGCGCCGTCCACCCGGGCTTGAGCTCACGGGCATACGCCCCGGCTTCGCCCAGGAAGCGTGCGACGCCCCAGGCAAAGAGCCCCGTATTCCAGAGGGCCCCCTGCCGGCGTAGCAACGCGGCGCGCGCGGGCGACGGCTTTTCGAGGAACCGGCGCACGGTGCGCGCGCCGCCGAGGGTCTTGCCCGGGATCACGTAGCCGTATCCGGTCTCGTTCCGCGACGGCTTGACGCCCACCGTCACGAGCACGTCGTACTCCTCCGCGACGCCGAGCGCCTGGCGGGCGGCCGCGCGGAAGGCCCGGTCGTCGCTGACGGCCCAATCGGCGTGCAGTGAGAGCATCTGGGCGCCGCCACCCGGCTCCCGTTGGGAGATCCAGTTGGCCGCCCACACCAGCGCCGGCGCCGTGGACGCCGCGCGCGGCTCGGCGAAGACCTGGGCACGCGGAATCTGGGGCACCGCTCGCGCCACCTGGTCGACCAGGAAGGGGCCGGTGAGGATGAGAATCCGCTCGGGCGGGACGAGCCCGTCGAGGCGCTCCACCGCCTGGACGAGCAGGGGCCGGTCGCCGACGAGCGGCAGCAGCTGCTTGGGCCGCTCGGGCGTCGAGAGCGGCCAGAATCGGGTGCCCGAGCCGCCGGCCAGAATCGCCGCCCAAACGCTCATGCGTCGCCCAGGAGCGTCGCGATCCGCGCCGTGAGCTTGCTCGGGCTGAACGGCTTGGTCAGGAGGCCCGCGCCCAGCTCTTCCGCCTCCTGCAGCACGCGCTCTTCACCTTCCGCGGTCAGCACGATGACCGGAAAGGCACGGGTGGCCGTGCGGGCACGCAGCTCGCGCAACAGCTCGAGACCGGATCCATCAGGCAGGTGGAGATCGAGGAGCATCGCGTCCAAGGGCGCGGCGGCGTGATCGTCGAAAGCGGCGCGCGCCTCGGCGAGGGTGCGGGCGAGACTCACCGCGTATCCGAGCCGCTCGAGGTGCGGGCGTAACAGCAAGCCGATGTGCGGCTCGTCGTCCACCACAAGGAGGTGCCGCCGGCCGGGCGACAAGGACCGTGCCCGGTCAGAGCAGGCCGGCGATCGCCGAGCGGTGACGGCGCAGGTCGTAGAGCAGTGCGCCCACGTTCGTGGACGGCCGCACTAGGACTACCAGCTGCGCATCGGCGTGCAGGACGGTGACCACCGCGAGCCCGGATCCGAACTCGAGCACCGCGGTGCCGAACTCGCCGCGGCCGCCTGCCTCACCGAGCTGCGCGATTCCGTTGATGACCGAGGGGAGGAGCGCGGCCACGTTGTCGGCGTCGACGCCGTTAGCCGTGCGGGAATCGATCGGAAGCCCGTCGCGACCCACCACCATGACGGCGTCGACGCCGCTGCGGCGGCTCAACGCCTCGACCACTTCCCGGATCGTCGCCATACGGCGGCCAAGCTAGGAATCGAGAGTAGCGAAGTCAAGCAGCCACCGTGGGTTGACCCACTTGGACGGAGCGCGGTATCTTCCCCGCACAGAATGCCCTCCCGCCACTCGTTGGTCGCGCTTGCCGCCATTCCCGCGGTCGCCTTGCTCGCCGGCGGCTGCAGCAATGCAACCGGGTTGCCCGCGCCGCTCTTCCCGAACGTCGTGGACACCGTGTCGCTCTGGGCGCTTCGGGGCACCGACATCACCCTGCCGTCCGCGTACACGTTGAGTGGCGCCGCACAAGTACGCACGGACCAGACCACGGGGTTCGACTTCGCGTTCGATTTCGACTCCATCGGCGAGCCCGCGCTTTTCCCGCTCGGCACGTTGAACCTGGGCCAGCTCTCCGGCTTGGAGCACGTCACGACGGCGTTCGACGCGATCACGCTCGCGCCGACGTCGCCCTACGTTTTCGACAAGCCGCTGGCCGTCAACGACACGGGGATGGTGGTGCTCATCCGCTCGCGTCCCCTCACGTGCTCCTTCGGCGCAACGGTATCGCTGTATGCCAAGCTGCGCGTCCTCGCCGTGGACACGACCGCGCGGCGGTTGGACATGGAGATTCTCGTCGATCAGAATTGCGGCTACCGCGGCCTCCAGCCCGGCAACCCCACCCAGTAGCACGTGATCGATCTCAAGTTGCTTCGCGCCTCGCCCCAGCAGGTGCGCGCCGCGCTCGCCCGGCGGGGTGACCCCGCCTTGAAGCGCCAACTCGATGAGCTCGAAGCGCTCGACATGAAGCGGCGGGGATTGACGGCCGTGCTCGACAGCCTGAACGCCGCGCGCAACGAATCGGCCAAGGCGGACGCGCAGCACGTCAAGCAGCACGGGAGCCTGCCCCCGAACGTGGTGAGGGAGCGAAAGGCACATAGCACGAAGATCGAAGAGCAGGAGAAGGAGTTGCGCGCGGTCGAGGCCGAGGTCGAGCGCAAGTCCCTGTTCGTGCCGAACCTGCCGCTGGCCGAGGTCCCCGAGGGGGACGCGTCGCACAATACGATCGTGCGCTCGTGGGGCGAGCCCGCCCCGAAGGGCGGGAAGCCGCATTGGGAGATCGGCGCGGCGCTCGGTATCCTCGACCTGGAGCGCGGGGCGAAGGTGGCGGGCTCCGGGTTTCCCGTATTTGTGGGCGCGGGCGCCAGGCTCGCGCGAGGTCTCGTGAACTTCATGCTCGACGTGCACACGCGGGAGCACGCCTACGTCGAGGTGGAGCCCCCGTTCTTGGTGAAGCGGGACACGATGGAGGGCACGGGGCAGGTGCCGAAGTTCGAGGACGACGCCTACAGGACCGAGCCCGACGACCTCTTTCTCGTCCCCACGGCTGAGGTCCCGGTCACCAACCTGCACCGCGATGAGATCCTCGACGGCGCGAAGCTCCCGCTCGGCTACACGGCCTACACGCCGTGTTTCCGGCGCGAGGCGGGCGCCGCGGGCAAGGAGACGCGCGGTCTTCTCCGCGTACATCAGTTCGACAAGGTGGAGCTCGTCCGCTTCGCCCGCCCGGCCGAGTCGGCCGCCGAGCACGAGCGCATGACGGCCCACGCGGAAGCCGTCCTGCAGCGACTCGAGCTGCCCTATCGCGTCGTCCTGTTGGCGGCGGGCGACCTGGGCTTTGCGAGCGCGAAGACGTACGACCTCGAGGTCTGGGCTCCGGGCGTGGCCCAATGGCTCGAAGTGTCGAGCTCGAGCACGTTCACCGACTTTCAGGCGCGCCGGGCGCGCATCCGCTTCCGATCGGCTCCCGGGGCCAAGCCCGAGCTGGTCCACACCCTGAACGCCTCGGGTGTGGCGTTGCCGCGCACGATCGCCGCGCTGCTCGAGACGCACCAGCAGGCGGATGGGTCCGTGTCGTTACCGCGCGCCCTCGTCCCCTTCGTGGGAACGGAGCGGCTCGCGCCCTCCTCCGGTGCCGCGTAGCGCCGCGCTCCGCCGCATGGGGCCCCCGGCCGTCGTGGGATTGGCCTTGCTCCTCGGCGGGATCACGGTGGGCTACGCGTGGGTCGTGGCGCGCCACCTGCGCGAGGACGCGCGCCAGACGAGCATCCTGCTCGGCCGCGTGTTCGCGGGGCTCAACGATCCCGGCCCGGACGCCGCCACCGATGCCCTCCTCGATCTGGCGCGTCAGGTGCGCTCGCTCGGGATCGCCATCGTCGTGACCGACACGGCCGGCCACATCACGGCGCTCGACAACGCGCCGGTGAGCATCGGCCGGGACACCGCCCGCCTGCGCGCCTGGATCGCGGACCTGGATCTGGAGAACGCGCCGCTCGTGCAGCCGGGGGTAGGGACCATTCATTATGGCGCCGGCCCCGCCGCCCGCCGCTTCGCGGGCATCGCCGCCCTCGAGGGGGCCGTCCTCCTCTGTCTGGCCCTGCTCGCCGCGTGGGCGTACCGCTCGCAGGTCGCCGCGGCACGCGACCGGTTGTGGGTCGCCATGGCGCGGGAATCGGCGCATCAGCTCGGCACGCCGCTCATGAGCCTCACGGGATGGATTGCCTACCTGCGGGAAAATCCGGGTACCACGGGCGTCGAGCTCGCGGATCACCTTCAGGCCGATGCGGAACGCCTCGAGCGTGTGGCCAAGCGGTTCGAGCGCATCGGCCGGCCGGCGCGTCGTGAGCCGGTGGGACTCGGTGCGCTGGCGGAGCGCGTCGTGAGCTATTTCCGGCCTCGCCTCCCCACGCTGGCGAGCCCCGTGACCCTGTCGCTCCGCGCCACGGGGCCGGGACCGACGGCGCTCGGTGATCCCGTGCTACTCGAGTGGGCTCTCGAAGCGGTGATCAAGAACGCCATCGATGCGCTGTCCGGACGGGGCGGGCGGATCGATGTGACCGTCGACGCGGCGGGGGGGGGACGCACGGCGCGCGTCAGCGTGCGCGACGATGGCCCGGGCGTGCCCCTCGACGTGCGGCCCCAGCTGTTCGAGCCCGGCGTATCGACCAAGCCGGGGGGCTGGGGCATCGGACTGGCGCTGGCGCGACGCATCGTCGAGCAGCAGCATGGCGGCCGCCTGGTCTACCGGCCCGCGCCGGGCGCGGCGGGTAGCGGCGCGGAAGGCGCCGAGTTCGTCCTGGAGTTCCCTCTGGTCGCCGCCAGCTGAATGTGACCGTCGCCCTCAACCCTCAGCAAGAAGGCGCCGTCCGCCACACGGGCGGACCCCTGCTCGTACTCGCCGGTGCGGGCTCCGGGAAGACGCGCGTGCTCACCACCCGCATCGCGCATCTGATACGCGAGCGGGGCGTGGCTCCGTGGCGCATTTTCGCGGTCACGTTCACCAACAAAGCCGCGGGCGAGATGCGGGCCCGCGTGGCTTCGCTGCTGGGCGCCGACCCCCGTGGCCTGTGGATCGGCACGTTTCACGCGCTGTCGGCCCGGCTGCTGCGGCGCGAAGCCCCGCTCCTGGGCTTCGGCTCCAATTTCACGATCTACGACCAGGACGACTCCGAGTCCTTCATCAAGCGCATGCTGGAGCAGCGCGGGCATTCTCCCAAAGCGAACCCACCACGCGTGATCCACGGGATCATCTCCGGGGCCAAGAATCGGATGCTGCTCCCGGAGGAGCTCGGGGCCAACGCGGAAAGCCCGCTCGAGCGTCTCGCGGCGGAGATCTACGCGGCCCTCGGCCCGGCGCTGCGCCAGGCGAACGCCATGGACTTCGATGACCTGCTGTTGTTCCCACTGAACCTGTTCGCCGGGCACCCGGAGCGCCTGGCGTACTGGCAGCGCCGCTTCGATCACGTGCTGGTGGACGAGTTCCAGGACACCAACGCCGCCCAGTACCGACTAGTGAAGCAGCTGGCCGCGGAGCACCGGAATCTTTGTGTCGTGGGCGACGACGATCAGGCGATCTATGGGTGGCGCGGCGCGGACGTCCGGCACATGCTCTCGTTCCAGCAGGACTTCCCGGGCGCGGCGCTCATCAAGCTCGAGCAGAACTATCGGTCTACCCAGGTGATCCTGGACGCCGCCAACGGCGTCATCGCCGAAAACACGAGCCGGCTGGGCAAGACGCTCTTCACCGCCAAGCAGGGCGGCGAGCCGGTCACGCTGCTCACGTCGGCCGATGAGCGCGATGAGGCGGAATGGCTCGCGGGAGAGCTGACCCGACGCGCGAGCGTCGGTGGCGGTGACGTTCCGTATGAAGGGATGGCCATCCTCTACCGGACCAATGCGCAGTCGCGCCCGCTCGAAGAGGCCTTCCGCTTCCGGGGGATTCCCTATCGGCTGGTGGGGGCCGTGAGCTTCTACGAGCGTCGGGAAGTGAAGGATGTACTCGCCTACCTGCGGCTCATCGCCAATCCCGCGGACGACGCGGCATTCGCGCGGATCGTTAACGTGCCGCGCCGGGGGATCGGGGACACCTCCTTTGCGTCGCTGGCCCGTGCCGCGGGCCAGTGGCGCCAGCCCCTGCTCGAGGCCGCCCGCGCGGCGGACCGCATCCCCGACCTGCGGCCCAACGTGCGGGACGCGTTCGCCGCCGTGGCGCGATTGATCGACGACCTCCGGGCCCGGCACGCGCAATCGGACCCGGCGACGGCGCTCGAGCGGACGATCGAGGCGGTGGGGTACGAACCGTATCTCTTGGACGAGGGCGCCGAGGGCATCGAGCGGCTCGAGAACGTGCAGGAACTCATCGCTGGAGCGGCCGCGTGGGCGGAAACGGCGGACGAAACCGGGGAAGAGGCCGGTGGTGAAGCCGGGGCAGGGGAAAGGGCGCCTGGTGCAACTCTCATCGAGCGCTACCTCACCCAGGCGGCGCTCGTCACCTCGGCGGACCAGGGGAGCGGTGATCCCACGGGCGTCACGCTCATGACCGTGCACATGGCCAAAGGGCTCGAGTGGCCGGTGGTCGCCCTCGCCGGGCTGGAGGACGGGTTATTCCCGTTGGCACGGACGGCGGGCGAGCCCGGGGGGCTCGAAGAGGAACGTCGACTCTGCTACGTGGGTCTCACGCGCGCCCGCGAAAAATTGTATCTCTCATGGGCGCGGACGCGGTACCGCAACGGCCGCCTCGAGCTGTCGGCGGCCTCGCGCTTTCTCGACGCCGTGCCGGCGGGCGTGCTGGAAGAGCGGAGCACGACACCCCAATGGGGGGGCGACCGTGCGTCACGCGACGAGCCGGGTCGGCGTTCGCGCCGGCCGGCGCCCGTCGAGCTCGATTGGGAGGTGGAGGTGTCGCAGGACGCGCCCCGGTACGTGGCCGGCGAGCGCGTGCGGCATCGGAAGTTCGGCGGCGGTGTGGTGCGGGCGGTGGCGGGCTCGGGACGCGAGCTCAAGGTGACGGTGGAATTCGACGATCAGGACATCGGGACGAAACAGCTGCTCGTGGCCTATGCCGGACTCGAGCGGGAGTGGGAGAGTGCATGAGCGTCACGCATGACGAAGTGCGCAAGATCGCGCGGCTCGCGGAGCTCGACGTCGCCGAGGAAGCGCTGCCGGCGCTGGCCGAGCAGATGTCGCGTATTCTCGAGTACGTCGCGCAGATCAACGCCGTTCCGGCGAGTGAGGGCGTCAAGCCGTTCATCCCGGGACCGGATGCGGTGCGGTTCCGCCCGGACGAAGTGAAACCCAGCGGGCTCGCTTTCGGACCGCCCGAGCTCGCCCCCGCCTTCAAGGACGGGTTTTTCCTCGTGCCCAAGCTCGGGGCGTTCGAGGAGCCCGAGCTGTGAGCGATCCGAGCGAAGCGCTCGCGAGCGCCAAGGCGGCGGCCGACCGCATCTCCAAAGCCAAACGGCTGAATGCCTGCCTGACACCGATCAAGGAGCTTCGCAAGTCCCTCGTCGCGCAGGCGCAGACCGCGCATCCCTCGGGCGTGCTCTACGGCATGCCCGTGGCGGTGAAGGACAACATCTGCACGCTCGAATTCACCACGAGCTGCGGCTCGAAGATTCTCGGCGGGTACCATTCCCCGTATGAAGCGACCGCCTGCGCGAAACTCAAGGCGGCGGGGGCCTTGATCGCCGGCAAGACGAATTGCGACGAGTTCGGCATGGGCTCGTCCACGGAGCACTCCGCGTACGGCCGCTCGCTCCATCCGTTCGACAAGACGCGCGTGCCGGGCGGCTCGTCGGGTGGCTCCGCCGCCTTGGTCGCCGCCGGAGCCGTCCCCGCCGCCCTCGGCTCGGAGACCGGTGGCTCCGTGCGCCAGCCCGCGTCGCTGTGCGGGGTGGTCGGCATCAAGCCGACGTACGGGCGGGTGAGCCGCTACGGTCTCGTGGCGTTCGGGTCGTCCCTCGATCAGATCGGCGTGCTCGGGCGCAGCGTCCACGATGCGGCGCGCGTGCTCTCCGTGATCAGCGGGCGCGACCCCCGCGACTCCACGTGCGAAGACCGCGATTCACTGCGGTTGCCCAACGTCCCCGAATCGCTGCAGGGCTTCGTGATCGGCATCCCGAAAGAGTACTTCCCAGCCGACCTGGACCCCGCGGTGCGCCGGGCCTGCGACCGCGCCATTCGCCTGTTGAAGGAGCTCGGCGCCGCGGTGCGCGAGGTGTCGCTGCCGCACACGGCGTACGCCGTCGCCACCTACTACATCGTCGCCCCGGCCGAGGCGTCGTCCAACCTGGCCCGCTACGACGGCGCCCGCTACGGCCCGCGGTTCAACGGCTCGGAGGACGTGCGCGCGCTGTACCGCACGACGCGCGGGGAGGGGTTTGGCGCCGAAGTGCGCCGCCGGGTCATGCTCGGTACCTACGTCTTGTCCTCGGGCTATTACGACGCCTACTATCGCAAGGCGCAACAGATGCGCGCGCTGATCGCGCAGGATTTCCGGAACGTGTTCGACCGCGGCGTGGATCTGTTGTTCACACCGACTACGCCCACGCCGGCGTTCAAGGCCGGCGAGAAGCTCGAGGACCCGGTGGCGATGTATCTCTCGGATATCTTCACGGTGACGGCGAACCTCGCCGGGCTCCCGGCGATCTCCATTCCCATCGGACGCGTCAAAGGCCTGCCGCTCGGCGGACAGATCGTCGGCCAGGCCTTTCTCGAGGATGAGATGCTCGAGGCGGCGTACGCGCTCGAGCGCGTCGTGCCGGCCATGGAGGAGGCCTAGTGCCCCACGGCGGACCTTGGGAGACCGTCATCGGCCTCGAGACGCACGTGCAGCTGCGCACGGCGTCGAAGATGTTCTGCAGTTGCTCGGCGGCGTTCGGTGCGCCACCCAACACCAATGTCTGCCCGCTCTGCCTCGGGTTGCCCGGGGCGCTTCCCGCGCCCAACGAGCAGGCGCTCAAGCTCGCGGTGCGCGCGGCGCTGGCCCTGAGCTGCACCGTGCACCCGCGCAGCCTCTTCGCGCGCAAGAACTACTTCTATCCAGACCTGCCGAAGGGCTACCAGATCTCCCAGTTCGAGCAGCCGCTCTCGACCAACGGCGCCCTGTCGTACCTCTCCCCCGACCGGGGCGTGGTCGCTGCGACGATCGTGCGCCTGCACATCGAAGAGGACGCCGGGAAATCGCTGCACGACCGCTTTCCCCGGCAGACCGCGATCGACCTGAACCGCTGCGGCGTGCCGCTCGTCGAAATCGTGACCGGGCCGGACTTTCGCTCGCCCCACGAAGCGCGAGCGTACCTCCAGACGCTCAAGCAGGTGCTCGAATACGCTGGCGTCTCGGACTGTGACATGGAGAAGGGGAGTTTGCGCGTGGACGCGAATCTCTCGATCCGGCGTGCCGGCCAATCGGCGCTCGGCACCAAGACCGAGGTCAAGAACATCAACTCGTTCGCGTACGTGGAAAAAGCGCTCACGGTAGAGCGGGATCGCCACATTGCGGTCCTCGAGGCGGGGGGCACCATCACGCAGCAGACCATGCTGTACGACTCCAAGACCAACGCGGTCCGGCCGCAACGGAGCAAGGAAGAGAGTCACGACTATCGCTACTTCCCGGATCCCGATCTGCCGCCGCTGGTGTTGAGCGAGGAGTTCATCGCCGAGCAACAGACGCTCCTGCCGGAGCTCCCGGCCAAGAAGCGTGAGCGCTTTGTCGCCCAGTACGCGCTGAACATGACCGACGCGGCCGTGATCACCGCGGAGCGAGCGGTGGCGGACTATTACGAAGCGGTGGTGCACGCGGGTGCCGAGTCGAAGACCGCGGCGAACTGGGTGATGACGGAAGTGCTCGCCGACGCCAAGGAGCACGGCGAGGCGTTGCGGGTGTCCCCGGGCGCGCTCGCCAACCTGATCAGCCTGGTGCACGGCGGCACGCTGAGCCACCAGGCCGCGAAGCGGGTGTTCGCCGAGGTCGCCGAGCGGGGCGGCGAGCCGCGCAACGTCGCCGAGGCGCTGGGGGTCGTACAGGTGGCGGATACCGGCGTCGTGACGGGCTGGGTCAGCGAAGTGCTCGCGGCCAACCCCACGGAGGTGACGCGTTACAAGAGTGGTGAGGTCAAGCTGCTGCAGTTCTTCGTCGGGCAGGTGATGAAGGTGTCGCGCGGCAAGGCCGATCCCAAGCTGGTACAGAAAGTCCTGGAAGAAAAGCTCGCCGCCTAACGGGCCGCTCGACCCGCCCCGTTGCGATTCCGCCAGGGCCGCTGCGCGGACGACTGGCGCCAGTACGCCAGGGGCGGGGTCGGCAGGCCGAAGTGGTGCTCCGCCGTTTCCAGCATGCGCTCGGGATCCTCGCGCCCACCCTCCTGGAGCGCCTCGCGTCGCATCCGTTTGGCGAGCCGCAGCGCCTGGTCGCCCGCGGGGTCGAGGCGCCGCGCCGCCGCGTCCTTCTCCCCCAGCATCTCCATCACGTACTCGAACGCCACCGCCATGTGGCGCTCGACGTCCTCGTCGGGCAAGTCCCACCGCGTGTTCTCGAGAATCATCTGAAACGCCCAGCGCCAGCTCTCGCTCTCCGTCAGGTGGACCATGCCGCGGAACAGGCGGCGGCTGGTCCCGACGCTGAAGAGGGTGGGGGAGATGATCGTGTCGAGGTGGGTGTCGCTCGCCGCGTGATCCTGGAGAATCAGCTCCTTGGCGGTCGTCGCGTACGCGGGCCCGAGGTGCGTCTCAAAGCGGCTCTCCCAGTAGCTATGACCGAGCGCCGTGGTGCTCGACGTGAGGACGAGCTGCCGTGGCACGAAGAAATTGTGGGCGACGGCATCGGCGGCGAGATGAGAGAGGTACCCCAGCCCGAACGCGCGAAGTGGGTCGGTGTGGGCGAGGTCGAAGATCTCCTGGCCCACGTGCCAGGCGTGACAGTGCCGGCCCACGGGCGCGTATTTCTTGGCGAGGGAGGTGTCGGCCGCGATGTTGCCGTAGAGGAAATCGTACGGGAAAGCCCGCAGCAGGTCGGCGACGGCGCCCGTGAGCTGGTGCAGGTTCGCCAGCACCGACTCGCCGAGGTAAACGTGGGTGCCCGGGGTCCAGGCATGCGCCACGGAGGGGAACAGCATCACCCCGACGAAGCCGGCGGCCGCGGCCGCAAGGAGCGTCTTTCCCGTCAGTGCTTTTTCCCCCGCTTGAGGGTGCGGCGCCCCCACTCGAGCAGCGACAGGCCGCGCCGCACCGTGCGGAGCGTCGCCGCCACGTCGAGCACGGCGGTCTCCACCTCCTCCTGCACCACCTCGACCAGCGCATCCAGGTCGGCCAAGCGCGCTTGCGCCGCGTCGGCCGCCGCGACGATCCGCCCGCGCATCTCGCGGGAGGTCCCGACGAGACCGTCCGCCTCTGCGCGGATCGCTCCGATCAGGTGGCGCACGTCGCCCAACGTGGGGCCCGCGAGCTCCCGGAGCACGCGCAGAAACTCGCGCACGCCCAGCGCCGCGGCGACCGACGAGAGGGCGATGACGATCGCCGACAGTGCGAGAATCGCGAGTGAAATCCCGGTGACGACGGCCACCCAACCAGGGATCATCGGGGCAGCTCCATGGGAACGTTGGCACTAAGCTCTGCAGGCGCCGCCGTCTCTGTCAACGCTGGCGCTCGAGAGTCGGCTCGGAGGGCGAGCGCCAGGAGTGGAGGCGCCGCGAGCTGAGCCGCCGCGACGAGGAGCACGATGCTCGTGAGCAGCGGGGCTCCCTCACGGCCGTACAGGAGCGCGTAGCTCACCCCCAGCGCCACCACGGCGCCGCCTTGGGCGATGGTGCCCAGACCCCAATCACGCGACAGGCGCACGAGTCCCAGCGGAGGGCGTCCGTACCGCACGGCCAGCCACTTGGCCACGGCGCGCGATGCGAAGAGGAGAAGCGCGGCGAGGAACATCCATGCCGTCGGCAGCGCGAGCAGCGCGCCGGCCACCACGAGCAACACGACTGAGGTCGGACGCTCGCCTCGAGCGAGCACGGCGCGGACGGCGTGACGCCGCGACGAGGCATTGACGATCACCACGCCCGCGAGAAAGCACGTCACGAACGGTGTGACACCGGCCGCGGCCCCGAGCCCCGCTCCGAAGAGCAGCGTCACGAGCACCACGAACGCCAACTCGGCACCGACGAGCTGCGGACGCACGAGCCACGAAAACACCGTGCCGCTGAGGGCGCCGGTCCCGATGGCGAGCGTGGCCCAGACGACCCACGACAGGGCGGTGCCCCGCCGCTCGAGGCCGATGGGCACGGTCATCACGAGCACCGCGCAGACGGTTTCGAGGAGGGCGGCGCGTATGATCGGGCGGGCGGCGCGAGGCGCAATGCCCCTGGCGCGCAGCAGGAGCGCCACGACTCCCGGTCCCGACGCCGCCGCGACGGCGCCAAGCGCCAGGATCGCGGGAAGCCGCGGTGCCCAGGCGAGCGCGAGGGCGGGCACGAGCCTGGTCGAGAGCCAGGCGACGACCGTCACGACGACCAGGGCCGCCAGGCTCGACAGCGCGGCCAGGAGCCAGGCGCTCCGCGGAATGCGCCGCACGTATCGCCACTCGAACCGGGCGCCGAGCGAGGCGCCGATCCAGCCGATCGCGAGACCGGTCGCGGGCGCGAGCGCCCTGAGCGCCGGCCGATCGAGGAAATCGATTCCCGGACCCAACACGAGGCCGAGGACGACGAGCGGCCCTCCGGCGGCGACGAGAACCTCGAGGGTCCGCCCCCGCGGCCACCGCACGCTCGTGAGTCGCGGGACGAGCAGGCCGATCGTGATGAGTCCAGCTAGGGCGAGAATCGGACTCACGTTCACGTGGCCAACGTTCGCGAACGCTTGACGCCGGCGCAAGCCGCTACCTAGCTTGCCTCACCCATGCCTCCGTCCTTCGCGGTAACGGGCGGGCGCCCGCTCAAGGGCACCATTCGCCCGGCCGGCAACAAGAACGCCGCGCTCCCCATTCTCGCG